>NZ_BAABLV010000020.1:0-257601 GCF_039544535.1 Tessaracoccus lubricantis
CCACGCTTCTCCGCGACCGACACAACACATCCCCTTCAGATCTGTTGCACTCACCCCCTGAACTCGCGGCGTGTCGCGCCGTGACCCCATCCAATTGCTCACGGCGCACCCGCCCAGCCCCCCGCCCGGGCCGTGGAAGGATTGACCAAGTGAAGTACCCAGGCCTCCTCCAGGCGCTCGAGGCATCCGAGGCGTTCCAGTACACGCTCGCAGACGCACGCCGCTCCGGCGTCACCACCCTCGACGTCACCACCGTCGGCTCGTTCTTCCCGCTGCTGACCTCCGCCATCGCGGAGGAGAGCGGCCGCACCGTCCTGCTCGTCACCTCCACGTACCGCGAGGCCGAGCAGCTCACCAGCGAGCTCGGCGGCCTCCTCGGCGAGGCGAACGTCGCCTACTACCCGGCCTGGGAGACGCTGCCGCACGAGCGGCTCTCGCCCCGCGCCGACACCGTCGGCAGGCGGCTCGCCGTGCTGCGCCGGCTCGCCGGCAAGGCCGACGAGCCCACGCCCCAGGTGGTCGTGGCGCCGGTGCGCTCCGTCCTCCAGCCCCAGGTCAAGGGCCTGGCCGACATGGCACCGGTGCGCATCGCGGTGGGGGAGACCTACGAGCTGGGCACGCTGCTCGCAGACCTCGCCGGCGCCGCCTACAACCGGGTCGACCTCGTGGAGCGACGCGGCGAGTTCGCCGTGCGCGGCGGCATCGTCGACGTGTTCCCACCGACGGCGGACCACCCCGTGCGCATCGACTTCTTCGGCGACGAGGTCGACGAGATCCGCTACTTCACCGTCGCGGACCAGCGTTCCACCGGCGAGACCGCGGACGTCATCGTGGCGCCGCCGTGCCGCGAACTGCTCCTCACGACGGCGGTGCGCAACCGGGCGAAGAAGCTCGCCGCCGCGCACCCCGAGCTGGGCGACATGCTCACCCGCGTCGGCGAGGGCCAGGCCGTCGAGGGCATGGAGGCGCTCATCCCCGTGCTGGTCGACGGCCTCGAACTGCTCGTCGACGTGCTGCCCAAGGGCTCGCTCATCCTCGCCGCCTCGCCCGAACTCATCCGCACCAGGGCCGCGGAACTGGTGGCCACCAGCCAGGAGTTCCTCGAGGCCTCCTGGGCCGCGGCGGCCGGCGGCGGCAGCTCACCCATCGACCTCGGCGCCTCCGCCTACTGGGCACTGGGCGACGTGCGCCAGCACGCGCTGGAGATCGGCCACCGCTGGTGGTCGCTGTCGCCGTTCATGGCGGCGCCCGGCGATGAGGACTCCGGCCCCGCCGTCCCAGAGGCCGACTCCGTGCACTCGCGCCAGCTCGACGTCTCCGCCGTCGAGGGGTTCCGCGGGGACACCGACGCGGCCGTCACCCACATCAGGACCCGGCTGGCCGACGGCTGGCGCGTGGTGCTCACCGTCGAGGGCCCGGGCCTGGCCACGCGCCTCGTGGAACTCCTGGGCGAGGCAGGCATCGCCGCGGCCCTCGACGACCTGACCGAGCCACCCGTCACCGGCCGCGTCACCGTCGTGCTGTCACCGCTGCGGCACGGCTGGCGCGCGGAGGGCCCCAAGCTGGAGGTCATCACCGCCGGCGAGCTCACCGGCCAGGTGGAGGTGGACCGCGCCGAGCGCAAGCTCCCGCAGCGCCGCAAGGCCACCATCCAGCCGCTCGAACTCAAGGCCGGCGACCCCGTCGTGCACGAGCAGCACGGCGTCGGCCGCTTCGTCGAACTCGTGCAGCGCACCGTGCAGGGCAACACCCGCGACTACCTGGTCATCGAGTACGCGCCCAGCAAGCGCGGCCACCCCGGTGACCGGCTGTTCGTGCCGATGGACCAGCTCGACCAGCTGAGCCGCTACGTCGGCGCCGAGGCGCCCACGCTCGACAAGATGGGCGGCGCCGACTGGAACAAGCGCAAGGCCAAGGCCCGCAAGGCAGTGCGCGAGATCTCGGCGGAGCTGATCAAGCTCTACGCCGCTCGCCAGGCCACCAAGGGCCACGCCTTCGGCCCCGACACGCCGTGGCAGCGCGAACTGGAGGACGCCTTCAGCTACGTCGAGACGCACGACCAGCTCTCGGCCATCACCGAGGTCAAGCACGACATGGAGCAGGTCGTGCCGATGGACCGTCTCATCTGCGGCGACGTCGGCTTCGGCAAGACCGAGATCGCGGTGCGCGCGGCGTTCAAGGCCGTGCAGGACGGCAAGCAGGTGGCCGTGCTGGTGCCCACCACGCTGCTGGTCACGCAGCACTACCAGACGTTCGCCTCGCGCTTCGCGGGCTTCCCCGTGCAGCTGGCGCAGCTGTCGCGCTTCCAGACCGACGCGGAGGCCAAGAAGGTCGTCGACGGCCTGGCCACCGGCCGCATCGACGTGGTGATCGGCACCCACCGCCTGCTGAGCAAGGAGATCCAGTTCAAGGACCTCGGCCTGGTGGTCATCGACGAGGAGCAACGCTTCGGCGTCGAGCACAAGGAACGCCTCAAGTCCATGCGCGTCAACGTCGACGTCCTGTCGATGTCGGCCACGCCCATCCCGCGCACGCTCGAGATCGCCATCACCGGCATCCGCGAGATGAGCGTCATCGCCACGCCGCCCGAGGAACGCCACCCCGTGCTCACCTTCGCCGGCCCCTACGACGACGGGCAGGTCAAGGCGGCCATCCGCCGCGAGCTGGCGCGTGAGGGCCAGGCCTTCTTCGTGCACAACCGCGTGGGCACCATCGAGAAGACGGCCGCGCACCTGCGCGAACTGGTACCCGAGGCGCGCATCGTCACCGCCCACGGCCAGATGAGCGAGCACCGCCTCGAACAGGTGATGCAGGACTTCTGGGAACGCCGCGCCGACGTCCTGGTGTGCACCACCATCGTCGAATCCGGCCTCAACATCCAGTCGGCCAACACCCTCATCATCGACAGCGCCGACAAGCTCGGCCTCTCGCAGCTCCACCAGCTGCGCGGCCGCGTGGGCCGCTCGCGCGAACGCGGCTACGCCTACTTCCTGTACCCGGCGGACAAGACGCTCACCGAGGCCTCGCACGAGCGCCTGGCCACCATGGCCGCCAACACCGACTTGGGCTCGGGCATGGCCATCGCCATGCGCGACCTCGAGCTGCGCGGCGCCGGCAACCTCCTCGGCGAGGACCAGTCCGGCCACATCGAGGGCGTCGGCTTCGACATGTACCTGCGCATGGTGGGCGAGGCCGTGGCCAACTGGCGCGGCGAGGACACCGAACCCGAGCCCACGATGCGCGTCGAGATCCCCGTCGACGCCCACCTCCCCGACGACTACATCACCTCCGAGCGGCTCCGCCTGGAGATGTACAAGCAGATCGCCGAGATCCGCACCGAGGCCGACATCGACGCGGTGCGCGCCGAACTCGTCGACCGCTACGGCGAGCTGCCGCCCCCCGTCGAGCAGCTGCTGGGCGTCGCCGGCCTGCGCAACCTCGCGCGGGAGCACGGCGTCCAGGAGATCGTGCCGCAGGGCAAGGTTGTGCGCTTCTCGCCTCTGGTGCTGCCGGAATCCAGGCAGCTGCGGCTCCAGCGGTTGTACCCCGGTTCAGTGGTCAAGGAGGCCACGGACCAGATCCTCGTCCCCAAGCCGGACACCGACGACTACCTCGGTTGGACCACCACGCTGCTGACGCAGTTGTTCGCCTGAGCACGAGGCGGCGGCCTCGGGCCCCCTGGCGGGGCTGCGGTACGCTGAGCGAGGTGCTTCAAGCCACCCCATGTTCGAGAGGATCCAGATGAAGCTCACGCGTCTCGCACCTGCCCTCGCCGGCATCGCCGCCGTCGGTCTCCTGGCAGGGTGCAGCCCCACCGGCGGTACCGCGCTCGTCGTCGACGGCAACAGGTACACCGAGAGCGAGGTCGACCAGATCATCGACGGGTGCGCCGAGGCGCTCCAGGTGGCACCTGACCAGCTGCGCCGCCAGGGCGTGGTCGGCACGCTGCTCCTGGGCGGGCTGTTCGATTCGTTCGGCGCCGACATCACCGACGAGGAGGTGCGCGCCGCCGGCTCCCAGCAGGCGCAGGGCTCCGAGCAGCTGTTCTCCGTGTCCGACTGCGAGCCGCTGGCGCTGGCCAACGTCAAGACCTCGATGCTGGCCCAGCTGGAGCCGCAGTTCATCGAGGAGGCCGCCAACAACCTCGACGTGCAGCTCAACCCCCGCTACGGCAAGTGGGAGCCCTGGACGCAGCAGCTGCTCTCCGAATCCGGTTCGCTCTCGCTGCCTGCCACCGACATCCAGTGACCTCTGAGCTCGAGCGCCTGCGCCAGGTGATGGCGGAACTGCGGGTCAAGTGCCCGTGGGACGCCGAACAGACCCACCGCTCGCTGCTCAACCACCTCATCGAGGAGGCCTGCGAGGTCGTCGACGCCGTCGAGGCCGGGTCGGACACCGAGCTGGTCGAGGAACTCGGCGACCTCCTCCTGCAGGTGTACTTCCACGCCCGGATCGCCGAGGACGAGGGCCGCTTCACCCTCGACGACGTGGCACGGGGCATCTCCGACAAGCTGGTGCGCCGCCACCCGCACGTGTTCGGCGACGAGGACGTGCCGCAGGACATGTGGCAGAACTGGGAGGAGCGCAAGCGCGCCGAGAAGGGCCGCACGTCCGCGCTCGAGGGCATCGCCGAATCGCTCAGCGTGATCGGCCGGGCCCACAAGGTCGTCTCGCGCACCCGCTCGCACGCGGTCGCCGTCGACCTGCCCGCCGAACCCGTCGACGAGGCCACCGTCGGGCGCGAGATCCTCTCACTGGTGGCGCGGGCCCAGGCCAACGGGATCGACGCGGACGCCGCCGCCCGGCAGGCCCTCCGCGCCCTCGAGGAACAGATCCGGGCGGCCGAATCCGGCACTGACTGAAACCACGCTCAATCCGGCTGCCCCGACGCGGGAGACCGAACCGGTTACAGCTAGGCTTGGGCCCGAAAGAGACCACTCTTTGAAAGGGACCTTAAATGGCATCCATCGAATTCATCCAGGCACGCGAGATCCTGGACTCCCGCGGCAACCCGACCATCGAGGTCGAGGTCGAGCTCGAGTCGGGCGCACAGGGTCGCGCCGCCGTTCCGTCGGGTGCCTCCACCGGCGCCTTCGAGGCCGTTGAGCTTCGCGACGGCGACAAGGGCCGCTACGGCGGCAAGGGCGTGCTCACCGCGGTGAAGAACGCCACCGAGGTCATCGGCGAGGAGATCCTCGGCCTCGACGCCTCCGAGCAGCGCATCGTCGACATGGCCATGCTCGAGCTCGACGGCACCGACAACAAGGCCAAGCTCGGCGCCAACGCCATCCTCGGCGTGTCGCTGGCCGTGGCGCACGCCGCCGCCGAAGAGGCCGGCCTGCCGCTGTACAAGTACGTCGGCGGCCCCAACGCCCACATCCTGCCCGTCCCGATGATGAACATCCTCAACGGTGGCTCGCACGCTGACTCCAACGTCGACATCCAGGAGTTCATGATCGCCCCGATCGGCGCCGAGTCGTTCGCCGAGGCGCTCGAGATGGGCGCGGCGGTCTACCACGCGCTGAAGTCCGTCCTCAAGGAGCGCGGGCTGAACACCGGCCTCGGCGACGAGGGCGGCTTCGCCCCGAACCTCGAGTCGAACCGCGCTGCGCTCGACCTGATCGTCGAGGCCATCAAGAAGGCCGGCTTCGAGCCCGGCGCCGACATCGCGCTGGCGCTCGACGTGGCCGCCTCCGAGTTCTTCGAGGACGGCTCCTACGTCTTCGAGGGCGAGAAGAAGACCGCCGAGCAGATGGTCGACTACTACGCCGAGCTCGTCGACGCCTACCCGATGGTCTCCATCGAGGACCCGCTGAACGAGGAGGACTGGGACGGCTGGAAGCTCATGACCGACCGTCTGGGCGCCAAGGTCCAGCTCGTCGGCGACGACCTGTTCGTCACCAACGTCACCCGCCTGCAGCGCGGCATCGACACCCAGACCGCCAACGCGCTGCTGGTGAAGGTCAACCAGATCGGTTCGCTGTCGGAGACCATCGACGCCGTCGACCTGGCCCACCGCAACGGCTTCCGCACCATGATGTCGCACCGCTCCGGTGAGACCGAGGACACCACCATCGCGGACCTCGCCGTCGCCCTCGGCTGCGGCCAGATCAAGTCCGGCGCCCCGGCCCGCACGGACCGCGTCGCCAAGTACAACCAGCTCCTGCGCATCGAGGAGGACCTCGACGAGGCGGCGGTCTACGCCGGCCGTTCGGCGTTCCCGCGCTTCCAGGGCTGATCACCAGCGAAAGCCGCTTCAGGGCCTTGACCTCCCAGGTCAGGGCCCTGACTGCTTTGTGGGCCCGTGCGAGTCGGTTCCGGCGGCATCGGCGACATGCGGCAAACTGGGAAGGTGGCTCAGACACCTCGCTCCCGACAGGCCAACACCGGCCCCGGCCGCGGCACCCCGCGGTCGCGGACGACGGCGCGTCCGGGTGAGCGCACCAGGCGGCAGCAGGTCGAGCCGCTGCCCGAGCAGGAGGTGCCCCGGGCGATGAACCCGAAGCCCGCGCCCCTGCCGCGGGCCAGCCGCGCGATGGCGGCCACCTGGCGGCTGGCGGTGCTGCTGGTCGTGATCGCCGGCATCGGGTTGGTGCTCGCGCATTCGCTGCGCGTCTACTTCGCCCAGGCGCAGGAACTCGCCGCGGTGCGCGCTGAGATCGCCGCGGAGCGGGAGCGCATCGCCGACATGGAGGACCAGCTGGAGCGCTGGGACGACCCCGAATACGTGCGGTCCATCGCCCGTGTCCGGCTGGGCTGGGTGATGCCCGGCGAGGTGGGCTACCGCGTGATCGACGCCGAGGGCAACCCGCTCGAGGGCGTCACGATGACGCAGGAGGAGCCCGAACTGCAGGGCGAGTGGTACGAGAAGATGTGGACCTCCGTGAAGCTCACGGACTCGCCCGCGGAGGAGGAGTAGTAGGCATGAGCGAACCCACGCAGGAGGACCTCGCCATCGTCGAGGCCCAGCTCGGGCGCCAGCCCCGCGGCGTCGTCGAGGTCGGCTGGCGGTGCCCGTGCGGCAAGCCCGGCGTCGTCAAGACCGAGCCGCGGCTGCCCAACGGCACGCCGTTCCCCACCACCTACTACCTGACGTGTCCGCGCGCGACGTCGGCCACCTCCACGCTCGAGGCGTCGGGCCTGATGGCGCAGATGACCGAGCGGCTCACCACCGACGAGGACCTGGCGGCCGCCTACCGGCGCGCGCACGAGTCCTACCTCGCTGACCGCGAGGAACTCGGCCACGTGGAGGAGATCGACGGCATCACTGCGGGCGGCATGCCCACGCGGGTCAAGTGCCTGCACGTGCTCGTCGGACACTCCCTCGCCAAGGGGCCGGGCGTCAACCCGCTGGGCGACGAGGCGGTCGAACTGCTGGGCGAGTTCTGGCGCACGCCGTGCCTGGAGGAGGAGTGACCACCGTCGCCGCCGTCGACTGCGGCACCAACTCCATCCGCCTGTTGGTCGTGCGCAGGGGTGCCGACGGCGAACTCACCGAACTCACCCGGCAGACGCGGCTCGCGCGGCTCGGGCAGGGGGTGGACGCCACCGGCGAGTTCCACCCGGACGCGCTCGAGCGCGCCAACCGCATCTTCGAGGAGTACGCCGAGCTCATCACCGGCGCCGGCGCCGACCGCGTGCGCTTCGTCGCCACCTCAGCGGCCCGCGACGTCAGCAACCGGGCCCTGTTCGAGGCCAACGTCCGCGACAGGCTGGGGGTGCGCGTCGACGTCATCTCCGGAGGCGAGGAGGCGAATCTCTCGACGCTGGGCGTGCTCAGCGGCGTCAGCGTCCCGACGCCGTCGCTGGTGTTCGACATCGGTGGTGGCTCGACCGAACTGATCGTGGTGGGGCGGGACTCGCAGATCCTCTCCGCCGTCAGCCTGAACATCGGCGCGGTGCGCATGAAGGAGCGCTTCCTGCAGGGTGACCCGCCGTCGGAGGCGGAGGTGGCCGCGGCCCGGGCGCACATCGGTGCCCAGCTGGACGGGGCAGATGTCAGCTTCGCGACGCTGGCCAGCGCCGTCGGCGTCGCCGGCACGGTGACGAGCTTCGCAGCCGCGAAGCTCCACCTGCAGGAGTACCGTCGCGAGGCCGTGCACGAGACGGTGTTGACGAGGGACGACATCGAGCAGCACCTCGGCCGGTGGCTGACCCAGCACGCCGCCGCGACGGCGGAGGAGCCGTGCATGCATCCCCTGCGGGCGGCCGTGATCGGCGCCGGCGGCCTGATCCTCGACGAGATCTCGCTGCGCGTCCCCGGCGGAACCGTGCTGGTGAGCGAGACCGACATCCTCGACGGCATCGCGCTGGGGCTGCTGGAGGACTGATGCTCTCCGAACTCCCCATCGTGCAGGCGCCCATGGCGGGCGTGCAGGGGAGCGCCCTGGCGGTGGCGGTGGGCCGCACGGGTGCGCTGGGGTCGTTGCCCGCCGCCATGCTCTCCGACGACGCCCTCACCGCTGAGCTGACCCTGCTCGCCGTCGAGGACGTGCCCTACAACGTCAACTTCTTCGCCCACCACATGCCCGCGGCGGACCCCGCTCGCGAGGAGGCGTGGCTGGCCGCGCTGGCGCCGTACCGTGCCGAGTACGCGGTGGCGGAGACCGGCGGGGGAGTGACGCGTCGCCCGTTCGACGCCCACGTCTGCGACGTGATCGAGCCCTACGCCCCGCCGGTGGTCAGCTTCCACTTCGGGCTGCCCGACGAAGGGCTGCTGCGCCGCGTGAAGGCGTGGGGCGCGGTCGTGCTCAGCACCGCGACCACCGTCGACGAGGCGCGGTGGCTGGTCGAGCACGGCGCCGACGCCGTGATCGCCCAGGGCTGGGAGGCAGGCGGCCACCGGGGGCACTTCCTGTCGGAGGACCTCTCGCTGCACATGCCGACGCTCGATCTCGTGCGGGCCGTGCGGTCCTCGGTGGGGTGTCCGGTGATCGCCGCCGGCGGCATCACCACCGCAACCGACGTGCGGGCCGCGCTCGACGCCGGTGCCATCGCCGTCCAGGCGGGCACCGCCTTCCTGCTGGCCGACGAGGCCACCACGTCATCGTTCCATCGAGACGCCATCCAGAGGCCACACGACACGGTGGTCACCAGCGCCTTCACCGGGCGGCCGGCGCGGGGCATACCCACCCGCCTGGTCCTGGAGCTGGGCGAGTTCCCCGACCCGGCCCCGCCGTTCCCCCTGGCGGCCGGCGCCCTGGCGCCCCTGCGCGCCGCGGCGGAGGCCCAGGGCCGCACCGACTTCACCCCGCTGTGGTGCGGCACGCGCACCGACGGCGTGCGCCCGGCACCGGCCGCGGAGATCGTCGAGGGCATGCTCGGGGCATGAGAAGGCCGGTGGCGCGACTGGCGCACCACCGGCCTGCTCGTCTGGCTAGCGTTCGGACGAGGCGTTGTCCAACGCGCCGTTGGTCTTGCCGGCCATCCGGTCGAGGACGGCGGTCAGGTCGTAGCCGGTGGTGTCCTTGACCATCTGCATGGTCTGCAGCACGTTGTCGGTGACCTGGCGGGGCAGCGTCGAGGCACCGTCGGTGGACACGACGGTGAGCTTGTCGATGTTGCCCAGCGGCGCGGCGACCTTCTCGGCCATCTGCGGCAGCACCTCGATGAGCATCTGCAGCACGGCGGCCTCGTTGTAGTGCGCGAACGCCTCGGCGCGCTTGTCCATGGCCTCTGCCTCGGCCTGGCCGACGGCGAGCACCGCCGCTGCCTTCGCCTCGCCCTCGGCGCGGACGGCCTCGGCCTCCGCGATGCGGCGGGACTTCTCACCGACACCCGTGAGGCGCTGGCGCTCGGCCTCCGCCTCGGCGTTGGCGATCGAGGAGGCCTTCTGTGCCTCGGCCTCGAAGATGGCCGCGTTGCGGCGGGCCTCGGCGGCCGTCTCGACGCGGTACCGCTCTGCGTCAGCCGGGCGGCGCACCTCGGTGTCGAGCTGGCGTTCCTTCAGCGCGGCCTGTGCGACGGCGACCTTCTCCTGCTCGAGCAGGATGGCCTGGTCACGGTCAGCCTGCGCGAGCGGACCGGCGGCAGCAGCGGTGGCGCGGGCCGCGTCGGTCTCCGACTGGATCTCGGCCTGCTTCAGCACGAGTGCGCGCTGCGAGATGGCGATCTCCTGCTCGGCGGCGATCTGCGCCTGCTCGGCCTCCCGCCGGGCCTCGGCCTCGGCGACGGCGGCCAGGCGACCCACCTTGGCCGACTCCGGGCGCCCCAGGTCTGACAGGTAGGTGCCGTCGTCGGAGATGTCCTGGATCTGGAAGGTGTCGAGCACCAGGCCCTGGCCCGTGAGGGAGGACTCGGACTCGTCGGTGACCCGCTGGGCGAACGCGGCGCGGTCGCGGATGATCTGCTCCACCGTCAGCGAACCGACGATCGAGCGCAGCGAGCCGGCGAGGGTCTCCTGCGTGAAGGTCTCGATCTCGTCCTGCTGGCCCAGGAAGCGCTGCGCGGCGGCCCGGATCGAGTCCTCGTTGCCGCCCACCTTCACGATGGCCACGCCGTCGACGTTGAGCTTGATGCCCTGGCCGGAGACGGCGTTGCGGATGGTGACCATGATGCGCCGCGACGACAGGTCGAGCGTGTGGAGGCGCTGGATGAACGGGATGACGAAGACGCCGCCGCCCATGACGACCTTCTGGCCGCTCAGGTCCGTGGACACCAGGCCGGTCTCCGGGTTGCGGACCTCCCGGCCCTTGCGGCCGGTGATGATGAACGCCTCGTTGGGCTTGGCCACCTTGTACCGGCTGGCGATCAGGAGACCGATCAGGACCAGGAGGATGACGAGGCCGAGGATTGACGTGATTACAGGATCTGGCATGGGTGCCTTTCGCTCGTTCGTGCCGGGTGAATCAAGGGGTGAGTTCGCCGGGGGCCCGCGTGGGCGTGACCTCGACGGCGGTGGGGGAGAGGATGGCCGAGACCCACACCTCGTCGCCCGTTGCGACGGGGAGCGCGGCCTTGGCTGCGATCTTGCGCACGTGGCCGCCCACGCTGATGCTGATCTCTCCGTAGCCGCCCTCGGGGATGGCGGTGATGACGCGGCCGGCGTGGCCGATCATGGAGTCCGAACGGAAGCTCGCGGCGTCCTCGCCGCGCTTCAGCGCGCGTGTCAGGCGGATGGCGGCCCACGCGGCCCCCACGCCCATGACGATGCCGGTCAGCACGGCGACCACCATGAGGTTGCTCAGCGCGAGGCCCAGCGCGCCACCGAAGCCGAAGGCGCCGACGAAGGCGGAGATGGAGGATACGGAGAACAGGTCGCCGCCGAGGACGTCGAGGTCGAACAGCCCGTCCAGCACGTCACCGACGAGCAGCGACACGAGGACCAATGCGATACCGACGCCTCCGATGATCAGAAACGCGGTCAACGTGGCCCTCCCCCTGTGCGAGCCTTCAGCCTATCGGGCCGGGAGGTCGCCCACATCAGACCGCGGTCTTTCGCTCACCGCCGCTACACTCAGGCGAGGCCCTCGTAGCCCAATTGGCAGAGGCAGGCGGCTTAAACCCGCTCCAGTACGGGTTCGAGTCCCGTCGGGGGCACTCAGTCCTCGAACTGCTCGTCGTCGGCGAGCAGCGTGATGACCTCGCCGTGCTTCGGGGCGATGGCGACCCAGCCCAACTCGTCTGAGATGCGCTCGGCGAACAACTCCGCGACGGCGGGCTCCCCGTGCGTCACGAAGACCTCCTCCGACTCCTTGTCCAGCGCCTTCAGCCAGTCCATCAGGTCTGAGGCGTCGCCGTGCACGGAGAACTCCCGGTCGCGCACGATCTCGGCCTTGACCCGCACGTAGCGGCCGTTGATCTTCACCTGGCGGGCGCCGTCCTCCAGCGCCCGGCCGCGGGTGCCCTCGGCCTGGTAGCCCGTCAGCACGACGGTGTTGCGCGGGTCAGGCAGGAGCCGCTGCAGGTGGTAGAGCACCCGGCCGCCCTCGGCCATGCCGGAGCTGGAGATGATGATCATCGGTTCGGTGCGCTTGTTGAGCGCCTTCGAGTCGCGTGAGCCGCGGGTGGCGGTGAGGTCGAGGTCGGTGAAGTCGGCCACCGTGACGTCGTCGCGCAACTCGCCCAGCGACGTGTCGCTGTAGACCGCCAGCGCCCGCAACGACATGGGCCCGTCCACGACGACGGGCACCTCGGGGATGCGCCCCTCGCGGCGCATCTGGACCAGCGCGTGCAGCACGGTCTCCGTGCGGTCGATCGCGAAGGCCGGCACCACCACCTGGCCGCCGCGCTCGACGGTGCGGCGGATGGCGGCGGCGAAGTCCTCGTGCGGCACCGCGGGCTCCGGGTGCTCGCGGTCGCCGTACGTCGACTCGATCAGCACGATGTCGGCGCCCGGGGGAGTGGCGCGGTCCTTGAGGATGGGGTGGTCGTGGCGGCCCAGGTCGCCCGAGAAGAGCACGGAGCGGTTGCCGAACTCCACGTGGATGGAAGCCGACCCCAAGATGTGCGCCGATCTGGTCCAGCGCGCCCTGATGCCGTCGACGTCAACGTTGGTGTCCCACTGGACGGCGCGGAACAGCGGGAGGGTGTCCTCGACGTCGGCGGTGGTGTAGATGGCTTCGGGCACCTCGTGCTTCGACCAGCCGCCGCGCACGGCGTCGCCGACGGCCTGTTCCTGGAGCTTGCCGGAGTCTCGCAGCACGATCTCGGCCAGCCGGATCGTCGCCTCCGTGGCCCAGATGGGGCCGCGGAAGCCGTGCTTGACCAGCGCGGGGAGGTACGCGACGTGGTCGGTGTGCGCGTGCGTGAGCAGCACGTCGGAGATCGAGGAGGGGTCGACGGGGAACTCCTCGCGGTTCTTCAACCGCCACTTCTTCTCGCCCTGGAACATGCCGGCGTCGACGAGGATGCGCCGGTCGTCGAGTGTGATGAGGTACTTGGAGCCGGTGACGGTACCGGCTGCGCCGAGGAACGTGAGGGTCGCCTTCTGCGGAGTGCTCATGCCCAAGATCGTGGCAGGTTGCGGGGCCATCCGCTGGCCGCTCTGGTACACAGGAGGCTGACAGCGGGAGCACGTACCATTGAGGGTGACGATCCCGCAGGGGACCTTAGACCAGAAAGAGACGCACATGGCTAATCCGATCATCGGCCGGCCCGACTCCTTTACCAAGAACACCCAGCAGCGCGGCTACACCGGCTACGGCCAGCCGCAGGGCTATGCCCAGCCGCAGGCCCAGCAGGCCGGGCAGTGGCAGGGCTACCTGCCGCCGCAGCAGCAGTACGGCCAGGGCTTCGACCCGTACGCCGCGCCGCAGCAGGCCGGCCCGCGCGCCGGGGGCGTGATGACGCTCGACGACGTGCTGGCCAAGACCGCCATCACGCTGGGCGCCGTGGCCGTCGCCGCCGTCGCCACCTTCATGCTGCTGCCGATGCAGCTGCTGATGCCCGCCGTGATCGCCTCGGGCATCGTCGGCCTCGTGACCATCCTGTTCGTGGCCGGGCGCCGCAAGCTGCCCGTCGGCGGCGTGCTGTTCTACGCGCTGGTCGAGGGCGTGTTCGTGGGCGCGTTCTCGAAGTTCTTCGAGTTCGTCTACCCCGGCATCGTGGCCCAGGCGGTGCTCGCCACGTTCGTGACCGCCGGCGCCACCCTGGCCGCGTACAAGTTCTTCAACATCCGCGTCACCCCGAAGTTCCGCAAGATGGTCACCATCGGCACCATCGCGCTCGCCGGCGTGCTGCTGGTCAACTTCGTGCTGGCGATCTTCGGCGTCAACACCGGCCTGCGGGAGATCGGCTCCGGCGCCGGCTGGCTGGCGATCGGCGTGTCGATCCTGGCCGTCGTCCTGGCGGTGCTGAACCTCGTCACCGACTTCGACTCGGTGGAGCGCGGCATCGCCGCCCAGGCCCCCGCCCAGGAGTCGTGGCGCGCGGCCCTCGGCATCACGGTCACCATGGTGTGGCTGTACGTCGAGATCCTGCGCATCATGAGCTACTTCAGGGACTGACCAGACGACAGCTTGCGGGCGTACTGGCTCAGTAACGTCCGCGAGCTGTTGGTCCAGTGCAAGGAGCGCCAAGCGCGCGTCGGCACCCAGCCGGCCTCAAGAGTCGAGCCACCGATGTCGTGGACGACGGGGTCGCTGGGTGCTTTGCATGTCGCCCCGTACACCACGCGCAGCGCGTGGAAGTCCTCCAACCGGCCGCTCATCGAGCGGCCCACCCAGTGCTCGGACTCCAGCGTCAGCACCCGGTCGATGACGACCTCCTGGCCGGTCTCCTCGAACACCTCGCGCAGCACCGCCTCCGACGGCGACTCGCCCGGGTCGACGCCGCCGCCGGGCAGCGACCACGTGCCGGGCGCAGGGGTCGCCGTCGAGTTGACCGTGCCGAGGATGCCGCGGTCCGACAGCACCAGCGCGTACGCCCCCACCCGCTGGTAGCGCGCAGGGGTTTCCGACGGCGAACTCACGTAGACCGTGTGCCGCTCCGGTGGGCGGTGGTCTGCCTCGTGCACCTCGCGCACCAACCACGTGAAGACGATGTCGTCGTCCTGCATGGCCGCGGCGAGGGGCCGCAGCGGCACGTAGCCGTGGTCGAACATCGTCACCCTGGGGTGCGCACCGTGCCGCACGACGAAATCGGCGACGGGTGCCCGCAGGGGACTGGTGACACCGATGACGCGCATCTGGACAGTCTAGTGGGGACGTGAGGCGGCCCTCAGGAAGCGCGCGGCCGGGCGGCGCGGTGCCGCTGCGGCCCGGGAATCCTTGTCAGTGCACCCACGCTGCGGTGGAATGGACATTATCGTTGAACAACTGGCTGGTACTCCGGGGCCCTCCGGAAGCCGAGTCGCAGGAGGTTTCCCATGGAGTATCGCTCTGACGTCGACATCAGCGGTTCCCGCGTGCGCCGTGGCGGCGGTGGCGGACGCCGCGGCGGGCCCATCGCCGTCGGCGGTGGCATCGGCGGCCTGATCCTGGTGGTGTTGACGCTGCTGTTCGGCGGCGACATCGGCAGCGTGCTGGGCGGCGGCACCGGCCAGCCGCAGCAGCAACAGGAGGGCCAGCAGCTCAACTGCGACACCGCCGCCGACATCGAGGAGAACCGAGACTGCCGCTGGGCCGCCTACGACGTGGCGCTGGAGCAGTACTGGTCCAACGCGTTCACCTCCGGCTTCCAGCCCATCTCGTCGCTGGAGCTGTTCAGCGGCCAGATCAGCACCGCCTGCGGCACCGGCTCGTCCGAGATGGGGCCGTTCTACTGCCCGGGCGACACCTCGATCTACATCGACGACGTCTTCATGGGCCAGCTGCTCGAGCGCCTCGGCACGTCCCAGAGTGATCCGGCGGAGCTCTACATCGTCGGCCACGAGTACGGCCACCACATCTCGAACCTGACCGGCGACATGGAGAAGGCCCGCTCCGGCGGCAACGACACCGGCCCGAAGTCGGGCGCCGTCCGCCTCGAGCTCCAGGCCGACTGCTACGCCGGGGTGTTCTTCAAAAACACCATCGAGGACCCTGCCTCGCCCATCGAGGCCGTGACGCAGGACGACCTCAACCGCATCGTCGAGGCCGCCCGCGCCGTCGGCGACGACCACATCCAGCAGCAGCAGGGCGGTCGCGTGGTGCCGGAGAGCTGGACGCACGGCTCGTCGAAGATGCGCCAGTACTGGGTGGCGAAGGGCTTCGAGAGCGGCGACCCCAACGTGTGCGACACGTTCAGCACCGACGAGCTGGGGGAGTAGCCCCGGCGCTAGTCCGCGATGAGGCTGGTCATGTCGCGGCCCTCGAGGTCGGCGTAGTGCACCTCGCCGTCGCACTCGACGCGCATGACGGCGCCGCTGCGCTGGGTGCTGCGGTCGATGACCACGTCACACGGCTGCGCCGGGTCCGGCTGGAACTGCGCGATCACCTTGGCCAGCGTCGCGGGCTCGATCTCCTGGGGGTCGAACGTGCCGATCGGCGGCGTCTCGCTGCGGCGGGTCTCGAACACCGGCAGCCCGCCCATGCGGCTGCGGCTCACCACCACCCCCTGCTCCTCGCCCGGCAGGTCCGCCCAGTAGCCGCGGCTCGGGCTGAAGCCCACCGCGTACGCCTCCGTCGCATCGCCCAGCACCTCGCCCAGGCCCGCTGTGAGGTCGGCGACGCCGGTGTAGCCCAGCTCGGCGACGGCGGTGCCGTCGGCGCGGAAGAACACCGTCGTGGACTCCGGCCGCGACGTGATCGTCATCAACACCTGACCCTCGCGGTACTCCACGATCTGCAGCACCAGCTCGCCCCGCACGCCCCTCAGGTCGGCGATGTCGAACATGCGCGCCGTCGACTGCAGGGGGAAGTCGGCCGGGTCGAACGTGGCCTGTTCGAGGTACTGGATGTCGGAGTCGACGCGGGTGATCTCGTCCGCGCTCCAGCGGTAGCTCGCCACCGAGCCGTCCGGCCGCAGCGCCGTCAGCGTCGCCTGGTCTGCGGTGATGTCGAGCTTCAGCACCGGCAGGCCCGAGGCGACTGCGTGGAGTTCCTCGACGACGAGCTCGGCGTGGTCGATCAGCGCGCCGTCGACGGGGAACCGCTGCGGCAGCTCCGGCTCCGTGATGGGGCTGGGCGCCGGGGACGTCGGGCTCGCGGACGTGGCTGCGGCTGACGGCGACGATGTGGTCAGCGTGGGCCCCAGCCCCGGCGACAGCGGGGTGCACCCGGCCACGGCAACGGCGACCCCGAGCGCAGCGACCGACCATTTCCTCACCCCGACAGTGTAGGCAGCCGCGGGCCCAGCAGAACTACTACTCCTCGTCGTTGAGAGTTGCACGGTCCACGAAATAGGAATCGTCCATCGCCGGATCAGGCGCGATCGGGATGTACTGCCGGCGCACCCGCGCCTCGCCCCACTCGCGCGACTCCACCGCCTCGCGCGCAGCGTTGACGGCGTCGCACTGCTCCTGGTTGAGGTAGAACTCGATCTTCTCGACGGCGCGGTCGGCCCGGGTGAACGCCTCCGGGTCCTCGCCCTCCGCCGCGGTGGTGACCAGGCGGTCGACGGCGCGCTGCACCGTCGCGCGCCGCACCCGGCGCTTCGACTTCGGCAGCAGGTCGATGCGGCCGTCCTCGGACACGATGATCACCATCGCGCCCTTGCCGGCGCCGGCCAGGTAGCGGATCGCGGAGGAGAACCGGGCGCCACGCGCGGGGTCCCCGGTGCCGGTCGCGAGCCCGTCGAGGATGACGCCGACTGCGTGACAGCGGCCGTCCGGCGACACGAGCACCGCACCGTCGATGCTGGTGGCCGCCTCCAGCGCACGGTCCGACAGGCGGGTGGGGGTGATGGCGTAGGCCTGGGGGAGGAGCCGGGCGGCCTCCCTGTCGGCCTCGGGGTGGACGACGAGCATGGTGCCGTGCGCCTGCTGCGAGCAGGCCACCGCCACGCGCCACAGGATCCGCGCGTTGCGGGCCGACACGTTGGGGAAGACCCGCTCGACGGTGATCGCGAACTCGTCCTCGTCCAGCAGGTCGCGGGGCATGACGGGGATGCCGTTGTCCACCCGCAGGAACGGCACGTCGTCGTCCCACAGTTCCCAGGAGCCGTCGCCGGAGATGCGCACCCCGAACGTGTGGCCGCGGGCGCCGTTGTCGAAGGTGCCCAGCCCGTACACCTCGCGGCCGTCACAGAGCAGGTGCAGCCCCGGGCCGGAGAGCTCGAGGATCTTGCGCAGCCCGCGGGTGCGGCCGATGGGCACGGGGTGCTCCAGCGTGATGATGCGGGTGACCGTGTCGTCGGCTGCCGGCGCGAGCACGAGGGTGCCCTTTCCCGCGCGGCCCTCGTAGCGGGTGGCGGCCACGGCGTCGAAGGCCTGCATGGCGCCGAAGGCGTGGTCCTGGCCGGTGCGGGCGACGACTGCGGAGACGAACGAGTCGGCGGCGGCGCGCAGGACGGCCTCGGTGTCCGCCCGCACCACCTGGCCGGGCGACTGGCGGTCCAGCTCGCGCGAGGCGACGTCGAGCACGGTGGTGACCACGGCCTCCTGGAAGGAGCGCGCAGTGAGGAACGCGTCGTCGGCGTCGTCCGGCAGTTGCGGCAGCTCCTGCCAGGGATCGGCGTGGAGGGCCAGCACCGGGAACGCCAGGTGCTCCCCGATCCGCACCCCGAGGCCCACGAAGTGGACCCGGCCGGTGGCGCGGGCGGCGGCGTCGAGCTTGTCGGCGACCACCCGTCGTCGGGTGCGGGACTCCAGTGCGGCCAGGTGGGCCTGGCTGTCGTCGTCGAGTTCGCCGTCGCGCACGAGCTTGTTGAGGCGACGCGTCGCGAGCGTGCTGGCCTGCTTCAGGATGGTGCGGTCGAAGTGGCCGCGCTGCGGTTCGACGAGCACGTCTCCGTCGGGGCTGATGGGCAGCGCGACGAGGAAGGCTCGGGGGTCGATGTCGACCCCGGCGGCGTCCAGCACGTCGTTGGCGACCTGCTCGAGGGAACGGCGGAACCGCGCCTGTCCCTCCCACAATTGCCACACCACGGGGGCATCATGTCACGGCGTGGGGGCGCAACCTCCGCCTAGACTCGCCCCATGCATGACCTGGACGCAGTGATGGCCGAGCTGGACGACCTCGCGGACCCCAAGGTGCTGGCGGTCAACCAGCGCCACGGCGACGACCACGCCGTCAACCTCACGAAGCTGCGCGCGGTGGCCAAGCGGATGAAGGCCGACCACGAGTTCGCCAAGGACCTGTGGGCCACGGGCGACACCGCCGCCAGGTTGCTGGCGATCCTGACCTGCCGGCCCAGGCAGTACTCCGCAGCGGACCTCGACGCGATGCTGCGTGAGGCGCGGACGCCGAAGGTGCACGACTGGCTGGTGGGCTACGTCGTGATGAAGGGCCCGCACGCCGAGGAACTGCGCCTGAAGTGGTTCGACGACGCGGACCCGGTGGTGGCCAGTGCCGGCTGGGCGCTGACGGCCGACCGGGTGCGGAAGGACTCCGACGGGCTGGACCTGCCCCGCCTGCTCGACCTCATCGAGGCGCAGATGAAGGACGCACCGGAGCGCCTCCAGTGGCAGATGAACACCACGCTGGCGCAGATCGGCATCGAGCACCCGTCGCTGCGGGAGCGGGCCGTGGGCATCGGGGAACGGCTCGAGGTGCTCAAGGACTACCCGACGCCGCCCAACTGCACCTCGCCGTTCGCGCCCACGTGGATCGCGGAGATGGTGCGGCGCGCCGGGGGCTGAGCTCTCAGCCCTCCCGACGCCACGCGGCCAGGACGGCCTCGCGCGTGGCGCCATCGAGCACCATGTCGACGTGGCTGGCCCCCAGCTCCAACTCCTCGGCGCCGATGAGCTCGGCCACCCGCTGGCCACGATCCGGGAATTCTGGCCCCCACACCACCAGCGCGCGCGTGGACGCGGGCAGTGCCGGCACGTCGACGCCGTTCTTGCGCTCGTCGCGGGCCCAGGCGCTCTCGGGGCGACGCGGCTGGCCGTCGTCGGCGGGTCCGTAGGTGGTCTCGGGGTCGAGGAGGCCCGGGCCAGGGGTGACGATGCGGCGGTCGGGGTCCAGCAGCGGGGCGGGCACCGACGGCTCCAGCAGGACGAGGCCCGCGACGGCGGGGTGGTCGGCGACGGTCAGCGCCACCAGCCCGCCCATCGACCAGCCCACGAGCACCACCGGGTGCCGGGCCGCGTCGAGCGCCGCCCGCACCTGCGCGGCCTGGCCCGCCGTCGTGAGCGTGGCCGGGTCTGCGCCGGCCTGCAGATCGGGCGCGAGGATCTCGGCCGCGCCCATCGCCGTCAGGGGGCCGCGCCAGCCGTCGAAGATCGACGGGTAGGTGCAGGCGCCGTGCACCAGCACCCAGGTGGCGGGGAGGTCCTTGGCGAACCAGTTGGTGGCGTTGGGGTTGTCGTTGAACGGCTCCACCGACTGGTACCCCTCCGCCCGGTAGAGGCGGTTGGCGCTCTCCAGGTCGGCGTTGGTGTCGAGCACCATGCGGTGCGCGCCCAGCGAGACGGCGCGGCGTTCCAGCTCGCGCAACAGCGCGCGCCCGGCGCCCGTGCCGCGGCCCTCCGGAGCCACGTAGAGGTGTTTGACCTCCATGCCGTGGCCCGCGACGGGGCGGATGCCGCCGACGCCGATGGCCTCGCCGTCCTTCTCGGCCACGAGCAGCGCGCCCCGGGAGAAGTCGGCGGGCTTGGGCTGGTAGGTGGTGTCCTGGCCCTGCCAGCCGGAGACGCGTTCGGCGAAGTAGGCGGCCAGCAGCCGCGCCGCCTCGGGGTCCGTGGAGTGCGTGGCCCGGAAGCTCAGCACGCCTCAGCCTTCCGGTTCGGTGATGTCGGCGACGGTGGCGTCGAAGTGGGCGATGAGGGCGTCGCCGTCGACGGTGGCGGCGACGCCGTGGTCGCCCGCGCCGATGGAGATCCGGCGGCCGCGCACGAGCTCGTCGGCGACCACCGGCAGCGGCGTCTTCGTGCCGAACGGCGTGATGGTGCCGCGCTCGAAGCCCGTGACGTCCAGGGCGGTGTCTGCGTCGGGCATCGAGAGCCGGGAGACCCCCAGCAGCGTGCGGAGCTTGGGCCAGGAGATCGTGCGGTCGCCGGGCACGAGGGCCAGGAGGTAGTCGCCCTCGCCGCGGCGCACGACCATGGTCTTGATGATGTCGCGCGGCTCGACGCCTCGGGCCGCTGCCGCCTCCGCGAGGGAGCGCACGCGGCCGTGGCGCGTGACGGTGTGGTCGATGCCGGAGGAGGCCAGCGCCTCGAGCGCGGGGTTCGTCATGGGTTCAGCTTAGGCGCGGGTTGTGCGGAACAGCAGGGTCTGCGTGTCGTAGTACGCGTCGGTGAGGCCGATGCGCCGCATGCCGATGCGTTCACACACCCGCTGTGAGGCGTGGTTGTCGGGGTGCGTGACGGCCACCACCTCCGGGAGCCCCGTCTCGAGCACGGCGGCCAGCGCGGCCGCGGCCGCCTCCGTGATGTAGCCGTTGCCAGTGTGCTCTGCCACCTGGCGCCAGCCGATCTCGGTGTCGGTGGCCTCGCCGCCGCCCGACGGCGGGATGGGCTTGACCATGATGATGCCCACGGCCGTGCCCGCGTGTGGACCGGTGCGCAGCTCGACCACCGAGAAGCCGTGCACGGGGTGGTCGCGCAGCGTCATGAACTTGTCGAGGTGCCGGCGTGCGGTCTCCAGGTCCGGCGTGGTCGCCGTCCGGATGAAACGCACCAGGTCTGGGTTCTGGTGGAGCTGGAAGACGAACTCGAGGTCGTCGTCGGTGAACGCGCGCAGCAGCAGGCGTTCGGTCTGGAGCGGGATCACCCGCACTTCACGCCGGTGGCGTGGTTGGGGCAGTAGCCATTCGGGTTCTTGTGCAGGTACTGCTGGTGTTCGAGCTCGGCGTAGTAGAACGTCTGGCCGGGCGTGATCTCGGTGGAGATCTCGCCGTAGCCCTCGGCGGTGAGGCGCTCCTGGAAGGCGGCGCGGCTGCGTTCGGCGGCCTCGCGCTGCTCGTCGTCGACGGGGAAGATCGCCGAGCGGTACTGCGTGCCCAGGTCATTGCCCTGGCGGTAGACCTGCGTGGGGTCGTGGTTCTCCCAGAAGAGGGTCAGCAGGTCGTCGTAGCTGACCTTGGTGGGGTCGTAGACCACCTTGACGGTCTCGGTGTGCCCGGTGTGGCCGGTGCACGCCTCCTTGTACGTGGGGTTGGGCGTGAAGCCGCCCATGTAGCCGACGGCGGTGTTGAGCACGCCGTCGACCTGCCAGAACATGCGCTCCTCGCCCCAGAAGCAGCCGAGCGCGAAGTAGGCCACCTCGGCGCCGGCGGGCACCTCGTGCAGCGGCAGGCCCAGCACCTCATGGGTGGGCATGGGGCTGAGGATGGGGGTGTCGCGGCCGGGGAGGGCCTCGTCAGCGGTGACCATCTGCGGCTGGGACATGCGGGCGTTGAGGCAGGCCAGAACGTCAATCTCCATTGGCCCAGCCTACCCACGCCCGGATGGGGCCACTACGGCTGCTCCTCCTCGCCGGTGATCATGCCGTACAGGCCGCGCCCGATCATGTAGACGCCGACCAGGCCGCCGACCACCCACAGGGCCCGACGCGACGTGCTGACGTCGGCGTACCGCTTGCGGGGTTCCTCCTGGGCGGGTTCATCGACGGCGGGGTCGCCCGCGGCGGGGTCGAGGGGGGCGTCGTTGGGCTCGTCGGTGAGGGGCTCGTCCGGGAGCGGGCGGTCGTCGGGGTCCGGGTTGCGCTGGTCCATGTGCGCCAGTGTGCCCGTCGGGCGCGCCTGAGTCGACCGGCGCGCCCGGACGGGCCGGGTCAGAGGTCGTCGCCGCCCTCGAGATGCACCTGCCAGAGCACCGGGACCTCGACGTGGTCGTCCTCGGGACCCCGCGGCGACAGGCCGGCGTCGCGCAGGGGGCGACGAGTTCCGCCGCCACCTCGTCGTCCGGGGCGCCGGTGCCGGTGTACCCGATCCGCAGGTCACGGACCTCCTCGTGGGAGAGGTTCTCCCACTCGTTCACCCAGATGAGCACGCGGCCACGGTCAGGTTCCACCGGTTGGATGTCGGACCAGTCCATGAAGATGCCGTAGGCGATGCCACGCTCCTCGAGTTCCTCGAACGCCTCGACCACCCGGTCGACATCGGTGACGTCGTCGACCCACTGTTCGGAGGCGGCAAGGCACTCCGACCAGAGCTGCCGCGCCAGTTCCTCGGCGGAGTCGTCGTCGACCTCGACGTCCTCGTCGTCGAGCGCTTCGAGGAGCATTTCGGTGGCATCTTCGATGTAGTCGACGTCGCCGTTCATGATGCGCAGGCGCACGTCGTCGATGGCGATCTGCGCGTCGTCGTTGGCAAGGATCTCTGAGGCTTCGGCGGACAGGGTCATGGCTGCTCCTGGGGTGGGGCCGGATGCGGCGAGCGCCGCTGGCCGTCAGTTTGCCAGCGCGGGGGGCCACCGTCGAGGCCCTCGGCGGCGGCGGATCAGGCCTCCGGGAGCCGCCAGTCGACGGGGCGCCCACCCTGCTCCTCGAGCAGGCGGTTGGCGGTGGAGAACGGGCGCGAACCGTAGAACCCCTGCCGTGCCGAGAGGGGCGACGGGTGGGCGCTGGCGATCACCGGCGTCTGGCCGAGCATCGGTTTGGCGCCTTGGGCGTCGCGGCCCCAGAGGATCGCGACGAGGGGGCCGCCGCGTCGGGCCAGCGCCTGGACCGCGCACGCCGTGACCTCCTCCCAGCCCTTGCCGCGGTGCGACGCGGGCGCGCCCGGGCGCACGGTGAGCACCCGGTTGAGCAGGAGCACGCCCTGCTCGAACCAGGCGGTGAGGTCGCCGTGCGCGGCCTGCGCGATGCCGAGGTCGGCCTCGAGTTCGCGGTAGATGTTGCGCAGGCTGCCGGGCAGCGGCCGGACGTCGGGGTTGACGGAGAACGACAGGCCCATCGCGTGCCCGGGCGTGGGGTACGGGTCCTGGCCGAGGATGAGCACCCGCACGTCGGCCATGGGGCGGGAGAACGCGCGCAGGACGTGCTCGCCGGCCGGCAGGTACGCGAACCCGTTGGCCATCTCCTCGCGCAGGAACCGCCCCATTGCGGCGATGTTCTCCTCGACGGGGGCCAAGGCCTCGGCCCAGTCGGCGGCGACGAGTTCCGGGAGGGGTCTGCGCATGCGTCCAACCTTGGCACAGGCCCCGCGCCGCCGTCGGGGGTGGAGCCCGAAGCTGGATTCAGCACCTCCAGAGCAACCTCAGGGAAACCTCAGGGTTCAACAAGTGCAAAACAACCTTTCGAGAATGGCAAGCGGGATTATGATTTCCTCATGAGCAACGCAGATCTGGGTCCAATTCTGGACGACCTTGCCGCTGGGCGCATCGACGCGCAGGAGGCCGGCCGACGCATCGAGGCCGCCAAGCGCGCGGCTGCGGGCGACGAGCCCCACGCCGCAGGTGACGAACCCCACGCCGGGGCCGACACCCCGCGCGACACCACCACCAAGGGCGGCCCGAAGGCGGGCGGGCTCTCCCGCGTGTCCGTCACCGCCGTCGGCAGGCGGGTCCGCATCGAGGGCGACGCATCGGTCAGCACGCTGACCATCGAAGGCCCGCACGTGCTGCGGCGCGTCGGCACGGTCATGGAGGTCAACAGCACCGGCGAGATCGGGCCGAGCTTCCACGGCTTCTCCCTCATCCGGCCGCCGCGCAGCCTCGACGACCTGCGCGACATCTCGCTGGGCAAGGAACTCGTGGTCAAGGTCAACCCCAACCTCATCGTCGACGCCGAGGTCACCACCGGCGGGCTCCGCACCGTCGGCGTCCCCCGGCTCGGCCGCATCCGCGTCACGGCGGGTGGCTCCACGCTCGAGGACGTGCAGGAGGTCGAGGACCTCCTGAGCCAAGCCGGCGGCATCGCCGTCGAGGGCCCGATCAGCATGGGGCGTTCGCGCCTCAAGGTGGAATCGGGCACCCTCACCGTGCACCTCACCAAGGGCGCCAACGTCACCGTCCGCGGCGAGTCGCGGCTGGGGCGCATCAGTTGGCCCGACGGCGGGGACAAGGTGGACGAGTACGTCGTCGGCAACGGTTCGGCCCGCCTGGACGTCGCCGTCGTGATGGGCATGGCCACGATCAAGGCGGATGAGTGAGATGGCCAAGCCCCTGTACCACGCCCCGGCCGACTGCCCTGTCTGCGGCGACCAACTGATCACCACCCGCAAGGGCTGCCTCCACTGCGGCACCGAGATCGCCGGCGAGTTCGCCAGCTGCGAGTTCTGTTCCCTCGGCGAGGCCGACCTCACCCTGCTGAAGGTCTTCCTCGGCTCGCGCGGCAACCTGCGCGAGGTGGAGAAGCACCTCCAAGTGTCCTACCCGACGGCGCGCGCCCGGCTGGACGCGGTGCTCGCGAAGCTGGGCCTCGACCCCGCCGACCCGGGGACGACGGCGGGCCCGGCCCACGCGGGCACGGCCGACGCCGACGGCACCGAGGAACAGTCGGAGTACGGCGACGCCGTCGACGACGACCTCACCCCCGAGCAGCAGATCCTCGCGCGCGTGGCGCGGGGGGAGTTGAGCCCGGACGTCGCGGCGCAGCTGCTGGCCGACTGAGCGGACGAACAGAGGCCGCCGTCCCTCGGGACGGCGGCCTCGCTGCGTTCCCGGGTGGTTACAGAACCTCGACCTTGAGGATCACGACCATCAGTTCCTTGCCGTTGGGTGCGGTGTAGGTCACCTCGTCGCCGACCTTGGCGCCGATGATCGCAGAGCCCATGGGGGACTGGGGCGAGAAGACGCTGTACTCGACGGAGTCGTCCGTGCCGAGCACCTCGCGGGAGCCGAGCAGGAAGGTGTCGGTGTCGTCCTCGTCACCGTCGTAGGCGACGGTGATGATCTTGCCGGGGCCCACCTCATCCTTGGCGCCCTCGGGCTCGCCCACCTGCGCGCGGCGCAGGAGGTCCTCGAGTTGGCGGATCCGGCCCTCCATCTGACCCTGTTCCTCACGGGCGGCGTGGTAGCCGCCGTTCTCGGACAGGTCGCCCTCTTCGCGGGCGGCAGCGATCCGGGCGCTCACGTCTTCGCGGCCCACGGTCTTGAGCTCGTTCAACTCGGCCTCGAGCTTGTCGAAGGCCTCCTGGGTGAGCCACACCACATCAGTAGCTGTTTCGGACATTGAGCCAGCCTATCAGTCGGCCACGCGGCAACCCTCGATTCTGATCGCGGTCGCCTCCTTCGTCGTCTTCAGGGTCACGTCGATGCTCGTGAGCTTGTCAGCCCCGGGTGGGATCTCGACGACGCGCTCGGCGACGGTCTCGTAGCTCTCCGCCTGCGCGTACATCCGGCACTCGACCGGGTCGGAGGGGTCCTTGCGCTGCACCACCACCTCGGCCGTGATCTCCGTGGCCGATGGCACCTCGAAGCCGCGGATCATCGCCACCACGTCGGGGTTGGAGTTGCGCACCCCCGTCAGGGCCACCAGCACGATGGCGGCCAGGACGGCGACGGCGGCGCCACCGCCCAGGATGTAGTCGGCGGGACCGGCCTTGGGGTAGCGGGCCTTGATGCGGGCTTCTTCGGAGGTCACGGCTCCCATTGTGCCCTGAGACGGCCATGGCCTCCGCGCGGGGAAGGGCACAATACAGTCCATGTCCACCTCCGTCGCCCCCCAGTTGCGGTTGTTGCACGTCCACGCCCATCCCGACGACGAGTCGAGCAAGGGCGCGGCGACCACGGCGAAGTACGTGGCCGAGGGTGTCGAGGTCATGGTGGCGACGTGCACCGGGGGCGAGCGCGGGTCGGTGCTCAACCCCAAGCTGGCGTCGGATCCGGACATCGAGCACAACATCGCCCAGATCCGCCGCGACGAGATGTCCCGCGCCCGCGAGATCCTGGGCGTGCAGCAGGTGTGGCTGGGCTTCGTCGACTCCGGCCTCCCGGAGGGCGACCCCCTCCCGCCGCTGCCCGAGGGTTGCTTCGCGCTGGAGGACCCGAAGGTCGCCGCGGGACGGCTGGTGCAGGTCATCCGCAGCTTTCGGCCCCATGTCGTGACCACCTACGACGAGCAGGGCGGCTACCCCCACCCGGACCACATCCAGTGCCACAGGATCACCGTCGAGGCGTTCAACGCGGCGGCGGACCCGTACCAGTGGCCGGAGCACGGCACCCCCTGGCAGGCGGCCAAGCTGTACTACCACATGAGCTTCCACCGGAGGCGCTACGAGCAGCTCGAGGCCGCCATGCACGAGCACGGGTTGGAGTACCAGGTGCCGACGCGGGACAACGACCCGTACTCCTACGGTCGCCTCACCACGTTCGTGCCGTGCGCCGAGTACTTCCCCGTCCGCGACGAGGCACTGAAGGCCCACGCCACCCAGATCGACCCCGACGGGCCGTGGTTCGCCGTGCCCCTGGCCATCCAGCAGATGGGCTGGCCGACGGAGGACTACCAGCTCGTCATGTCCAGGGTGCCGACGATGATCCCCGAGGACGACCTGTTCGCAGGCCTGCGCCCCGACAGCCCCGTGCCCGAGTTCATCATCTGACGCGCGACTCCTTCGAGTGCAGCAGGTAGGCGGCGATCACTCCGCCGACGGCGCCACCCAGGTGGGCCTGCCAACTGACGCCCGGCACCCCCGGCAGCACGCCGAGCAGCACCGTGCCGTAGAGCGCGAAGACCACCACGGCGATGAGGATCTGCGAGATCCGGCGGGTGAAGATGCCGCGCACCAGCAGGTAGGTCAGGTAGCCGAAGATGACCCCTGACGCGCCCGCGGTGATGGTGCCGACGCCCGACAGCAGCCATGCGGTGAGGCCGGAGACGACGGTGCTCACCACCGTCGTCACCACCCAGCGCACCGCGCCCGAGAGGTACGTCAGCACGCCCAGCACGAGGAACGGCACCGAGTTGCTGATGAGGTGCGCCCAGCCGAAGTGCAGCAGGGGCGCCCAGAGGACGTTGGGCAGGTCGGAGGCCTGTCGGGGCTCGATGCCGTAGGAGTCGAGCGCGTTGAGCGTGACGGAGTCCAGCAACTCCAGCGCCCACATCACGGCGAGCAGCCCGCCCACCACGAGCAGTGCGGCGGACATCGACGTGCGGGCGGGGCGGGTTTCGCTCATGGCCCCATTGTTGCCGACCGCGCAACCCGGGCGGGGCACTCAGGGGGACGGCCGGGGTCGGCTCAGGCCACGCTGGGGCCACATCCCTACAGACCTGGCCGGAGCCCGGCCATAGGTTCATTCGTGGAAGCCCCGCGACGGAAGGTCAGCATGTTCACACGGATGGTCGTCACCGATGTCAGACGGAACCTGACGGTGACACTCACCCTCGTCGTCCTCATGACGCTCTCGGTGGTGCTGGCGACGGGCAGCGCAGGCCTGCTGGCCCGGCTCGCAGGCGCCAGCGACCGGCTCGTGGCGGCCGCAGGGGCCCCGCACGTCGCGCAGATGCACGCCGGGCCGATGGACCCGGCCCACATCGACGACTGGGCTGCCGGGCGGCCGGAAGTCGTCGCCGCGCAGACGCAGGAACTCCTGGGCCTGGACAACGCCCGGCTCGCCTTCGACGGCGTGCCCCAGGGCAACAACGTCCAGCAGAACTCGCTGGTGGTGCCCAACGGGGAACGCGACCTCCTCCTGGGCCTCGACGGCCAGCCGCTCACCACCGTCGAACCCGGCACCATCTGGCTGCCGGTCATCTACCAGGTCGAGGACGGGCTGGAGCCCGGCGACGAGGTGGCGATCACCACCGACGAGGGCGCCACCACGCTCACCGTGGCCGGATTCGTCCGCGACGCCATCATGAACACCGGCATCGCCAGTTCGAAGCGGCTGGCCGTCAGCCCGGCCGACTTCGCCGCCCTCAGCGCCGTCACCGGCACCCCGGAGTACCTCATCTCGTTCTGGCTCGACGACCCGGCCACCCAGCTGGCGTCGTTCAAGAAGGCCTACCTCGACGCCGGCCTGCCCAGTGTCGGGCCCATGGTCGACGCCGCGACGTTCAACCTGTTCAACATGATCAGCGAGGGCCTGGGCGCCGCCGTCGTGATCCTCGCCTCGGTGCTGCTCCTGGCCGTCGGGCTGCTGTGCCTGAGGCTGTCGTTCCTGGCGGCCATCCAGACCGACCAGCGCGAGATCGGCGTGCTGACGGCCATCGGCGTCGCGCCCAGCGGGATCCGTCGGATGTACCTGGTCAAGTACGGCGCGCTCGGAGCCGTGGCCTGCGTGCTGGGGCTGTTGGGCGGTTGGGCGTTGAGCCCCGTGCTGTCCCGCAGCGTGGTGAGCTACCTCGGCGACTCCACCGGCGTGGCCCCGTGGCTGGCCCCGGCCCTCGTGGCGCTGGCGCTGTTCGGGGTGATCGTCGCCTTCATCCTCGCCCTCCTGCGCCGCCTCGGCCGCACGTCGGCCGTGGAGGCGCTGCGCGCCGGCGCCGTGGGACGCGGGCGGAGGTCCCCGTTGCGCCTGCACCGGTCGTCGCTGCCGACCGGGCCCACGCTGGGCCTGATGGACCTGACGAGCCGGCCGCTGATGTACGTGCTGCTGCTGGCCGTGCTGATGACGGGGATGTTCACCCGGATGCTGCTGGCGGGCGACGCGTCGCAGATCGCGATCCAGCGCGCCGTCGGCGCCCCGGAGGGCTCCATCCGGGCGCAGTACCTCACCCGCATCCTGGTGGTGCTGGCGCTGGGGGTCCCGTTGGGCATCTGGCTGGCCCTCACGGCCGGGCAGGGGCTGTTCAACCTGATGTTCGAGGGCATGTTCGGCGGCATGGCCTACCTGTTCCAGGGCACCAGCCGCATCGAGTTCATCACCAACCCGTGGCTCACGGCACTGGCGCTCCCGGCGGCGTTGTTCGTCGGCGTGGGCCTCGCCGTGTTCGCCGCCACCCGCACGATCCGCACCGCCAGCGTCTCCTCGCTGGTCACCGAATGAGAGGCCACCACATGACCACCACCACGACGTTCCCTGAGCCTGGCGTGTCCGGAGCGCCGTTCCCTGAGCCTGGCGTGTCCGAGGGACGAGGACCACGTCAGGTCGAAGGGCGGCCAGACGCTCCCGCCGTCCTCACCGCGCGCAACCTGGTGAAGCGCTTCGGCGACACCACCGTCCTGCATGGCGTGGACGTCGACATCCACGAGGGCGAGTTCGTCAGCATCATGGGCCCCTCCGGGTGCGGCAAGTCCACCCTCCTGTACGCCCTCAGCGGCATGGACGTGCCCACCGAGGGCACCGTCGAGCTCGATGGGACCGTCCTGACCGGCCTGCCGCAGAAGGAACTGGCCAGGCTGCGGCTGACCCGCATGGGCTTCGTGTTCCAGCAGGTGCACCTGCTGCGGAACCTGACGCTGCTCGACAACGTCGTCCTCCCCGCCCACCTGGCCGGGCTGGCGCCCCGCGACGAACTGGCGGCCCGGGCCATGGAACTGATGGCCCGCACGGGCGTGGCGCATCTGGCGAACCACGACATCTCGCAGGCCTCGGGCGGCCAGTTGCAGCGAGTCGGGATCTGCCGCGCGCTGGTGAACCGGCCGCGCGTCCTGTTCGCCGACGAGCCCACCGGCGCGCTGGACTCGACCTCGGCCGCCGAGGTCCTGGACATCCTCACCGAGCTCAACGAGGACGGCATGACCATCGTGATGGTCACGCACGACGTGGGGGTCGCCAGCCGCACCCATCGCGTCATCGAGATGGGCGACGGCCGCATCCTCTGAGCGCCGCGCGCCAACCCGATCCTCGGGGAGGGCGGGAGCGTCCACCGGATAGGCTTGGGCACCATGGTCAACCGCCTCGCCGAATCGTCCAGCGACTACCTGCGTCAGCACTCGCACCAACTCATCGACTGGTGGGAGTGGTCCGACGAGGCCCTCGCCTCCGCCCGCGAGCTGGACCGCCCCATCCTCCTGTCGGTGGGCTATGCGTCGTGCCACTGGTGCCACGTGATGAGCCACGAGTCGTTCGACGACCCGGCGATCGCGCAGTACATCAACGAGCACTTCGTCGCGATCAAGGTGGACCGCCAGCAGCACCCCGACGTCGACGCCGTGTTCATGCTCGCCACCCAGGCGATGAACAACGGGTCGGGCGGCTGGCCCATGACCGCGTTCCTCACGCCGGAGGGCAAGCCGTTCTTCACCGGCACGTACTTCCCGCCGGAGGCGGGTCCGGGGCAGCCGTCGTTCCGTCAGGTGCTCGAGGCCATGGCCGACGCCTGGCACAGCCGCCGCGACAAGGTGCTGGGCTCGGCCGACTACCTCGTCGAGGTGCTGTCGTCGCGCGAGGACGCCGTCGCCGACGAGGTGCCGGACCTGCGCAAGGCCATCGACGACGTCGAGGCCGGCTTCGACGTGATCCACGGCGGGTTCGGCACCCAGCCCAAGTTCCCCAACCCGACCCTGCTCGACGCGTTGCTGGTCAAGGGCGACCCGCGCTCCCTGGAGATCGCGCAACGCAGCCTCGAGCACATGGCCCGCGGCGGCATCCACGACCAGATCGGCGGCGGCTTCCACCGCTACTCCGTCGACCCCGGCTGGGTGGTGCCCCACTTCGAGAAGATGCTCTACGACAACGCGCTGCTGCTGGGCACCTACGTGCGGGGTTGGCGACGGACCGCAGACCACGACGCCGGCCTGCGCGCGCTGTTCGAGCGCACCGCCTACGGCATCGTCGAGTGGCTGGAGCGCGAGATGGTCAACGACTTCGGCGCGTTCATCTCCGCCCTCGACGCCGACTCCTGCGACATCCGCGGCGCAGTGCACGAGGGCATCTTCTACCTCTGGAACCTCGACCTCCTCGACGACGCACTCGGCGCCGAGGACGGGGCGTGGGCCGCGGAGGTGTTCCACGTGACCAAGGGCGGCACGTTCGAGGACGGGCTCTCCACGCTGCAGCTGCGCGGTCGGCCTGACTATGCGCGTCTCGAGCAGGTGTCGCACACCCTGCTGGAGGAGCGCGCCACGCGCTTCCGGCCGGCCTCGGACAACATCGTCGTCGGGGCGTGGAACGGCTGGATGATCTCGTCGCTGGTGACCGGCGCCATGATCTTCGACGAGAAGGGCTGGCTCGAGTTGGCCCAGCGCGCGGCCGAGCACCTCCTGTCGGTGCACCTCGTCGACGGCGACCTGCGCCGCACCTCGCGCGACGGCGTGGCCGACCCCGCCGTCGGAGGGGCGGAGGACTTCGGCGCGGTCGCCGAGGCGTTCGCGCTGCTGGCGGGCGCGACGGGCGACTCGGCGTGGCTGCGGGAGGCAGAGGCGCTGCTGGGCCGGGCAGACGAGCTGTTCAGCCACGCCGACGGCGGCTTCCACGACAGCGTCGACACCGGGCTGTTCGACCGTCCCCGTTCGCTCACCGACAACGTGACGCCCAGCGGCACGTCGTGCATGGTCGCAGCGCTGCGGATCGTGGGTGCCCTGGCGGAGCGGCCCGAACTCGTGGCGCGGGCCGACAGGGCCGCCCGCACGATGTGGGCCTCGGTCGCCGACCACCCCCGCTTCGCCGGCGCCGCGCTCGCGGACCTGCTGATCTCCGACGAGGCCCGCCGCGGCTTGAAGCCCGCAGTCGCCGTCGTCGTGGGCGACGACCCCTTCAGCCAGTTGGCGCGGGCCTCGTGGCGGCTGGCCCCTGCCGGGTCCTACGTGGTCACGGCGCCCGAGGGTGCCGAGGGCTGGGGTTCGCACTTCGAGCAGCGCTCCGACGGCTTCGTCTACGTGTGCCGGGGCACCGTGTGCTTCGACCCGGTCGACGACTACAACAACCTCAAGACGCCCCTCTGGTCGCGCGTCTGACCCCGACACCACGGAGGCCGCCACCATGCAACGCTTGAACTGGTCCGACGGGGCCTGGACCACCCCTCCGGTGGAGGCCCGCGAGGACGGCCAGGACCTCGTGGTCACCGCCGTCGAGGGGTCCGACGCCTGGCGCATCACCTCCTACGGCTTCGAACGCGACGACGCGCACGCCCTCGTCGCGCCGCTGGCCCAGGACTGCGCCATGGAGGTGGTGTTCACCTGCGACTTCACCGAGCAGTTCGACCAGGCGGGGATCTTCCTCAGCGCCGGCCCGCAGACGTGGGTCAAGGCGGGCGTGGAGTTCGCCGACGGGCGGCCGATGGTGGGCGCCGTCGTCACCAACCCCGTGTCCGACTGGTCCACCGCACCGGTCGACGACTGGCGCGGGCGGCGCGTCCGCGTGCGGCTGTCCCGCTCGGGCGACGCCGTCACCGTCCGGGCAGGGCTCGACGGTGGCGAACTGCAGCTGGTGAGGCTGGCGCCGTTCCCCGTCGACGCCGTGGCCCAGGCCGGCCCCTTCACCTGCGCCCCGACCCGCGCGGGCCTGGGTGTGCGGTTCCACGAGTGGTCGTCAGGCGCAGCCGACGCCTCCCTCCACTGACCCCACGAGCCGTCAGAGGAACGACAGGTCCGTCCGCGCGACGGTGTAGCCCTCGGCACGCAGGTCGTCGGCCACGTCGTCGGCGAACTCGCCCGGTAGCACGAGGGCGTCGCCGCGCAGCGAGGTGATGTCGCCGTCGTACTTGAGGATCAGCGACTTCGGGAACCACTCCAGCATCCGCGCCTGCAGCCAGGTGGGGTAGTAGCGGTCTGCCACGCCCGGGATGGCGTCGGGGTTGAACCGCTCCGTGGGGTCGATGTCATCCATGGTCAGGCCCATGTTCTTCTCGACCAGGTACTGGTACTCGAAGGGGTCCATGAGCGCCCTGAACTCGCCCCACGTGGTGGCGTTGTTGAGTGCCTGACGGATGCGGGCCACGGTGTGCGCCTCGTCGCGGCGCGCGAAGACCGCCTGGCCGAACTCGTTGTTGGTCGTGTACAGGATCTCCATGGCCACTCCTCCGTCGCACTGCTCGTCGCTGCCTCGAGCCTAGTCCGAACCGGGCCGCGGACGGCGCCGACCCTCGGTGCGGGGCGACGGCGTCAGCCGGCCACCTGGATCTCGCAGTCGTCGCACCAGCCGGTGGCCAACGAGACCTGGATGAAGCACGACGGGCACACCAGTGCCTTCGGCGCCACGCGTTCGGGGTCGTACTTGGCCGGCGCCTTCGGCGCCTTCTGCTTCGGCTCGGCAGGGGTGCGCGGCGCCTTCGCGGCTCCGGCAGCCAACGTCCCCTTCCCGGCCGCCTGCGCGGGGGCCTTCGCCCGGGTGAGCTTGTTGCCCAGCGGGTCCAGTTCCACCACGAGGTCTGCGGCCACCTCGGCCGCGTCGTCGGCGGAGATCTCCTGACGCCACCACCACGTGATGCGGTGTTCGGCCTTGTAGGCCGCGTTCATCAGGTTGTTGACCTTCGCGGCCGCCCCGTCGACGGTCGACGGCGACACCACCGAGAACGCCCCCTGCGGGTGCGAGACCCCGGCCAACTCCTCGGTGTGCCCGACGTAGACGACCTTGTCGGTGACCACCCAGGCGAACACGCCGGGGCCCGAGATCTCCGTCGGTTCGACCAGCAACTGGCAGAAGGGGCCGGCCTTCGGCGCTATGGGAATGCGGAGGTCCCAGTCGGCCACCTTGACCTTGGAGGGGGTGAATTCGAGTTCCTTCAACTGGTCCGTCTGCCGCATGGCGCTTCCTCCCGCATTGACGACCTTTGGATCGCCGCAGGAATCCTTAAACCGCGGGAGGGGGTCGCGTCACCCCGGGGGCGTGTCGGGTTCACCGGCTCCCGGGCGTCAGGCGTGGCGGTCGATGATCTCGAGGAACGTCGCGTTGGGCCGCGCGCCGGGATGGATCCGCTGGATCGCCCGCAGGGCGTCCCTGGCCGGCACGCCCAGCGCTTCGGCTGCGTACAGCGCGGCCACCGTGGGAGTGCGGGACTGGCCCGAGACGCAGTGGATCAGCACGGTCTTGCCCTCCTGGCGCAGCGAGGCCACCATCCGGGCCGCCTCCGTCAGCACGTGGTCGAGGTGCGGGTTGTCCTCGTAGCCACGGTCTGAGAGCCAGACCTCCACGTGGTCCTGCGGCGCGATGCCCTTGGCCAGGTCGTCGGCCTCCGCCGTGCGGCACAGCGACACCACCGCGTCGATGCCCTCCGGCGGGTTGGAGCCCGCCGCGTAGCCGCCGATGAACACCCCGGAGTCCAGCGGGTGCTGGAAGTAGTTCGCCATGCCGGGCTGCCCTGCGTAGCTGGGCGGGGAGGCCATCGTGGCCATGTCCCTGAGGTCTGCCGCCCGGAGCCCCGGCCAGCCGTGCAGGCGCCGTGTCCACTCCAGCGGGATGGCGGAGTAGCCCCATCGCGCGCCCAGCAGGCCGCCGGCGATGGCCGCGACGGTGTCGGTGTCGTGCCCCACGCGCACCGCATTCTCCAAGGCCAACCTGAAGTGCCGCGCCGGGTCATCCTCCGGTACGGGGGTCTGCACGATGGCCGCGTAGGCGGCCTGCAGCGCGTGCACCGTCCAGCCGTTCCTGGAGAACGTGCCGGGCGGCAGCGTCTCCGCCTCGTCGAGCCGCTGCGACCAGTACTCCCGCCGTTCCTGCGGGACGTAGTCGAGGGCCCAGCGCACGCCGTCGAAATTGCCCAGATACACGGCGTGGGCGATGGCGAGGCTCCAGATCACGCAGGCGTCGCCCGCGATGGGGTCTGCGTGCGTGAGCTCCGCGAGCCGTCGCGCCACACTGGCCACGATCAGCGGGGTGGTGTCGAACAGCGCGACGGGGGCGGTGCGCATCAGGGCCCCATTGCCCGCGCTGCGGGTGGGGTTGGCCCTGAAGTACTCGGCGGCGGCGGAGGTGAGGTCGTCGGCGAAGCCGTCGTCGGCCATCCGCATCACCGCACGGGTCTGGACGCCGACGTCGGGCGGGTTGCTCGCCATCCAGTGCCCGAAGTTCGCCGCCACCGCGTCGCGCGCCTGGGCGCTGCGCGGGTCCATGCCCTGCGCGAACACGTGTGCGATGCACACCGCCATCGAGGTGTCGTCGGTCCATTCCCCGGGTGCGAAGTTGCCCAACCCGCCGCCGATCATCGCCACCGGCGCATCAGCGCGGAGCGCAGGCCCGAACTCGTACCCCGCGCCCAACGCGTCGCCCACGGCGGTGCCCACCAGTAGCCCAGCCGCCCGGTCACGCGACACCCGGAACGCGGGCGTGGGGTGCCACGTCACCGAGGCGGCCAGCGCCTCTCGCACGTCGTGCCCCAGCACCTCGACGAGCCCCCGGGCGGTCGCGACCGCCGCCTCGTCGATGTCCTCGTCGTGGCTGCCCTCGAGGCCGATCCACCAGTTCGGCATGCCGGCGTCGGGCCGGGTGAAGCCCAGTGACTCCAGCGCCCGCTCCTGGCCGGCCGTGAGCTGGACGTCCTCGTCGTCGATGTAGGTGTTCGACTCGATCTCGACGATCATGTCGGCCCCGTCCGCGGCCATCTGGTAGTACCCCCAGACGAGGTCCACCACCTTGCTGTCGTTGGTGCCGCGCAGTTCCCGCAGCTGCTGCGCGATCGCGTCGCGCAGCTTCTCCATGTCTTCGTCCACAGCCATCCCTCCTTGCCCCCTGTTGGCTTGTGTCTTCGAATCTAGGGATGGGGTCCGACATTTCCGTTGAGCCAGGGCGTGCCTCTTCCGGACCGCCCATCAGACCTGGGGATGAATGCGTTGGGACCAAGGTCCACTCTTCGCCGCCAATCGCCGGCCACCGCCCTTTCGGGTGGGGTCGGCCGCTATGTTTCTCGCAGGCGGGGCGAAGCCCGCCGGCACGAGTCGAGGGGGGATGCTGGTGCAACCGAGAACGAAGAGGCCACCGTTGCCGGCGGTTGGCGAACCCCTCGTCCAGACGCGCGACCTCAGCAAGATCTTCCGCGTCGGCGACTCCCGCGTGGTCGCCCTCAACCGCGTCAACCTCACCATCCCCCGCGGCTCCTTCACCGCCGTCGTGGGCACCTCCGGCTCCGGCAAGTCGACGCTGCTCAACATGCTCGGTGGCCTGGAGAAGCCGACGGCGGGGGAGGTGTTCGTCGCGGGCCAGCCGCTGCACAGGTTCAGCGAGTCGCAGCTGGTCACCTACCGCCGCGAGCAGGTGGGCTTCATCTTCCAGTCGTTCAACCTCCTGCCGCAGCTCACCGCGCTCGACAACGTGGCGCTGCCGCTCAGCTTCCGGGGCATCCCGAAGCGCACGAGGCAGGCCCGTGCCAGGGCGGTCCTCGCCCAGCTCGGCCTCGCCGGCCACCTCCACCACAAGCCCACCCAGCTCTCGGGCGGCCAGCAGCAGCGCGTCGGCATCGCCCGCGCGCTGGCGGTGCAACCCACGCTCGTGTTCGCCGACGAGCCCACCGGCAACCTGGACTCCCGCACCTCCGAGGAGACCCTCACCCTCTTCCGCGCCGTCATCCGCCGGTTCCAGCAGACGTGGATCATGGTCACGCACGACCGCCACCTCGCCTCGTTCGCCGACACCATCGTCAGCATCGGCGACGGCCGCATCACCGACATCACCCAGACCGAACACGCCCAGACGGCGCCCGCCGTCGCTACCCAGAAGGTCGCGCCATGAAGATCCTCCACCGACTGACGCTCGTGCTCATGATGGTGTTCAGCCTGAGCCTCCTCCCGCTGGCCAGCGCCGCGGGCGACCCGACCACCGACGGCGAGGTCCTCAGCGACGGCGGCCCGGCCGCCCCCGTGGCGGACCCCGCGCCGCCGGCCGCAGTCCCGGGAGTGTCCACCCCGCGCGTGATCCTCTCCGGCTTCACCACGAACCCGACGGAGGTGCAGGCGGGCGAGGACTTCCAGGTCACGTTCACCCTGCACAACACGTCGAAGAAGACGCGGGTGCAGAACATGAAGGTCACCCTGGCCAGCGCCGACGCGGCGTTCCTGCCGGCCAACGGCTCGTCGTCGCTGTACCTGCCGCGCATCGGGGCCGACCAGATCGAGTCGGGCACGATGAACTTCCACTCGCTGCCCTCCCTGGAGGAGAAGCCCTACCAGCTGACCATCGGCATCGAGTACGAGGACGGCCAGGCCAACGCCTACTCCGCGCAGGAGACCGTGTCCATCCAGGTCAAGCAGAGCATCCGGGCGGACGCCTCCGCGCCGCAACTGCTGCCGCCGCAGCTGACGATGGGCCAGGACGCGTCGCTGACCTTCAGCATCTTCAACCAGGGCAAGACCAAGCTCTACAACGCCAAGGCCTCCATCGCCGAGGGCCAGGCCATCACCGGCCAGGAGGTCTTCGTCGGCACCATCGACGCCGGCGCCAGCGGCGCCGTCGACATGACCGTGCAGGCGGTCGAGGAGATGGCCGGCCCGGTGACCGTCACCGTGTCCTACGAGGACGTCGACGGCAAGGTGGCCACGATGGACAAGACCGTCGAGGTGGCCGTCATGGCGCCGATGCCGATGGAGGAGCCCGGTGGCTGGGAGGAGCCCATGCCGGAGGAACTGGCCGGCGGGTTCCCCTGGGTGCCGACCCTCGTCGGAGCTGGCCTCCTCGCCCTGTTCGTGATCCTCGCGCTGGTGGTGCGCGGGCGTCGCCGTCGGCGCGCGGAGGCGGAGGACCTCGAGTCGCTGGCTGCCCTCGGTGACCCGCTGATCGCGCCCGACGCCCGCTGAGCCATGCGCTGGACGGACCTTCTCGCGACGAGCTTCGCGAGCCTGCGGCAGCGGCTGTTCCGCACGTCGCTGACCGTGCTCGGCGTGCTCATCGGCACCACGGCGGTCATCGTGATGGTGTCGCTCGGCGTGGGCCTGTCGTCGGGCTTCACCGCGCAGTTCGAGAACATCAACCTGCGCCAGGTCTCGGTCTCCGGCCCACCGCCGCAGGAACAGGCCGCCCCCGGCACGCCCACGAAGATGAACGATGCCATGCGCGCGCACCTGGCCACGGTGCCGGGCGCGACGGCGGTGTGGCCCGTCTACCTCGCCGACCTGGAGATCAGCGCGGGCAGCGCCAAGCAGTTCTTCCAGGTCCAGGGCCTGCCCGCCGAGGCGTTCCAGGAGATGGACCTGCCGCTGGAGTGGGGCGAGCTGCCGCAGGAGGGCAGCTTCGGCCTGCTGCTGGGCGACATGCTCGACCAGCAGTTCTGGGACCCGGTCAGCGGCATGCCCCTGGAGCTCGACTTCCAGACCCAGACGCTGTTCGGCACGCTCACCCAGTGGGGCGACTACGGCCCGGTGCCCATCGACGGCGCGCCGCCCGCCGGCGAGGACCCGACGGCGCCCCAGGCGCCCCCGAAGCGGCACATCCTGCCCGTGGTGGGGGAACTGCGCAACGACCGCGGGGAGGGCCAGTGGGGCCCGTACTCGGGCATGGTGTGGGCGGACCTGGACGCCATGATCACGTGGCTGCAGAAGGCCCTGCCCGGCAAGGCCTTGCCGAACCAGCCGGCCACCTCCGACGGGAAACCGCTGGGCAAGGAGTTCATCTACACCGAGTTCCGCGTGCTGACCGACAGCCCCGAGCAGGCCGAGGAGGTGCTCAACGCCCTGCGCGACATGGGCTACCAGGCCTACGCGGAGGTGGAGTGGATCCGGCAGGCGCAGCAGCAGGCCCTGATGATCCAGGCGGTCTTCGGCGGCATCGGGTTCATCTCGCTGCTGGTGGCGGCCATCGGCATCGCCAACACCATGATGATGAGCGTCTACGAGCGCACCAAGGAGATCGGCATCATGAAGGTGATGGGCGCGGCGCTGGGCGACATCCGCAGGATGTTCCTCATCGAGGCCTCCACCATCGGGTTCTTCGGTGGGCTGATGGGGTTGCTGTTGTCACTGGTGGCCTCCGGCGTGCTGAACGCGACGCTCGGGGCCCAGTTCAGCGCCGAGGGTGGCCCCGGCTCGTTGTCGGTGATCCCCGCCTGGCTGATGGTGGGCGCCGTCGGCTTCGCCACGCTGATCGGCACGGTGGCGGGCGTGCTGCCCGCACAACGGGCGATGAAACTGAGCCCGCTTGCCGCCATCAGGGCGGAATGACCTGGGGTTGACCGACGTCCCCCGGGGGCAGGGCGCGGTGGCCCGGCCCCGGGGAGACGGCTCAACCGGCGAAGGAATCCACCTCGAGCATGTCGGTGACCAGCGCGGCGATCTGGGAGCGCTCGGAGCGGGTCAGCGTCACGTGGGCGAAGAGGGGATTGCCCTTCAGCTTCTCGATCACAGCGACGATGCCGTCGTGGCGCCCGACGCGCAGGTTGTCGCGCTGCGCCACGTCGTGGGTGAGCACCACCCGCGAGTTCTGGCCCACGCGCGACAGCACCGTCAGCAAGACGTTGCGCTCCAGCGACTGCGCCTCGTCGACGATGATGAACGCGTCGTGCAGCGACCGGCCGCGGATGTGGGTCAGCGGGAGGACCTCGATCATGTCCTGCTCGACCAGCTCGTCGATCACGTACTTGTTGGTGACCGCCGAGAGCGTGTCGAACACCGCCTGGCCCCAGGGCTGCATCTTCTCGTCCGCGCTGCCGGGCAGGTACCCGAGCTCCTGCCCGCCGACGGGGTACAGCGGGCGGAAGATCATCACCTTGGTGTACTTGCGCTGCTCCAGCACGGCGTCGAGGCCGGCGCACAGAGCCAGCGCCGACTTGCCGGTACCCGCCCGGCCACCCAGCGAGACGATGCCGATGGAGTCGTCCATGAGCAGTTCGAGCGCCACGCGCTGCTCCGCGGAGCGGCCGCGGACCCCGAAGACCTCACGGTCGTGCTTGATCAGCCGCAGCTTGCCGTCGGGCAGCTTCCGGGCGAGCGCCGACGAATCCGGTGCGTTGACCACCACTCCCGAGTGCACGACGACGTCGCGCGCCTCATCGGTGGTGAGCACGCCGTCGGAGTAGAGGGCGTCGACCTCGTCGGAGGTGACGTCGAGCTCCGCCATGCCCGTGTGCCCGGTGTGGATGGCCAGGTCGTTGCGGTACTCCTCGGCGGCCAGCCCGACGGCGGCGGCCTTGACGCGCAGCGGCACGTCCTTGGTGACGAGCACCACGTCGTGGCCCTCGTTGGCGTAGTTCAGGGCGACGGCGAGGATGCGGGTGTCGTTGTCGCCGAGGCGGAACCCGGGGGGCAGGGCTTCCTCGTTGCTGTGGTTGAGCTCGACCCGCAGGTTGCCGCCCAGGTCGTTGGTGGGCAGCGGGGTGTCGAGGCGGCCGTGTTCGACCCGCAGGTCGTCGAGGAGGCGCAGCGCGGAACGGGCGAAGTAGCCCAGTTCGGGGTGGTGGCGCTTGGCCTCGAGTTCCGTGATGACCACGATCGGCAGGATCACGTTGTGCTCCTTGAAGCGGAGCATCGCCCTCGGGTCGGAGAGGAGGACGGAGGTGTCGACGACGTAGGTCTTGATGGCGGTGGCGGGCTGCGCAGCGGTGGGGGAAGTCTGCTGGTCTGACAGGTTGAGCACTGTTGCTCCCTTCGCGGGGGCCGCGCTCTTGCCTGCCCCCGTCAGTGGGTCAGGGGACCGGGTCTTCTGAGATGGAGCGGTTCTCCATGACCCGACCTTAACCCGTCAGGGGAGCACCTGTGAAGGCCCAAATGACATCGATGTGATTCAGTTGCGGGTGGGCGCCGAGACGAGCGTGAAGCCCACCCGGCTGTCCCGGTCGGCGCGCGTGATGGAGCGGTACACCACGGCCCTGGCCTGCGCCCTCACCGGCGTGGTGGGGTCGAGGACGGCGAGGTAGACCTGGTGCTCCGCGAGCGACCGGATGGCGGCCTGGACGTCGCCGTCGCTCACCTCGACGTGGTGCGTGGAGCCGGGGCCGTTCTCGAAGACCCACACGTCCCTGCCCTGCACGGCCTCGATGGTGGCCTCGCCGATCGCGATGTGGTCGGCCTGATTCGGGAGGCCCGGGCCCCATTCCGGGCCGCGGTAGGTGGAGATCACCAGGTCGGCCGGGTGGGCGTCGAGCGCGTGCCCGATGGCGTCGGCCAGCCCGGGCGTCTCGGACAGGCGGCTGTCGGGGAGGTCGAGCCAGATGAGCCGGTTGACGCCCACCTGGGCGGCCGCGCGGCGCTGTTCCTCCTCCCTCAGGGGGCCGGCCTCGCTGGGTGGCATCCCCTCGATGCCGGTCTCGCCGCTGGTGGCCAGGACGTAGGTGACCCTCTTGCCCTCGCGCGTCCACCTGGCGACGGCCGCGGCCATGCCGTACTCGGGGTCGTCCGGGTGGGCGACGACCACCATGGCGTGCTTCCAGTCAATGGGGAACGGGACCGTCATGTCCCCAAACTACCCGCGCCCCGGCCCGTGCGGGTCAGAAAATGGCCAGCCCGATGGCGACTGCGTGGAGCACCGCGGCGATGATCGTGCAGGCGTGGAACACCTCGTGGAAGCCGAACCAGGTGGGCGACAGCTGCGGCCGCTTGGTGCCGTAGGCCACCGCGCCCAGCGAGTAGACGAGCCCGCCGGCCAGCAGGAGGACCACCACGGCGGGGCCGCCCGCGGCCCAGAACTGGTTCAACCAGCCGACGGCGGCCCACCCCATCGCGACGTACAGCAGCGTGTACAGCCAGCGGGGCGCCGACAACCAGGTGGTGCGGAAGATGACGCCCAGTACGGCGATGGACCAGATCAGGATCAGGAGGCTCCAGCGCGCGCCGCCGTCGAGCAGGCTGAGGGTCAGCGGAGTGTAGGTGCCGGCGATGAACACGAAGATGTTGGAGTGGTCGATGCGGCGGAAGATGGCGTTGGCCCTGTCAGACCAGTTCCCGCGGTGGTACACCGCGCTGGTGCCGAACAGCTGCACGGCGGCGAGCGTGTAGACGGCCGCGCCGATGCGGCCGATGAGTTCGGGCGCGAAGGTGGTGAACGCCAGGCCGGCGATGAAGATGACCGGCGACATGCCGAGGTGCAGCCAGCCGCGCAACTTGGGCTTGATGCTCCCGGCCGCGGTCGCGATGGGGTTGCTGCGGATGGGGGCCTCCGCCGTGGGGGTGGTGTCGCTCATGCTTTACCTACGCTTCCGTAACTTACGCAACCGTAGGTTAACCGGTGGGGCGGCGAAAACCAAGCGGTGGCGCACGGTTCCATCATGGCCCGTCGGCCGCTGCTTGCGGCGATGCCCTAGGCTTTCCGCATGTCCCTTGTGCGCCGGCTCACGGAGCGGTGGTGGCCGCCGAAATGGCTGTACGCCACCTACGAGCGCGGCGTGCTGGAGAAGCTGGACAAGGAATCGCTGCCGGAACACGTCGCCGTCCTGGCAGACGGCAACCGTCGCTGGGCGCGGATGAACGCCCCGGGTGAGCCCCTCGTCGCCGGGTACCGGGCAGGCGCCGCGAAGCTGCTCGAGTTCGTCGAGTGGTGCGAGGAGGCCGGGCTGAAGGTCGTCACTCTCTGGGTGCTCAGCACGGAGAACCTCAGCCGCGGCGAGGAGGCGGAGCTGACGCCGCTGCTGGGCGTCATCCAGGACCTGGTGCGAGACCTGGCCGCCACGAGGCGCTGGCGCGTGCACGTCGTCGGGGCCCTTGACCTGCTGGACGACGGCTGCGCCGATGCCCTGCGGACCGCGTCGGCGTCGACCGAGGGCATCGACGGCATGGTGGTCAACGTGGCGATCGCCTACGGCGGCCGGCACGAACTGCGCGACGCGGTGCGCTCGCTGCTGGCGGAGAAGGCGCAGGACGGCGCGTCGCTGGAGGAGATCGCCGAGACGCTGGAGATCGACCAGATCTCGGAGCACCTCTACACGAAGGGCCAGCCCGATCCGGACCTCATCATCCGCACCTCGGGGGAGCAGCGGCTGTCGGGCTTCCTGCTGTGGCAATCCGCGCACAGCGAGTTCTACTTCTGCGAGGCGCTGTGGCCGGACTTCCGCCGCGTCGACTTCGTCCGCGCGCTGCGCGCCTACACGCAGCGGGAGCGTCGCTTCGGGCGCTGACCCCCGCTCGGGACCGCCCACGCGCGGGTGGCTGCCGCCGTCGACGGCTGGGTAGGGTGGCGCGCATGGCACGCAACCCGAAGGCCCGCGGCAGGGACATGATCATCTCGCTCGCGGTGATTGCCGTCCCGGTGCTGCTGCTCATCGTCCTGTTCACCTCCACGCCGGAGCAGGAGGCCCGCGCCATCGACCTGGGGCCGTTCGTCAGCCGTGCGGAGGCGGAGTCGCCGTACCCGGTGCTCGTCGCCGAGGGCCTGGGCGAAGGCTGGATCCCCGTGCGTGCCGCCTGGGCCACCAAGGGCGAGCCCTGGATCACGACGGACCCAGCGCTGGGCAACTCGTGGCAGGTGGGCTACCTCTCGCCCGACGAGATCTACTACGGCGTGCTGCAGCGCGACGAGTCCGGCCCGGAACTGGTGCGCGAGGCCACCCGCGAGGGCGCGGAGATCGGCGAGGAGACCTCGCTGGCCGGGCGTGACTGGTCTCGCTACGAGAGCAAGGACGGGCGCACCCGCAGCCTCGTCAACGACACCGACGGCGTCACCACCGTCGTGTCCGCAGACACCGACTTCGCGGAACTCGAGGCGTTCACCTCGACGTTGGTGGGGAAGTAGGCACCGCCCTTCGTGGGCGCTGGCTCGTTCCTCGCGGGCGCCCCTCAGGAACCGCCCTTCGTGGGCGCTGGCTCGTTCCTCGCGGGCGCCCCTCAGGAACCGCCCTTCGTGGGCGCTGGCTCGTTCCTCGCGGGCGCCCCTCAGGAACCGCCCTTCGTGGGAGCTGGCTCGTTCCTCGCGGGCGCCCCTCAGGAACCGCTCTTCGTGGGCGCTGGCTCGTTCCTTCGAGGGCGCTGGCTCGTTCCTCGTCAGGAGTCAGATGCGCGGGCCTTCGCCACCTGGGCCTTCGCGCCGTCGAGGAACTCCTGGCAGATCTTGGCCAGCTCCTCGCCGCGCTTCCACAGCGCCATGGAATCCGCCAGTGACGCGCCGCCGGACTCCAACTGGCCGACCACGGTCACCAGCTCGTCGCGGGCCTGCTCGTAGGTCAGCTTCTCGTCAGCCATGGTGGTTTCCCTTCGGTAATGCGCGGTCGGGCCATCACGACGCGCCGTCCGTGACGTCGGCGACGTCCAGCGCCAACTGGCCGTCGGCGAGGTAGGCGTGGATGCGGGAGCCGACGGCGGTGTCGGCGACGCTGGACACGGAGGCGTGGTGCTCGTCCACCAGGACGGCGTACCCGCGCTCCAACGTGCGCTTGGGGGAGAGGGCCCGGATGGTGCTCACGGCCGAGCGGAGGTCCGACTCCTCGGAGCGGAGGCACCGGTCGACGGCGGCCTCGAGCCGGTGCCTCAGCAGCGTGAGGCGCTCGACGTGCGCGTCGAACGACCTGGTGGGATCCACCAGGACGGGCCTCGACCGCAGGGCATCGAGCTGGTGCTGCTGGTGGCTGAGCAGGCCGTCGACCGCGCGGCGCAGCCGCTCGAGGGTCTGGGTGACGCCGGCGGTCTCGGCCGCATGGTCGGGCACCACGTGCTTGGCGGCGTCGGTGGGGGTGGAGGCGCGGTGGTCTGCGACGAAGTCGACCAGCGGGAAGTCGCGCTCGTGGCCGATGGCGGTGATCACCGGCGTGCGGGCGGCGTGCACGGCGCGCACCAGGCCCTCGTCGGAGAAGCTCAGCAGGTCTTCCAGCGAACCGCCGCCGCGGGCGATGATGATGACGTCGACCTCCGGGTCCGCATCCAGCCCGGCCAGCGCCGTCATGACCGATTCGGCCGAGTCCGCCCCCTGTACCAGGGCGTGGCGGATGCGGATTCGGGCGCCGGGCCAGCGTCGCTCGACGTTGGTGACCACGTCGCGTTCGGCGTCGGAGTCCTTGCCTGTCACCAGGCCGATCATGCGCGGCAGCATCGGCAGCCGTCGCTTGTGGTACGCCTCGAAGAGGCCCTCGGCCTGCAGCTTGCGCTTGAGCTGCTCCAGCTGCGCCAACAGGCGGCCCTCACCGGCCACCCGGAGCTCGAGGCATTCGTAGCTGAGCGTGGAGTTGCGGTCCCACACGCGCGGCCGGATGCGGGCCGTGACGCGGGAGCCCTCGGGGATGGGGCCGGCGGCGTCGAGCACGAGCGTGGAGGCGGTGACCTGGCAGGACATGTCCGCGATGCGGTCCCTGAACGTCATGAACTGCGTGGGGGCGTTGCGGCGCTTGATCTCGACGACCTGGGCGTCCACCCAGATCTCGCCGCAGCGGCTGACCCAGTCCTTGACCGCCCCGATGACGCGGCCGAGCGGCTGCGGTTGTTCCGGGGAGCTGGTCAGTGCCATGCGGGCCACCCTAGTGGGAGCCGCCGACAGCGGCGCGGTCAGCCGGCGTTGCGGTCCCAGGTGCCGGCGTTGGCGGTGGCGTAGAACGTGCCGTGGACGACGTTGCCGGGCTCGACGGGGTGCTCCATCGGCACGGCGAGCGTCAGGTCGATGATGCTCGAGGCCCGCACGTACTGGAAGTCGACACCGCTCAGCTCGTTGCGCCGCACCTCCACGGCCTCGACGACGGCGGCCATCAACAGGGTGGGCGTGGCCTCCTCGATGGTGATCGACGCGGCCTGCAGCCCCATCAGCGACGGCGACACCATCGAGCGTGGCTCCATCAGCATCGCCCCCACGCGGGCTGCGTCGGAGGCCTGGAACGCCGCCTCGTCCGCGAACACCTCGACGTCCATGGCCAGCGCGCCCACCTGCAGGGCCTGGATGATCGAGAAGCCGCCGCCGGGGCCCAGTTCGTGCTGCTCGTAGGCGATGGGGTCGTCGACCATGGCCAGGAACTGGGCGAGTAGCCCACCGTCCTCGCCGGGGGAGTAGACCGCCACGCGCGCCAGCAGGTCCGTGAAGCGGATCACCTGCGCCCGGTACGTCGCCTCCGAGCGCAACCCGGCCGACACGTTGACCGCCTGCCCCTTGCGTTGCAGGAACGCCAGCCGGGCGCCGCTCGGGTCCGAGTAGGCGCCGATGAGCGCGAAGCCCGGGGCCTTGTTGACGCCCCTGACCCCGCCGTCGAAGGCGGCCTTGGTGAGCGCGTCCATGTTCTTGAAGTCGAACCCGACGGCGTGGAGCTGAGGTGATCTCATGGCCAGAGGATACCGAAGCGGGAGTATTTCCTATTTCACCTAGACTGAGAGGCATGACTGCCACCAAACGAGTCGTTGTCGCTGCGCCCCGCGGGTACTGCGCGGGCGTGGACCGTGCCGTGATCACCGTGGAGAAGGCGCTCGACCTGTACGGCGCGCCCGTCTACGTCCGCAAGGAGATCGTGCACAACCGCCACGTCGTCGAGGACCTCGAGCAGCGTGGCGCGATCTTCGTGGAGGAACTCGAGCAGGTGCCCACGGGGTCGACGGTGGTGTTCTCCGCGCACGGCGTCTCGCCCGCGGTCAAGGCGGAGGCGGCAGACCGTGGCCTGAAGACCATCGACGCCACCTGCCCGCTGGTCACGAAGGTGCACCACGAGGCCAAGCGCTTCGCCACGGACGGCAAGACCATCCTGCTCATCGGCCACCAGGGCCATGAGGAGGTCGACGGCACCATGGGCCACGCGCCGGAGCAGACCATCCTGGTGCAGCATCCCGACGACGTCGCGAAGCTCGAGTTGCCCGAGGGCGCCGACGTCGCCTGGCTGTCGCAGACCACCTTGTCGGTGGACGAGACCATGGAGACGGTGGGCCTGCTGCGCCAGAAGTTCCCGCTGCTGATGGACCCGCCGTCGGACGACATCTGTTACGCCACCCAGAACCGCCAGTTGGCCGTCAAGCAGATCGCGGGCGGGGGCTGTGACCTCATGATCGTGGTGGGCTCGGCCAACTCGTCGAACTCCGTGCGCCTCGTCGAGGTGGCGTTGGAGGCGGGGGCCAAGGCCGCGCATCGCGTTGACAACCACACCGAGATCAAGCCCGAGTGGCTCGAGGGCGTGGAGTCGGTTGGGGTCACGTCGGGCGCCTCCGTGCCCGATGACCTGGTGCAGGGCGTGCTGAAGTTCCTCGAGGAGCAGGGCTACCCGGCGGCGGTCGAGGAGCGGCTCACGGAGGAGACGCTGCAGTTCGCGCTGCCGCCGGAGCTCCGCAAGGACCTGCGCCGCGCAGTCAAGCACTGACCTCCGCGGGGAGGTCATCAGCCGTATCACCAACGCCGTCAACGCCGAGGACGCGCGCTCGGCCATGTTCTGGCTCAACGGAGACCTGACCGCACGCACCATGGCCGACGTCCGGCTCGCCGTCGTGCTCCTCCTGCTGGGCAGAGCGGTCGTGCTGGTGAACGCCGCGACCTCAACCTGCTCGCTCGGCGACGCTACCGCCGAGACCTCGCCGCCGAACAACCGTCCGCCACAGGAGTGCCCATGCTGAACTTCGGACCCGAGTCGTTCAACACGCCCGAGGGCGTCGCGGCGGCCATCGACGTGCTCGGCCGCGCGCTGGGCCATGAGGAGCGCGCCTCCGAGCTGTCCGGCGAGCTGACCGCCGCCGTCGAGGAGATCGACGCCGACCTCAGCGGCGCCGCGCCCACCACGCTCTCGCTGATGGCGCGCGGGAACTCCGTCATGGCCATGGACGACTCCGTCATGCTCGCGCACCTCGTGCAGCGCGCCGGTGGCGTCAGCACGGCCTCGAAGGTCGGCATCACCCAGACCCGTCCGATCGACGCCGAACTCATCGCCGTCGCCAACCCCGACGTGATCTTCCTGGAGGACTTCATGGGCCAGGGCTCCACCCCGTTCGACGCCCTGCTGGCCAACCCCGCGCTGGCCGACGTCCGGGCCATCGCCAACCGCCAGGTCCACCTCATCCCGATGGACGAGGCCTCCGCCCTGTCCGGCACCAACACGCCGGAGGGCTACCGCGCCATCGCCGAGATCATCGCCCAGGCCGGCTGACGTGCACTCCGGCGCCTCCCGTCCCACCGGACCCCGGCTCCCGCTCGGCACCCCGCAGGGTGAACGGCGCATCAGGCTCACCCTGGGGCTGTCGGTGCTGGCCGCCATGGCCACCGCCGGCATGTTCGTCGCCGTCGGCGGGCTGATCGACGACGGCGTGCGCCTGCCGCTGGTGCTCGCCGCCGCCCTGCTGGGGCTGGTGGCGATCGCCGCCACGGTCGGCGGGCAGTACCTGTCGCTGACCGGTGCCCGCCGCGAGGAGCGCCCGCTGCGGGAACGGCTGCTGCGGCGGTGGTGGGACGGGGCGCCGGACGAACGCGACCACGACAGCGCGGGCAGTACCGTCGGCCTGCTCACCGAGTCGGTGGAGCGCGTCACGGTGTTCCGCCAGACGTTCCTGGGGCCGATGATCGGCACCGCGCTCGGCCCCTTCGCAGTGCTCGTGGTGCTGGCCGTGTTCGTCGACCCGCTGTCGGCAGGGCTGCTCGCCCTGGCGCTGCCGGTCATCCCGCTGACGGTGCGGGGCTTCACCCAGGCGTTCCGCAAGGTCTCGGGCGCGTCGCGGCGGGCCCGCGCCCAGCTGGCGAACCGGTACCTCGAATCCATCCAGGGCCTGGAGACCATCACCGTGCTGGGCGCCGCCCCTCGCGTCGAGGCAGACCTGGCCGAGGTCGGGGAGGCGAACCGGCAGGCCACCATGCGCCTGCTGGCCCGCAACCAGTTGGTGTTGTTCGTCACCGATGCGGTCTTCTCCCTCGGCGCGGTGACGGCCTCGGTCGTCCTGGCGGCGTGGCGGCTCGAGGGTGGGGCCATCACCGTCGGCGAGGCGATGGCGCTGGTGTTGAGCGCCATCCTGCTCCTGGCGCCGCTCGACATGATCGGCTCGTTCTTCTACATCGGCATGAGCGGCCAGGCGTCGCAACGCGCGATGCGCAGGTTCCTCGCCGGGCCGCCGTCGACCGGGCGACGGAGGGCCGAGCCCGTCCCGGCGACGACGGGCTCCCACGGCGTGGAGGTGGCCGGGGCGGACCTCGGCTACCGTGGCCGGCCCGTGGTGCACGGGGCCTCACTCGACCTCCCGGCGGGTGGGTTCGCCGCCGTCCTGGGCCCGTCCGGCTCCGGGAAGTCGACCCTGGTGCGCGCACTGAAGGGCGACCTCGTGCCGCTGTCGGGCCGGGTCGTGGTGGACGGGGTCACCCTCACCGCGGAGACCCAGGACTCGGTGCGGGCGGCCAGCGCACTCGTGGCGCAGACCACCTGGCTGTTCACCGGCACGCTGGCCGACAACCTCCGCCTGGTCAGGCCCGAGGCCACCGACGACGACCTGTGGCGCGCGCTCGACCTCGTCGACCTGGCCGGCTTCGTCCGCCGCACGCCGCTCGGACTCGACACCCAGGTGGGGGAGAAGGGCCACGCCCTGTCCGGCGGGCAGGCCCAGCGACTCGCGCTGGCGCGCGCCTTCCTCTCCGGCAGGAAGCTGCTCCTGCTCGACGAGCCCACGTCGCAGGTGGACCTGCACTCCGAGCAGGCGATCGTGCGCGCCCTGGCCGAACTGGCCGACGACCACACCATCGTGCTGGTCACCCACCGCCCGTCGACCGCCGAACACGCCACCTCGCGGTGGACCATGGCCGGCGGGATCCTCACGAAGGAGGACACCCATGTCTGAGCCGACCCTCGACGCCGGCCGCGCCGCGCTGAGCCGCTGGCTGCTGGGCGTCACCCGGCCGGTGCTCGCCCCGCTGGCCGCCTCCACCGTCTTCCGCCTGGTCGACCTGCTCGCGGGGCTGGCCCTGTTCGGAGTGGGCGTGGCGGCGGTCGTCCGGTTCGCCGGCGACGACGCGCCCAGCCTCTGGGCGTTGGCGTCGACGATGATCGGGCTGAGCCTGCTCAAGGCCGTCAGCCGCTACCTGGAGCAGTTCCTCGGCCACCTGGTGGCGTTCCGGGCGCTGGAACTGCTCCGGCGCGAGATGTTCGCCCGACTCTGGCCACAGGCCCCGGCCGTGATGAGCCGGAGCCGTTCGGGCGACCTCCTCGAGCGCGCCACCAAGGACGTCGACCGGCTCGAGGTCTTCTTCGCGCACACGTTCGCCCCGGCGGTCACGGCCGTGCTGGCGCCCGCCGTCGCCGTGACGGTGATCGGCGCGACGGTGTCGTGGCCGCTGGCGGGGATCGCGGCCGCAGGGCTGGCCACGACGCTCGTCGCCGTGCCGATGTTCGAGGCCCGGCTCGCGCGCCGCGCCGCCGACTACACCGGCACCCTGCGCGGCAGGCTGACCCACAGCGTCACGGACTCGGTGCAGGGCCTCGTCGAGGTCACGGGCTACGGCCTCCAGCAGCAGCGCCTGGCCGACGCCGGCACCATCGAGGCCGAGCTGGAACAGGTGGGGGCGCGAGCGGCCCGCACCGCCGTCGTGCGCCGTGCTGCGGCGATGGCGATCGGCTTCGCCACGCTCCTGGCGATGGTGGTGGTCGGCGTGGGCGCCCAGGTGGACACAACGCTGCTGGCGGCCGCCGTCGCCGTCGCCCTGCGCAGCTTCGACATCACCAAGGGCGTGGAGGACTTCCTCGTCGACCTGGACGCGTCGTTCGCCTCGGCGCGTCGGCTGTTCGCCCTGACGCACACGCCGCCCGCGGTGGCGGACCCCGCCGAGCCGCAGTCGCTGCCCGGCGGGCCACTCGACATCGCCTGGCATGAGGTGGGGTACACCTACCCGGCCGAGGGCGGCGGCAGCCGCGAGGCGGCGCTGAAGGGCGTCACGGCGGTGGCGCCGGCCGGGCTGCACACGTGCCTGGTGGGCACGTCCGGCGCGGGCAAGAGCACGCTGGCCCAGCTGGCGCTGCGCTACGTCGACCCCGACGACGGGGCGGTCACCGTGGGCGGGGCCGACCTGCGCGGCGTGGGGCTCGCCGAGCTCCGCACCGCGATCACGCACGTGTCGCAACGCCCGTTCCTGTTCAACGACACCGTCGCCGCCAACCTGAGGCTGGCAAGGCCGGACGCCACGGACGATGAGCTGCGGGAGGCATGCCGCCAGGCGCGGATCCACGACCACGTCGAGGGGCTGTCGCACGGCTACGACACCGCAGTGGGCGAGCTCGCCGGGCGGTGGTCCGGCGGGCAGCGGGCGCGGCTGGCGCTGGCGCGGGCGCTGGTCACCCGGGCGCGGGTGTTCGTGCTCGACGAGTACACCTCCAACCTCGACGGCGAACTCGCCGGGGAGGTGGCCCGCAGCCTGCGGGCGGCGCGGCCGGAGGCCACCGTCGTGGAGATCACGCACCGGGTGGCCAGCTCGCTGGAGGCCGACCACGTGGTGGTGCTGGAGGACGGGCGCGTGGTGCAGGCCGGGCCGCCGTCGGAGCTCGCCGCGGTGCCGGGTGCCTACGCGGCGCTCCTCGAACGCCAGGGCGTGCTGCTCGCCTAGACGAGGAAGGTGAAGTACGGGGAGTCGTAGGCGATCTCCTCGGTCTTCATGCCGCACTCGTCGATGCGCTGCAGCAGGAAGCGGTAGTCGCCGGGGTTGCCCAGTTCCACGCCCACGAGGGCGGGGCCGGTCTCCTTGTTGGTGCGCTTGACGTATTCGAAGTAGGTGATGTCGTCGTCGGGGCCCAGCACCGAGTCGAGGAACATGCGCAGCGCGCCCGGCTGCTGCGGGAACTCCACCAGGAAGTAGCGCTTGCGGCCCTCGTGGATCAGCGCGCGCTCCACCACGTCGGCGTAGCGCGAGACGTCGTTGTTGCCGCCGCTGACCAGTACCAGGACGCGCGACCCGGTAGGGATCTGCACGCGCGGCCCCACGCCGCCGGTGGGCAGCGAGGCGGCGGCGAGGGCGCCCGCCGGCTCGGCGATGATGCCGTCGGTCTGGTACATGTCCAGCATCTCGGTGCAGATCTGGCCCTCGGGCACGCGCGCCAGCTCGATGCGGGCTTCGCGGATGGCCTGGAAGGTGTAGTCGCCGACGCGGCGCACGGCCGCGCCGTCGACGAACGTGTCGATGGTGTTGAGCGTCACCGGCCGGCCCGCGGAGATGGCGGCGGCGACGCAGGGCGCGCCCTCCGGCTCCACGCCGATGATCCGCACCTCCGGGTGCAGGGCCCGTAGCCAGGCGGCACAACCGGCCACCAGGCCGCCGCCGCCGATGGGCAGGACGACGACGTCGGGCACGAAGCCCAGCTGGTCGAACGCCTCCACCATGAGCGTGGCCTGGCCTGCGGCGGTGCGCGGGTCGTTGAAGGCCGGCACCAGCACCATGCCCTGGCTAGCGAGGCGCACGGACTCCTCGGAGGCCTCGTCGTAGGTGGCGCCGTGCAGGACGAGGTCGACGTACCTGCCGCCGATCTTCTGGATGCGGTCGCGCTTCTGGCGCGGCGTGGGGTGGGGTACCACGACGGTGGCGTGGATGCCGAGCGCGGCGGCGGAGAACGCGACGCCCTGGCCGTGGTTGCCTGCCGAGGCGCACACCACGCCGGCCGCCTTCTCCTCCTCGTTGAGCTGGCTCATGAGGTTGTAGGCGCCGCGCAGCTTGTAGGAGCGCACCGGCTGGAGGTCCTCGCGCTTGAGCCAGATCTCCGAACCGGTCGCGGCCGACAGCCGCTGGTTCAGCTGCACGGGGGTGTGCGCGACGATGCCCTCGAGCCGCTCGACGGCGTCGGGGATGGATTCGGCAAGATCGGCAAGGATGCTCACCCGCCCCATTGTGTCACTGCCGTGGCCGGGCGTCTCCCGGCCGCCGGTTGCCGGTGCCCCGGAGTGGGAGTCCGGTTTTGTCGGCGGCCGCTGATTAGCTGGGGGACATGGAAGCACTCGCCATCCTCTTCGGGCTCTTCGCCCTCGTCCTGGGCGCCGTCGGAGGCTACCTCCTCGGCCGCCGCAGCACCGCCACGTCGACAGCCTCGGATGCCGCTGCGCGTGAGCAGGAGCAGCGGCAGTTGCTGCAGGCGCGCGACGACGTGGCCCAGGCCCGCGCCGACGCCAGCCGGGCCCGCGAGGAGGCGGCGACGGCCAAGGCCGAGATCGCGCAGGTCCTGGCGGACAAGTCCGAGATGCGCGCGGTGGCGGCGGACGCGCAGCGCCTGGTGGCCGAGGCCCAGCGGGAGACGGCGAAGGTGCAGGCCATGGTGGCAGCCGCGGAGGCGGAGCGCGACGCGGCCGTCCAGAAGGCCCAGGAGCAGGCTGCAGACCGTGAGGTGCTGCTCAACCAGTTCAAGGTGCTCTCGTCGGAGTCGCTCGAGAAGCAGGGCAGGGCCGCAGACGCCGTCGCCGAGCAGCGGATGAAGGCCACCGAGCAGCTGGTGGCGCCGCTGGCCGACGGGCTGCGCCAGATGCAGGAGAAGCTGCAGGCGGTGGAGAAGGACCGCGTGCGGATGGCTGCCGAACTCTCGGAGCAGGTCAACACGGTGCGCGTCTCGGGCGAGGCCATCCGGCGTGAGACCACCAGCCTCAGCCAGGCGCTGCGCACGCCGCAGGTGCGCGGCGCGTGGGGTGAGCGCAGCCTCAAGCGCATCGTCGAGATCTCGGGCCTGACGGAGCGCTGTGACTTCGACACGCAGCAGAGCTACACCTCGGACGACGGCCTGTTCCGCCCTGACCTCCGCGTCAACCTGCCTGCCGGCAAGGTGATCTTCGTCGACGCCAAGGTGCCGCTGTCGGCGGTCCTCGAGGCCTACAACACGGAGGACGCGGAGGCGCAGCGCGGGCACTTCGCCACGTTCGCCAGGCACGTCAAGACCCACATCGACCAGTTGGCGGGCAAGAACTACTGGCAGCTCGACCTGGGCTCGCCGGAGTTCGTCGTGCTGTACCTGCCGTCGGACGAGTTCTACCGCCTCGCCATGGAACACATGCCAGACCTGCACGACTACGCCACCCGCAAGCACGTGGTGCTGGCCTCGCCCGGGCTGCTCATCCCGCAGCTGCAGATCGTGGCCAACGGCTGGAAGCAGGTCGCGCTGGCGGAGACGGCCGGCGAGATCTCCAAGTTGGGTCGCGAGCTCTACGAGCGGCTGGCCACCCTCGGCGGCCACTTCGAGCGGCTCGGCCGCTCGCTCGGCACTGCCGTGACGAACTACAACAAGGCGGTCGGCGCGCTGGAGAGCCGCGTTATGGTCTCGGCCCGCCGCTTTCGCGACTACGAGGTCTCGTCGGAGGAGCTGGCCCAGCTCAGTGGCGTCGACGACACGCCCCGGCAGGTGACGGTGACGGAGATGCTCGACTACGAGGAGATGCGCGAGCGTGAGCGCGGCCTGCTGTCGTCGGAGCCGTCGCTGCTCGACCCGCCCGTGCGTCAGCTGCCCCGGGCCACCGACGTCGGCTGAGGCGGGGCTATCTTGGAGGCCATGCTCAGCACCGCCCCAGACCACATCGCAGACCTCGCCGGCTTCGTGACGGCCTCGCCCACCAGCTACCACGCCGCAGCCACCATGGCGCAGCGGCTCCGGGCGGTGGGCTTCGAGGAGCTGGATCCGCGCCGCCCCTTCCGCGGCGTCACGGGCAAGCGGTTCATCCAGCGCGACGGCGCCGTGGTCGCCTGGGTCGCGCCGGAGGAACTGGCGGAGGACGCGGGCTTCCGCATCGTCGGCACCCACACGGATTCGCCGTCGTTCAAGGTGAAGCCGGGAGACCCGATCCGCAGCGGAGGCTGGACGCAGGTGGGCGTCGAGGTCTACGGCGGGCCGTTGCTGAACTCATGGCTCGACCGTGACCTGGGCATCGCGGGCCGCATCGTCACCCGCAGCGGTGAGAGCCACCTGGTCAGGAGCGGGCCCATCGCCCGCATCCCGCAGCTGGCCATCCACCTCGACCGCGGCGCCAACGACGCGCTGAAGCTCGACAAGCAGCAGCACATGCAGCCGGTGGTCGCCGTCGACCTGAAGCGCCCCGTGATGGAGCACCTCGCGGAGCTGGCCGGCATCCCGGCCGCCGACATCGCCTTCCACGACCTGTACCTGTTCGACACGCAGCGCCCGGCCGTCATCGGCGCCGAGGAGGAGTTCTTCGCGTCGGGCCGGCTCGACAACCTGTCGTCGACGCACGCCGGCCTCACGGCGCTGGAGTCGACGAAGGTCGGCACCGACGTCGCCGTGCTGGTCGCGTTCGACCACGAGGAGGTGGGGTCAGACACCACCACGGGCGCCGGTGGGCCCATCCTGCAGGACGTGCTGGAGCGCATCGCCGCCGGATACGGGCTCGGCCTCGACGCCACCCGCGCACTGTTGGCGCGGTCCAGCTGCATCTCCGCGGACTCCGGCCACCTGGTGCACCCCAACTACGTGGGGCACCACGACCCCAAGAACCACCCGCAGCCCAACGGCGGGCCGCTGCTGAAGATCAACGCCAACCAGCGCTATGCCACCGACGCGCGGGGTGCGGCCATCTGGCTGGCCGCGTGCGAGCAGGCGGGGGTGCCCACGCAGCCGTTCGTGTCGAACAACTCGATCCCGTGCGGCTCCACGATCGGCCCCATCACGGCAACCCGGCTGGGCATCACCACCGTCGACGTCGGCATCGGGCTGCTGAGCATGCACTCGGCCCGGGAGCTGTGCGGCGTGCAGGACGCGTGGTTCCTGGCGAGGGCGTTGGAGGCGTACTACTCGTCAGCGGCCTGACGCCTCCCCGGCCGGCGGGGCTCAGGCCGACTGTTGGCTCAGCGTCAGCGGCACCGGCGCGTTGACCGTGCCGTCCATGCAGCAGCCGTCGCGCTGGGAGCGGTGGCAGTTGTTGCAGGTGGGCACCGGCAGGTAGAAGTGCGCGATGGGGCGGCCGCGGAACTCGGCCACCTCGATGTCGAGGTCGAACACCTCACGCAGCAGGCCGGGACGCACGATCTCGTTCGGAGTGCCGACGGAGTGGATGCGGCCGTGCTTCATGGCGACGATCTGGTCGGCCCAGCAGCTGGCGTAGTTGATGTCATGCACCACGATCACGACGGTCTTGCCCAGCTCGTCGGCGGCGCGGCGCAGCGTCTGCAGCATGCCGTGGGCGTGGGAGACGTCGAGGTTGTTGAGGGGCTCGTCGAGCAGCACGTACTCCGTGTCCTGCGCGAGCACCATGGCGACGAAGGCACGCTGCCGCTGGCCGCCGCTCATCTCGTCGAGGAAGCGGTCGCGCAGGTCGTCCAGGCCCATCCACCCGATGGCGCGGTCGATGGCCTCCCGGTCCTCCTTCGTGTGGCGCCCGCCGCTGTGCGGGTAGCGGCCGAAGCCCACCAGGTCGGTGACGGTGAGCCGCGACTGCACGTCGTTGTTCTGCCGCAGGATGGCCAGACGCTTCGCCAGCTCGCGGGAGTCGGCCTTGGCCACGTCGAGGTCGCCGACGGTGATCGCGCCCTCGTCGGCGCCCAGGAGGCGGGCCACCATCGACAGCAGCGTCGACTTGCCGGCGCCGTTGGCGCCCACGATCGCGGTGACGCCGCCGGTGGGCAGCGACACCGTGACGTCGTCGACGACGACGGACTTGCCGTAGCGCTTGGTGACGTCCTTGACCTCGATCATGAGCGGGCGACCTTCCTGATGACGAGCCAGATGAACGCGATGCCACCGGCGAATTCGATGATGACGGACAGCACGGTGCCCAGCCCGAACACCTGCTCGAGGATGGCCTGGCCGGCCACGATGACGCCGACGCCGAGCAGTCCTGCCATCGGCATGGTGAAGGCATGCTTGCCGGTGCCGGCAACCTGGTAGGCCACCGCCGCCACGATGAGGCCGAGGAACGTGATGGGGCCCACGAGCGCCGTCGAGACGCACACGAGCAGCGTGGCCACCAGCAGCACGGCGCGCACCGTGCGCTGGTAGGGGACCCCCAGCGAGACGGCGGCCTCGCGTCCGAGCGTGAGCACGTCGAGCGCGTTGCGCTGGCGCCACAGCCACCAGCTTGCGCCCGCGACGATGACGGCGCCGACGCCGATCAGCTCCGGGTTGACGGCGTTGAACGAGGCGAAGAGGTTGCCCTGCAGCACGAGGTAGCTGGTGGGGTCCAGCACGCGGCTGATCAGCGACGAGAACGACCGCAGGATGGAGCCCAGCACCAGGCCGGCGAGCACCACGAGGTACACGGACCGGCCCTTGCGGCCGAAGAGCAGGCCGGTGAGCATCATGGCGGAGGCCAGCATGAGCGCCACGATGATGCCGAACATGGCGTAGGGGCCGATCGTGGAGACGAAGCTGACGCCGAGCAGGAAGATGAGGGCGGTCTGGATGAAGGCGTAGAGGGCGTCGAGGCCGAGGATCGACGGCGTCAACAGCCGGTTGTTGGTGACCGTCTGGAACGCAACCGTCGCCACCCCGGTCGCCCAGCCGACGAGCACCATGGCGGCCACCTTGCGGCCGCGGAAGGGCAGGACGAAGTCGAGGCTGCCGCTGGCGTTGATGGTCATGAACGCGACGACGGCCAGCAGGCACACGCCCAGGGCCACCCAGAGCCGGGCGGCGGGGGTGAGGCTGCGTCGGGTCCGGGTGTGTTCCGGGTGGAAGGCGACGGTGGTCATCGGGCCGTCCTCAGCTTGCCGGTGAGCAGGAGCGCGAGGAACGTGGTGCCGCCCAGCGCCCCGGAGATGGTGCCCACCGGGATCTCGTAGGGGAAGTTGACGGTGCGGGCCAGCAGGTCGCAGACCAGCACGAAGCCGGCGCCGGCGAGCGCGGTCCAGGCGATGTTGCGGCGGAGGTTGTCGCCGCGCCACATCGCGATCAGGTTGGGGATGATGAGGCCGACGAAGCCGATGGAGCCCACCACCACGAGCGTCACCGCGGAGGCGACGGCCACGAGTGCGAGGCCGAGGTTGAGGGTGGCCCTGTAGGAGAGGCCGAGCGACGTCGCCTGCTCCTCGCCGAGCGAGGCGACGGTGAAGCGGTCCGCGAACACCCAGAGGATCACGCCGACGGCGGCCAGCAGCCACAGCAGCTCGTAGCGGCCGCGCAGCACGCCGGAGAAGTCGCCCTGCATCCAGATGCCGAGGCTCTGGAGGAGGTCGAAGTGGTAGGCGACGAACGTGGTGCCGGCGGAGATGACGCCGGCCAGCATGATGCCCACGAGCGGCACGGCGACGATGGGCGCGCGCGGCGGGAGGCTGCGGATGAGGCGCACGAACAGGGCCGTGCCGGCCAGGGCGGTGATGACGGCGATGACCATCTTCAGCCACAGGGGGGCGCTGGGGAAGGCCATCACCGCGATGAGGATGCCCACGCCCGCAGACTCGGAGGTGCCCACCGTCGAGGGCTCCACGAAGCGGTTGCGCACCAGCAGTTGCATCAGCAGGCCGGACAGCGCCAGGGCCGCGCCGGCCAGCAGCACGGCGACGGTGCGGGGGATGCGGGAGGCGTAGAGGTTGAGCCACTGCTGGTCGGTCATCTCGCCGGAGACGAGGTCCCAGGGGGACAGGTCTGCGACACCGACGAACAGCGAGACCGCAGCCATCGCCACCAGCGCGGCGAGCCCGCCGACCCACCCCCAGTTGAGGGGGCGGACGGCGGGCCGACGCGGGGTGCGGGTGGCTGTCAGGGTCACAGCTCGGCTGCCACCCCGTTGATCATCTCGACGGCGTTGTTGACGCCGTGGATCAGGATGTACCACCGCTGGCCGTCGAGGTAGACGACGTCGTCGTTGGCCCAGGCCGTGGTCTGGGCGATCAACTCGTTGTCGAGCACCTGCTCGGCGGCGGCGCCCTCCTGGCCGATGGCGGAGTCGCGGTCCACCACGAACATGATGTCGGGGTTCGCCTGCTGGATGGCCTCGAAGGAGATGGCGTCGCCGTGAGCCTCGGCCTCGACGTCGGAGATGGTGGGCTCGATGCCCAGGTCGTTGAACAGCGCGTTGTAGCGCGACTGCGTGCCGTGCGCCGAGACCTTGCCGCCGGAGGTCATGAGCACCATGGCGTTCTTGCCTGCGGGCACCTTGTCCTTGGCGGCCTCGATGGCGTCGGAGAGTTCCTTGAGTTCGGCGTCGGCCTTGTCCTGCGTGCCGGTGGCGGCGGCGAGGATCTCGGTGGCGTAGGCGACGCCGTCGTAGAAGCTCTTCGAGTAGTCGTAGGTGATGTCGACCGTGGGGGCGATCTTGTTCAGTTCGGGAACGTGCTTGGCGGAGCGGAAGCCGGCGACGATGAGGTCGGGCTCCAGGCCGGCGATGACCTCGAAGTTGGGCTCCTGCAGGGTGCCGATGTCGGTGGTGGAGTCAGCGCCGTAGGCCTCGACGGGGGCGGGGATGACGCCGCCCTTCGGGATGCCGATGACCGACTCGCCGACGCCGAGCGCGTCGAGGGTGTCGAGCGCGCCGAAGTCGAGGACGACGATCTTGGTGGCGGGGGCGTCGAGTTCGAGCGTGCCCTGGGTGTGTTCGACGGAGATGGCCTGGCCGGCGGCGGCGGTGCTCTCGCCAGCGGCGCCGGACTGCGGTTCGGGGGTCCCGCAGGCGGTGAGGGCGAGGGCAGCAGCGGCCGCGGTGGCGGCCAGGATGCGCAGCGTGTGCTTCATCTGGGTCTTTCGGTAGGTATCGATTGTCGCGACTTAGGCAAGCCTAACCATGAGTATTAAAGCTAAGCAAATGTGCCCAAAATGCGGGATGGGTGGGGGTTCTGCGGTTCCGGGCTCCCGCCGTCGTCGGTCCGCGCCGGGTTAGGCGCGTGTCGGGGTGCGGGGCAAAGTGAAGTTGTGCAGGGATGCTGGTGCACAACTCAACTCTGCTGGGCCGAGGCTCGGGGCCCTGGGCGGGCATAGTGAAGTTGTGCAGGGATGCTGGTGCACAACTCAACTCTGCTGGGCCGAGGCTCGGGGCCTTGGGCGGGCATAGTGAAGTTGTGCAGCGATGCTGGTGCACAACTTCACTCAGCTTGCACTCGGGAGGGGGTCCGACGGCGGGCCGGGCGGGTGCGCGCCATTCGGCCGGTCCAGCGCTGGGCGGTAAGCTCTCCCGACGTGGCACTCACCATTGGAATCGTCGGCCTCCCCAACGCCGGCAAGTCGACCCTGTTCAACGCACTGACTCGGGCGGAGGTGCTCGCGGCGAACTACCCGTTCGCGACGATCGAGCCCAACGTCGGCGTGGTCGGCGTGCCGGACCCGCGTCTCGCGGATCTCGCGAAGGTGTTCGGCTCCGAGCGGATCGTGCCCGCCGTCGTCAGCTTCGTCGACATCGCCGGCATCGTGAAGGGCGCCTCGCAGGGCGAGGGCATGGGCAACGCGTTCCTCGCCAACATCCGTGAGGCCGACGCCATCTGCCAGGTCACCCGCGTGTTCGACGACGTGGACGTCACGCATGTCGACGGCAAGGTGGACCCGGCCTCCGACATCGACACCATCACCACCGAACTGATCCTCGCAGACCTCGCCACGGTCGAGAAGGCGCTGCCGCGCGTCGAGAAGGAGGCGCGGATCAAGAAGGAGACGCAGCCGAAGCTCGAGGCGTTCAAGGCCGCCAAGGATGCGCTCGAGTCGGGCAAGGGTGTGCGCGCCGCCGGGCTCGACACCGAGGAGCTTCAGGAGCTTCACCTGCTCACGGCCAAGCCGTACCTCTACGTGTTCAACTGCGACCAGGACGAGCTGGGCGACGAGGAGCTCAAGGAGAGGATGCGGGCCCTCGTGGCGCCGTCGGAGGCGATCTTCCTCGACGCCAAGTTCGAGTCCGAACTGGTCGAGATGGAGGAGGACGAGGCCCGCGAGTTCCTCGCCGAGATGGGCGTGGAGGAGCCCGGCCTCGACGTGCTGGCCCGCGTCGGGTACGACACGCTGGGCCTGCAGAGCTACCTGACCGCCGGCCCCAAGGAGGCCCGCGGGTGGACCATCAAGAAGGGCGCCACGGCGCCCGAGGCGGCTGGAGTGATCCACACCGACTTCCAGAAGGGCTTCATCAAGGCCGAGGTGGTCAGCTTCGGCGACCTGATGGCCGCCGGCTCGATGAATGCAGCCAAGGCCGCCGGCAAGGTGCGCCTTGAGGGCAAGGACTACATCATGGCTGACGGTGACGTGGTGGAGTTCCGCTTCAACGTGTAGTCGCGTTCCGGTTCTCCTCTGGGGAGACCTCTGAGGCCCTCCAAGGCATGCCCGAGCATTGCGTACTACTTGTACAAGTCGTGCGATAGGTGCATGACTTCAGTGGCCCCCTCCCAGTTCGGTAGCCAGCGACGGCTATTCTGCCGAGATGGCTGCTTCGTTCGATCCCGTTTCCACGTCGGCGTCCGTCTCGCTGGAGGGCCGGGTCTTCGCCGGTGTCAGCAACGCGGACACCGGTCAGGTCAGTTCGGCCACGCAGTTCCGCTATCACGAGGATGGCGGTGTCGTCTGGGCAGAATACGACGGTGGGGAGATCGTGCGCGGGTATCTCGTGGGCACCCGTGACGGCGACCGGCTCTCCTTCCGGTATGTGCACCTCGCGACTGACGGTGCCACCGCGAGCGGTGTCTGCGACAGCGTGATCCAGGTGCTCTCGGATGGTCGCGTCCGTTTCAAGGAATCGTGGGCGTGGGAATCCCGACCTGAGACGGGTACGAGCGTGGTCGAAGAGATCCGCTGATCCGATCTGCCGCTGCGTACTGGGCAGAGGCCGTCTCGCAGGATCATGGCCAGAAGTTGCGACCCATGTCGTCGGGCAGGTGGAATTGGAGCTGGAATGACCCCCGGCCGAACGAGCTACGGCTCGAGCGTCGGGCGCTGCGCTGCCGGAACCCGGTCGAGTTCCGCTTCAACGTGTGATCAGCGCTCTTGATCGTTGATTCGAGCATCGCCCCTGTTGCCGCGTCAGGAGGGACCGGGCAGCGTCCCATTGGAGGGTCCTCGCATCTGGCATGGTTGCGACACGCGCCGATATCATGGTTGATATCAGAGGAGGTGGTTGCCGATGTCATCCATCATCGTTCGCGGACTCGACGACACCGTGAAGCAGCAACTCGCCGCGCAGGCGAAGGAGCACGGTCGGTCCATGGAAGCCGAGGTTCGCGACATCCTTACCAAGGCTGTACGCAGGCCGCACATAGGAATCGCCCTGCTGGCTGCCGCGCAGGATGTCGGTGGAGTCGAAGATCTGCCGGTCCCTGTACGCGATGACGTCGCGCGGGCGGTGGACTTCGAGTGATCGTTCTCGACACGAACGTGGTCTCGGAGATATTTCGACCGATGCCTGAGCCGCGCGTGGTGGACTGGCTCGAGTCCCTGGAGGGTGACGTCGCGATTACGTCCGTCACGCTCGCGGAGCTGTTGGCGGGCGTGCGACGGCTGCCAGCTGGTCGGCGCAGAGATGAGCTGACCAGGCGCATCGACGCGGCGCTCGCACCGTACCGGGGCGGCCGCGCTGTGCTGCCGTTCGATGACGTGGCGGCCGACCGCTACGCCGACGTGCTCGTGGCTCGAGGGAGTGCGGGAGCGCCGATCAGTACCGCCGACGCGCAGATCGCCGCGATCTGCCTGACGCACGGCGCAACCTGCGCTACCCGCAGTGTGAAGGACTTCCAGTACACCGGTGTAGAACTGGTGGATCCATGGAAGGTCGACGCGTGACGCATTCGATTGAGATCCTCGCCCACCAGGAACTCACTGAAGCCCTCATCGGGAGTTGTTGGGGGGACGGCTCCCCCTGCCTACGAGCGCTGGCGTGGCCTGCCGAGAGGCTTACGATCGCGAGCTGGGGCCCCGACCGCTGAGTGGTAGGAATCAAGGATGAGCCATGCACGGCGGTCCTGAGGCGCGACGCCGGCGCGGATGTGCGCCACCAGCGCAGCGGTAAGGGCGGAGTCCGCGACCGCCGCGGCGAGCCGGCCGAAGTGTCGGGTTTCGCCACGGATGCCGGCGGCGCTGAGTTGCTCGAGCGGGGCAAGTGCGAATTCTTGGGTTTCCGGGGGGCCTGGCAACCAACCCTGACCGGTCACACCTTCCGCTGGAAGACCAGGAGCGCGTCGGCCACCAGGTCATGCGGCAGCTGGTCCCACACCAGGGTCGTGACGCCGACGGCGGCAAGGTGGCGGCGCACGGCCTTGGCGCAGTCGGAGATCAGCCGCGTCGTGTGGCCCATGTGGTGGATGTCCGCCACGTTCCACACCGCGAAACCGCCGGGCCTGAGGAGACGCGCGCACTGCGCAGCCACCAGCCCCAGTTCCGCGAGGTAGCGGGCGTAGTCGCCGCCGTCCTTCTCATAGGCGGTGAGCGGGTCGGCGTCGTGGTGCGTCTCTGTCATGTAGGGCGGCGAGGTCAACACCAGGTCGACGCTGCCGGGCGGCGCGGCATCCGTCACCAGGCACAGCAGCTCACGCGCATCACCTTCGACGATGTGGGCCGTTGGCACCCGCGCCGAGATGTGGGCCACGCGTTCGGGCAGGAGTTCGACGCCCACCGCCCGTCGCCCCAGCGCCACCGCCCGCTCGATGGTGGTGCCGAAGCCTGCGAAGGGGTCCAGGACCAGCGCGTCCGGGGCCGTGCACCGTTCGATGACGTGGTCGACGGTCTGGGGCAGCATATGCACGTCCTCATCGGCCCCCGGTGGGCGGCTGGCCACGAATGCCTCGAGCGTCGCGTGCAGGGTGGGGGAGAGCGGAGAGGCGGAGGCGGCCATGTACAGGAGCGTAGCCGCGCCCCCGCCACCCGGCGGGCTCCGCCCGACCCGCCGATCCTCAGAGGCTGCCCAGATCCAGGACGTCGAAGACGCGCATCTCACCGCTGCGATCCACCGCCACCAACCGCTCCGGCCCAGCCCACGCGACGGCGGCGATCTCGGCGTCCATCTGCATGGTGCGCGCGGGCCCCACTGCCTGTTGCGGGGTGCCGGCCGTGGCATTCCACAGTGCCACCGTGCCGTCGTCGCCGCCGCTGGCCAGGTGCTCCGCCGAGCCCGGCCGCCACGCCATCGCAGTTATCCGATCATGGGCGCGCAGCGACAGTGGCATCCTCCCCTCAGGCCCCTTGCCCGAGAAGTCCCAGATGGTGATGTCGGGGGCGCCGTCAGCGGCCAGCCACCGGCCCGACTCGTCAAAGACCAACTGTGTGACCTTGTCGGGATAGCCCGACATGGTCAGCTCGCTCGCGTCCCGGGCTCGCCAGATGTGGATGGAGGCGTCCTGATTGCCGCTGCAGATCCACTGCCCGGTGGGGGAGATGGCCAGCGCCAGATGGGAACCGATGTAGGGGTAGACCTTCACCGGCCGAGACTGGTGGCGCTCGTGGGCGCTCACCTCGCCGTAGGCGGCCACCACCAGTCGGCGTCCGGCGCGCATCCAGGCGACATCGGTGACGGTGCTGGCTGCCGGTTCGGTCTCCCAGAGCAGTTCGCCATCCGCCGAGTGCACCAGCGCGCGGCGCCCGGACGCCACCGCGAACCGTTCCTCAGAAGCCCACGCGGCGCGCACCGACCAGCCACCCCCAGCCTCCAGCAGGAGGCGTTGGTCGGCGCACGACCACAGCGCGTAGCCGGCCATGCTCGTGGTGACGAGGTGCTCACCCGACGGCGACAGCGAGACGGTGAGGAGGCCGTCGCCGACGTCGATCCTGTCGGTCACAGAACCGGAAGACAGGTCGACGAACCAGGCATGCCCATCCGCGCCTCCGACGACGGCGGTGCTGCCCCTGACGCTCAGGGATACGGGCGTGTCATCGATGGTGGTGCTCCAGATTCCTGACCCCAGCGCCACTGATTGCGTCATGCGGCCACCCCTGCGGTGGTGAGGCATGCGGCGAAGCCCTGCTTCAGCTCGACGCGGTCGAGGTTGCGGCCGATGAACACCAGCCTGTTGCGGCGGGGCTCACCGGGCTGCCATCCGCGCCCCAGTTCCCTGACGAACAGCATGTGCACGCCTTGGAAGACGTACTGCTGCGCGGCGCCCTCGATGGCCAGGATGCCCTTGGAGCGGAAGATGTCGCCGCCCCTCTGCCTAAGCAGTTCACCGAGCCACGCGCTGAGCCGCTCCTGGTCCAGCTCGCCTTCCAGGTCGATGCCCACCGAGGTGACGGTGCTGTCGTGCTGGTGGTCGGTCTCGGAGAGGAACGACGGGTCGGTGTCGAGGACCCGGTCCAGGTCGAAGGCGTGGACGTCCAGCACGCGGGCGAGGTCGATCTGCGCATGGCGTGCGGGGATGATCTCGGCGGGCGTGTTGATGGCGCGGATCCGGGAGATCACATCAGCGATGGTGTCCTCGTCCACGAGGTCGATCTTGTTCAACACGATGCGGTCGGCGAACGCGATCTGCTCGACGGCCTCGTTCTCGACGCCGTCGGGCTTGACCTCGTCGAGGTGCTGGCGCACGTGGGCGGCGTCCACGAGCGTGACGATGGCGTCGAGTCGGAGCTGGCCTGCGATCTCGTCGTCCATGAAGAAGGTCTGGGCCACCGGGGCGGGGTCTGCGAGCCCGGTGGTTTCGATCAGGATGTGGTCGAACTTCTCACGCCGCCGCATGAGCGCCCCGAGGATGCGGATGAGGTCGCCGCGCACGGTGCAGCAGATGCAGCCGTTGTTCATCTCGAAGATCTCTTCCTCGGCGTTCAGCACGAGGCCGTCGTCGATGCCGATCTCCCCGAATTCGTTCTCGATCACGGCGATCCGCAGCCCGTGGTGCTCCGTCAACACGCGGTTGAGCAGGGTGGTCTTCCCTGATCCGAGGAAGCCCGTCAGCACCGTCACGGGGACCCGGTCGTCGGCCTCTGGCTCGGTGGTGGTGGTTGCTTGTGTCACGGGCGGGGTTCTCCTTCGGGCTGGTTGGCAGTGGCGAGCGCAGCGCGCCTCTGATGCGGTCGGATGCGTCCGGGCGGCATGGCTCAATCTCCCCACAAATGAGAATGATTGTCAATATGACGACCCGCGTGGCGTTCACTCGGTGATCGCGGGGTGTCCGTGCGAGACTCACGTCATGGACATCTCGGACGGGGCGCAAGCGGGCCGCTACTACCACGGCACCCGCGCCGTGCTCGCGCCCGGCGACCTGATCACGGCGGGCCGCCGTTCCAACTACCGCTCTGACGTGATCATGAACCACGTCTACTTCACGGCGCGCGTCGACGGCGGGGGCCTGGCTGCGGAGATCGCAGCGCTGCTCGGGCCCGACGACGCGGAACCGCACGTGTACCTCGTGGAGCCGACCGGGCCGTTCGAGGACGACCCCAACGTCACCGACAAGAAGTTCCCGGGCAACCCGACGTTGTCCTACCGGACGTCGGCTCCTCTACGGGTCGTCGAGGAGGTCACGGGCTGGGCCCGCCTGGAGCCAGCTGAGCTGGAACTGTGGCGCGACAGGTTGACGGCGATGCGCGAGTCGAACGCCGAGATCATCAACTGACCGCTTGGCCCATGTCATCGCCGCGTCGACACGACGCGTTCTGTCCGTCGGCCCAGTGACCGGCCCGACCGGGTAGCGTGGCAGCAGACCCAGGCCATCCGGCCACCCGATCACCCTGAGGAGCGATCATGCCCAACCCCGTCGTCAGCAAGGCCAGCACCGTATGGAACGGTGACCTGTTCACCGGCAAGGGAACCACCACCCTCGACAGTTCCGGTTCCGGATCCTTCCCCGTCGAATGGAATGCCCGTGCCGAGGGCTCTGACACCACCACGACGCCCGAGGAGTTCCTCGCCGCGGCGCACGCCACGTGCTTCTCGATGGCCTTTTCCAACGAACTGAAGAAGAACGGCACGCCCCCCACCGAGGTGCGCACCAGCGCCGACGTCACGTTCGTGGCCGGCACCGGCATCACCGGCATCCACCTCACCACCAACGTGACCGCCGAGGGCCTCGACGAGGAGACGTTCCAGCGCATCGCCAACGGTGCCAAGGAGAACTGCCCTGTCAGCCAGGCGCTCAAGGCCGTCGAGATCACCCTCGACGCCACACTCGCCTGACCCCGGCGAGCACCTAGGCCGCCGCCGGCCGGTGTTCCCACACCTCCAGGCGATCTGCGCTGAAGAAGCCGACCAGTTCGATGTCGCGCTTCGCCAGCTCGGCCCTGGACGTGTGGAGCCACCGGTCGGCGACCTCGGGCTCGATGGCCCTCTCCGCTGAGACCGCCACCACGAGGCCCGGGACGTGGAGGTGGTCGAAGATGTGAAACAGGCCGCCACGCTCGTCGGCGATCATGTACCAGTCGATGTCGTTGATCACGACCGGCTGCATGGCGCGGCCCTCCTCGTCGCAGATCAGGAGCAGGGCGGAGTTGCGCCGCCGATCGGAGTTCTTGAGGAAGAGGTCGACGACGTTGACTGCGAGGCCCGGGTCCGAGAGGGAGAGTCCGTGCCATTCCCGGGGGAGATCTTCAAAGCTCATGGGTCTATCCTCGAAGGACCGACCGTGCACTCGACGCCCCGTTCGAGGGGCTGTGGATAACTTGTGGGAGGTTCTCGGATGAGTCGCGCATGGCTGATCCTCTCCGTCGCCGCAGGCATCTACCTGGTCTGTTTCGGCGGCTTCGTCGTCATGGCGGGCCAAGCCGACGACTCCCCGGGCCTCGGCGGGCTGGGCCTCATCACCGTCGTCATCGGTGCGGTGCTGCTCGTGCGCGTACTCCGAGCCGCCCGCGTCCACCGCTAGAGCAGCATCCGGCTGCTGTGAAATGGTGTTGTAGCAGTCCCGCTGCTGCGGACCGCATGACAGGAGACGCGAGCGTCGTTGTGCAGAGCGGGGCAAGAGGCCGAGGAGGGACTCGGGGCACGCTAGCCTGAGCGGGATGGACCGCAGAGACTTGGATGACGCCGCGACCCTCATGACCCTGCTGCATCGTGGAGGCGGCGCCTCGTCGGTCCGCGCGATGCTGTCCGGGTGGGACATGCTGCAGGCGGACATTCCTTCACGGGAACAGATCGAGACGGCCGCATCCATCTTGGTCGGTTCGGGCTTTGCTGAGGTCGACGCGCCCGGGAGGATGCTCCTCACGGAGCGGGGTCGCGAGGTCCGACGCTCCGTGGCGGAAGGCGCTGGGATGCGGTCCATGCCCGGAGCAATCAGGGGAATGCTTGCGCAATGCCTGCTGAGCCGGGCGCCGCTGGCCCTGCCGCCGTCGGTCGTCGATGCGGCGCTCGAGGACTATCGTGACTCGGTCCGCCGGAGGGCCGATCGCGCACGGAACGGCAGGGCGTGGCCTCGATGGTGGCTGCCGACCTGGCAATCAAGACTCGACGGCGTCCGTCGGGCCATCGAGCAGTTGCGCGATGCCTGCGCGGTGGACGGAGATTCGCGGCGCGCGTCGACGGCGGACTGGCTTGAGGGATTGTTCGCGGACGTAGCGGGTGCCGATGCCCTGCGGAGGAGGGCCCGAGAGGCCCTGGCCCTCTACTCCGGGGGAACCGGGTCCTTCCAGGACGTCGGCTCGGCAGCCATGGCTGGTGCGGTCGACGCGCTGTACGCCTCGCTGCGCGCCGCGTCGAGGCGTCTCTGGTAGCGCCCCCTCGACAGCCGCACCCGGCGGGCTGCAGTCACCGAGCGGGTGCGGTCCACGTGCAGTGTCCGCACCTGCGACGGGTCAGCTCTGGGCGACTGCTTCGTCGGCCGAGGCGACGGTGAACCGCCGGCCCTTGTGGGCGGGGTTCTGCAGTTCGTCGACGATGGCCTCGGCGAAGTCCTGGGTCGACACGAAACCGCCCGCCGGGGTGTCGAGGGCGGTCACGTACCCGGTGCGCTTGCCGGGGGCGATCACGGGTGACGGAGCGACCAGCGTCCAGTCGATGCCGTCGGCAGCGCGGTAGAGGTCGAGCACGGTGGAGAAGGCGGTCGACTCGGGGAGGTACTCCGCGGGGAACCCGGGGGTCTCGAGCAGTCGCCCCTCGCCCACCTGCAGGGAGCCGGCGCCGCCGATGACGACCATGCGCCCAGCGGGCTTGGCCTCGATGAGCGCCTTGTGGGCCGCCACCACCGCAGCGTAGTCATCGCGTCCGGCAACGGAGATGACCGTGGCGTCGCTGTCGTTGACCACCTTGGCCACGGCCGCAGTGTCGCTGATGTCGAGGGCTTGGCTCGGCAGCTCGCCGACGCCGTTCCCGCTTCGGGTGTACGCCTGCACCTCGAGCCCACGAGAGGTGGCCTCTGCCACGATCTGCGACCCGATCATGCCTGCTGCGCCGATGACTGAGATCTTCATGCGTTCTCCTCTGATGTGTTGTCGTCCTGTTGGCTACCCCAATAGTATGTTTTGGTAACTGATTACCTCAACGTAACCGTGGGGGTCATCCGAGAGGGGAGTGGGTCATGGCTCAGAGCCAACCGTTGGCGGCGGACGTCCTCAACGTCAACTGCCTGTCGCGCACGGTGCTGCGCCACCTCACGGACCGGTGGACGCCCATGATCGTCGCGGTCCTGGCCCAGGGCGAGCGCGTGCGTTTCACGGACATCCGTGCCCGCGTCCAAGGGATCTCGCCGAAGGTGCTGACGGAGACGCTGCGCTCCATGGAGCGTGACGGGCTCCTCCGCCGGGAAGTCACGGCCAGTGTGCCGCCGCGGGTGGACTACCAGCTCACTGAAATGGGGGCCTCGACGGTGGAGCCGCTGGCGGCGCTTCGGCAGTGGGCCGAGAGGAACGTCGACGAGGTGTTGGAGCACCGGGCCCGCTACGACGAGAGTCAGGATGTGCGCGTTCCGCTGGGCTGAGCCGGGTGTGCAGCCCGTGGTTCGATGCGGCGTGGCCGGTGGTCAGGCGTGGACGCCCAGCTCATCTTCGGCCCGGGCCAGCGATTCGTACACCGCGACGAACGTCTCGCACACGTCATCCGGAATCGCGTAGTCGCCGGTGACGACGCGCAGTTCCGCGAAGAGCGGCCCGACGTCGGTGCCCGGGGCGGAGGCGGCCAACTGCTCGGTGATCTGCCGGACACGTGTCAGCTCGGGGTGGCGCTCGCCGTGCACACGTTCGATGACAGGGGCGAGTTCGACGGACCTGGCGAGGGCCTGACTGTTCATGTGGGCTGTCCTTTCGTTCGGTTGATGCCGAATGTAGGCCGGCGTGCTCCAACGGGCCTTGACCGTCGTCAAGTCGGCAACGGGAGACCCGACGGCGTCCCTGCCCGGCGGCCCCCCGTGCCGGATTCGGGAAAGTCTCACACCACCACGCGACTGCGCCGCAGAATGGCGCTCTCGGCGAATCGCCGTCGCCTATCGTGAGGAGAACCCATGAACAGGGTCACGCACTTCGAGATCCACGCCGCCGACGTCGCTCGGGCCGTCGAGTTCTACAGGGCGGCCTTCGGCTGGACCTTCCAGGACTGGAGCGAGTTCGCCGGCATGCCGTACATGGGCATCGTCACGGGTGAGGAGGGCACCCCCGGGATCAACGGCGCCGTGATGCAGCGGCAGGGTGACAACCCGGCTCCCGGCGGAGCGGTCGCGGGCGCCGTCATCACCGTTGAGGTGGAGGACTTCGATGACGTAGCGGACAGGATCGGTGTCGCCGGCGGGACCGTGGCCATGCCGAAGTACGCGCTGCCGCAGATGGCGTGGCAGGGGTACTTCATCGACACCGAGGGCAACGTCTTCGGCGTGCATCAACCGGACGAGACCGCAGGTTTGGTCGGCGACTGAGTTCTGCGTCGTTCCCTGAGCGTGGCCCGTGTGCGAGGGTGCGCTTGTCCTGAGTGTTCGCGAGGAACGAGCGAATCAATCGAAGGAAGCACCAAGCCACGACGAAGGACCCCCGCAGCCGGTCCCTGAGCGTGCCCCGTGCGAGCGTGCGCTTGTCCTGAGTGTTCGCGAGGAACGAGCGAACTGATCGAAGGGAGCCAGCCACGACGAAGGGGCCCCGCAGCCGGTCCCTGAGCGTGGCGTGTGCGAGGAACGAGCACCGAGCCACGACGAAGGGCACCCGCAGCCATCCATGACACCGTCACTAAAGACGTTGGGGATTCGATGACAAACGTCATCGATATTGACCCCATGTTCGTTTAGAATAGTGGTCATGAACGAGACAGTCGAACTGCTGCAACGCGCGATGGCCGCGTTGTGGGATTCTGCTGCCTCCATCAGCCCAGACCCGGCCCGCCGGCCCGAACGCCTTCGCCTGGTCGAACTGATCGCCGAAACCAAGGCGCAACTGGCCGGGCTGGAGCTCCACCTCCTCGAGGACGCCTGGACTTCCGGTGACCTGATGACCGTCGAAGGCGTGCGCAACTCCGTGCGCGCGAATACGGGCCAGTCGCGGGCCGCGTTCAAGCTGGCGCTCGACCTGGGCGGCCGGTTCCCGCTGATCGCCGCCGCGTTGCGCGACGGCACGGTCTCGTTGGAACAGGTCCAAGCAATCGTGCATGCGCTGCGGAAACTGCCCCCCTCCCTGTCCCGGACCGAACTCGAGAGGTGTCAGGAGTCGATCCTGCGGCACGCCCACGAACTGGGCCCCGACGAACTACGCACCCTGTCGGTCAAGTTGTACGAGATGGTCGACCCCGACGGCGCCGAAGCAGACGAAAAGACCAAACTTGAAGCCCAGGAACGTCGCGCGATGCGCAACAGGTTCCTGCGGATCACCCCCGACCACCACGGCGGGATGAAGATCACCGGACTCCTCCCGGTGGCGAGGGCGGAGTTGCTGAGGGCTCAGTTGGAGGCGGTCGAACCGCCCCTGTCGTCCTACCGTGAAGCCGACGAGTTGCCCGACAAGGAAATGCGCCGGGCCGATGCGTTCATGCTGCTCATCCAGACCGCCGCCGCCACCGGAGAACTCCCCGCGCACGGTGGGGACCGGCCCCAGGTGCACATCACCCTCGACTACCACACCCTGATCACCGGACTCGGGAAGGCCGGGATCGTCGGGGCGGAGAACCTCGACGGGCTCTCCGCCGGGGACGCGCGGCGGCTCGCCTGTGACGCCGACATCATCCCCGTCGTGCTGGGGTCCGACTCCCGCCCGCTGGATGTGGGCAGGGCCCACCGGATGTTCCCCGCCGCGATCCGTACCGCGCTGATCCTGCGTGACGGGGGCTGCGCGTTCCCCGGCTGCACCGTCACACCCCGCGCTTGCGAAGCACACCACATCGTGCCCTGGTGGGCAGGCGGCCTCACCTGCCTCGCCAACGCCGTCCTCCTGTGCCCGCACCATCATCGGCTGGTCGAGCCAGACCCGGACCAGTCACCCGAATCGCAATGGCACGTGCACCTCGACCCCGACACCGGACTGCCGTGGTTCACCCCACCCACACACATCGACCCCGGCAGAACACCCAAACTCCACCGCCGTTTCCAACTGCGCACCATCCTCTACGAACACTCGCAGGACCAGCCACCGGGCCGGGCCCTCGACGGCAGCCAGCGCCGAGTACCCCGCCGACTCAACCTCGGCCGTCGACTACCGCGCGGACTCACCGCACCCACAAAGGCACCACCACGCCCAGCCCCAGACCCCCCACCCCGACAAAGCGAATCCTCACCAGCCTGGCGGTATCAGGAATGAGCAGTGGGGGCTTTCCTTCGTGGGCGCTGGCTCCTTCGTCGCTGGCGCCCCTCAGGAACCGCGTGGGCGCTGGCTCCTTCGTCGCTGGCGCCCCTCAGGAACCGCTTCTCGTGACTTCCCGCCGCAGCGGGTCCACACTGGAGTATGGAACGGGACATCCGTCAGGTGGAGGAGCGGGTCTTCGCGCTGTTGATGGTGCGGCTCGACCTGCTGGTCCATCGGCGCGCGCCGGTCCGCAAGGTGTCAGCCGGGCCCGCGCGGCGCACCGCCAGGCTCCACTTCGCCGACGGCACCACGTTCATCGTGCGCTCTCGGCGCGCCGGGAGCAGTGCCGCCGTACTCAACGCCCTGCTCCACGGCGGTGCCGTCCTGTTGCAGTCGTGGCGCTGGCAGGACGACGGCTTGGTGCTGACGCTCGCAGTGCCGGGCAGGCGACGCATCGTTGCCCATGAGATGGTGCTGCTCGGCGCCGACCAGCCGGACTAGGAGTTCGCTGAACAATGCCATCCGGGGCGAGGACTTGCTGCGCGGGATAAGAGAGTCCCTGGATCCGTTGAGCTCCTCGGTCGCGCAGCGCGGCGGCACTCAGAACATGTTCGCAGCAGGCTCGGGCCTCCCGTCACCAGTGGTAGGGGCGCTGCCACGGCTCATATCGGTAGCGGAGGCTCTCCACGAAGTCGCTGGCCTGCGTGGTCAGGAGGTCCATCAGGTCGTCGGTCAGCTGCCTGCTCCGGATGTGGTTGCCGCACTGGTCGGCGAGCCGGCTCGCTGCGGTGTCGGGCTTGGCGTGGACGAGGCACGTCATGATGGTGAGCAGTTGGGCGTCCTCCAGGCCTTCGATGCCCGCGTACTGGGCGGGTGGGTGGACGTGGTTGATGACCGGCCGGGGCGGCGGTAGGGCAGCCAGGTGGGCCTCCCAGTCGTAGTCGGCGTCGTGCAGCAGATGCTTGCGCAGCTGCGAAAGCACGCGCTCGGCGGGCACGCCGCGCTCGTCCATGGGCAGCATCCGCTTGGCCCTGTTCAGAACGGCGCCCGGTTTGCGCCCGAGCGCCTCACAGACCTTCTCGATGCCGACGTCACGTCGGCACAGCTCGATCAGGGTGGCGTACTCGTCGTCCGTCCAGGGCTGGCCCTGGCGCTTGGGCTGTGGGGGCTCGGGGAACTCGTGGAGGAAATGCATCGTCATGGCAACGATCCTCGCCCCGCCCGAGGCCAGGCGGTCAGAGTTATCCACAGGCCAAGGGGCCGCGCGAGCGAGTCGCGCGGCCCCCGGGTTTCGTGACCGGTCAGACCAGCACGTCGGCCCGGCTGATCAGGTCGGACATCGCGCCACCGTCCGGGGCGGTCAGCTGCGAGACCCGTTCCTTGCTGACCTTCGCCACGATGATGTTGCCCAGCTCGGTGGCGACGTCGGAGTACAGCCCGCGGGCCTTCATCCGCTCGCACTGGGCGGCGTTGGCGTCGGTGGGCGAGACGTAGTGGACGGAGTCCGCCTTGAATCGCTGGATCATGTACAGGTGCACCAGCATCGACAGCCGCTTCTGGCGCAACGCGTCGTCGAAGGTGTTCTGGTCACGCACGGAGATGAACGTCCGCCCGTGGCGGTCGTTGATGGGCGCGAAGACGATGTTGGCCACCTTCTCGTCGGAATCGCGGTGCACGGCGAGCTCCAGCAGCTCCGGTGCCTCGCGGCTCGGGCGGAGGCTGGCCCGGAGTTCGGCCTCGATCCCGTTGAACTCGGCCCACTCCGCGAGCCAGCCCTCAAGGACCTTCTTCGGCAGCTCGGTCTGGACCAGGTGCTGCACCTGCGTGGAGCCCTTGCCCATGGCCTTGGTGGTGGCGGTACGGGCCGAGCAGGCGGCGAGCGCCGCGTCGAGGCGGGGGCCGCCGACGTGGGTCTGCGGCGTGCGGTACGGCGACTCCAACAGCCTGATCTTCCGCTGCACCTTCGCCAGGGCGAGCATGCCGTCGTTGAGCAGCGCGGAGGCGAACTCCTCGCCCGCGACGCCGTCGATCTGGTGGCCGCCGTAGGTGATGAAGTTGAACACGAAGCCGGCCTCGCCCAGCTTGACGGGGAACTCGCGCATCTCGTCGTCGGTCATGCCGGTGGAGTCCCAGTTGAACGACGGCGACAGGTTGTAGGCCAGCATCTTGTCCGGGAACACCTCATGCATCGCGTGCGCGAAGTGCCGGGCCTCCTCGATGTCGGCCGAGGCGGTCTCCATCCAGATCAGGTCGGCGTACGGGGCCACGCTGAGCGACTTGCGGATGGCGTACTCGATGTCGCCACGAACCTGGTAGAAGCCCTCCGGGGTGCGGGCCAGGTCGGCGTTCCAGGTGAAGTCGATGCCCAGCTCGCGCGCCCTGTCACGCACCCGCCAGAACGACGCGTCGGCCGCGAACTCGAGCCACTGCCCCTCGGTGATCGGAAGGTCCGCACCGTCGGCGGCCAGCGACCGCAGCCTCGCGGCGACCGCCTCGCCGATGGTCATCAGCCCAGCGTCGGACTCCCACAGCTCCACCATCTGGTTGACCAGGCCGTCGTAGGTCTCGTCGACGATCGGCTCGGGCGCACCAGCGAGACCTGTGGCGGCCTGGCCGGCCTTCGCGAGCAGGCCGTTGCGGTCCAACCACGCGTCGGCGGCGGCGTACTCCTCATCCGTGATCGTGTAGAGCTCGAAGCCCGACAGGACCTTGACCCCCGCCCGGTGCATGGCGCGCATCAGCGCGAGGGTGACGAGCTTGTACGAGGGGATGGACGGGTTCGTGGCGCCCAGGACGAACGGGTGGTCGCGCTCGTCGCCGTTGTTGTCGAGCAGGGTGGCCGCCTCGGCGTCGGTGCGGGCGACGATGAGGCCCGGCACGCCCATGATGTCGAGCTGGAAGCGCGCGGCGTTGAGCCGCTTGATCTGCTCGTCGACCCCGACGAGCACCTTGCCGCCCTGGTGGCCGCACTTCTTCGTGCCGGGGCGCTGGTCCTCGATGTGGTAGCCGGTCACGCCCACCTCGACGAAGCGGCGGATGAGGTTGCGGACGTGGGCGTCGCCGCCGTGGCCGGTGTCGGCGTCGGCGATGATGAACGGCCGGTAGTCGACGGGGGCGGGGGCCTCGGCGAGGGCCTCGGGCCGCATCCGCGAGCGCAGGTACTGCTGGTTGCGGTCCGCAGTGAGGAGCGCGCGGACGATGCCGGCCGCCTCGTCGGGCACCTGCGAGAGGGGGTAGCTGGCCAGATCGGCGCCCGGATCCTCCGTGACGGAGCCCTTCGCGGAGGTGGCCCAGCCGCCCAGGTAGATGCCCTCGATGCCCATCCGCTTCATGGTCACGGCCTGGCTGGGGGAGTAGGGGCCGAACGTGGTGATCGACTTGCGCTGGGCGAACAACTCCCGCAGGCGGGCGTGGAACGCCTCGGCGTTGTCGCGCGCCACCGGGTAGCCGTTCGGGATGGTGCCGCGCTGCTCCGCCACCTGCCGCGCCGAGTAGAGGCGCTTGATGCCGGTGAAGCGCTCACCGTCCATGTACTGCTGGATGTCGTCGGCGGTCTCGTCGATCGTCATGTCATGTCCTTCGTTGGTTGACGTGGGGAGGGGCTCGTCGGTGGCGGTGGGTGCGGGGAGGTCGAGGTTGCGGGTGAGGCGCGTGCCGTCCTCGGCGAACTCGGTGAGGTAGCGCTGGATCCGGGCCCGCGCCTCATCGAGGTCGTGGTTGTCCAGGTTGAGGTTGAGCAGGTCGATGTACCAGGGCGCCTTCACCGCCGACGTCACGTAGGCGGCCACGATGGCCCGCGCGATGGGCAACGTGGTCTCCTTCGACGCCTCGTGGACGTCCTTCGGGTCTGCGGCCTGCAGCTTGCGGTACTCCTCGTCGAGGAGGCGCTCGAACAGCTCGGGCGTCATGGGGTCTCCCGCCCGCACGCCGGTCTCCTCGTCGGCGACGGTGAACTCGGCGCGCTTGTGCAGCCACTCCCACAGCACCGACAACCGGATCTCGCCGGTCGCGGCATCCTCCATGAGGTAGAGCACGCCGTCGTCGCCGAAGAAGTCGGCGGGCTTGAGCGCGGCGGCCTGGAACCCTTGGCCGAACGCGTTGCCGTACTGCAGCCCCACGCTCAGCAGGTTGCGGGCGCCGCGCACCGTGCGGGGTGCTTCCTCCAGCCGCGTCAGGGCGACGGCGTCGTCGGCCGTGTAGGTCAGGGCAGGGAACTCGCGCCCCAGCTGGTTGTCCTCGCCGACCCGCTCCCACACCGGCCGCATGATGTGGACCATCTTCCAGTGGGCCACCCACTTGCCGGAGGCGCCCTCCCGCTGTTCGCGCTCGCCGCCGGCGACGGCCTTCGCCATCGCGGTGGCCACGCCCTCATCACTGCCGACGGGGATGTTGGGCTCCATCCCGCCCTGCCACAGGGCGAAGTTGCCGTTGGCGTCGGGGGTGTTGACCGCCCGGCGCACCCGGTCCTCGTAGGCCCGCATGTAGGAGTACGTCATCGTGACCGCCTCGATGTCGGGGTTGGCGAACGACGGGTCCCAGGCCATGGCGTCGGAGACGGAGTTGATGTAGTCCCAGCGGCCCGTGTTGAAGCCCACGAAGTGCAGGCCGAGCGCGGCTCGGATCTCCATGAGCTGGAAACTGGCCTCGACCTGCTCCACCAGCACGTAGGCGAGCAGCGTGCCGCGGGCGAGGCCGAGGTGGTCCTCCAGCGCGTCCAGCAGCCGGCCCCAGTGCGCGGCCTCGGCTGCCGTCTGGATCTTCGGCAGGTACAGCACGATCGAACGGCCCTGCTCGATGAGCCCGCGGTGGTTGTGCACGACGTACAGCACCAGGTCGGCGATGCTGGCGGAGAAGCCCCTGCCATCGGCATGGGCGAGGTGCCGGTCGTCGAGGTGGAGGCCGCGGCAGCGGAAGATGCGGGTGGTGAAGCCGAGCTGTTCGCGCCAGTCGGCAATGATGTCGCGCCCGAGGAAGCCGCGGGCCCAGGCGTTCATCTCGCCGGCGACCTGTTCGGCCACCGTCAGGAACTGCGGGTCGGAGGCCACCATCAGGCGCAGGTTGCGCTGCGCGTCCAGCGACATGTGCTGGGTCTGGCCGAGGGCGTCCTCGCCGTCGAACATCCAGCCGTCGGCACCCGACAGCAGCGCGTAGGCGACGTTGCGCAGCCCGGAGGCGACGCTCGCCTGCGGCTTGGTGCTGGGGCCCGTGCCCTGGATCCACTGCCGACGCAGGTCGGCCGGGATGACGGGTCCGGTGAATCGGCCGGCGCGGGCGTCCGCGACGGTGATCTGCGTCCCGTCGATCACCGCGTCCTCGGGCAGGAAATCGAGGTGCTGGTTCGCCTCCGCCCGGGTGCGGCGACGCTGGATGCGGACGTCCATCAGCTCGGCGCGGCGGACGTCGAGCCCCGCGAGCGCCTCGAGGGCGGCAACGGCCTCCGGCGTGTACACATCGGGATAGGCGGCGAGGGCCCGGGGTTCGATGCGGATGGTGGCTGGCACGGTCGACATTGACTGGTGCTCCTTCTGTGGTGGTGGTGTCAGATCCGGCAGGGTGCGGATTTGTCGATGAGGACGGTGACGCGGATCGCGTCGCTCGGCAGGCCCAGCGCACGCTCGGTGAAGTCGAAGACGTCGTTCCAGAGGCGGGCCTCCGACTGGCTCCCGAGCTGGGGCAGGTAGAAGTGCGGGCCGCGGCCCGTTCGCAAGAGGGCCACCGCGTTGTGGAAGCAGTGCAGGGCAACGTCGACGAAGCCGGCCGGGACGGGCTCGCAGTCGACCCTGATGTGGTGTTCCAGCAGGGGCAGGCAGCGGGGGCGCAGCGCGACGGTGGGGCCACCGTCGGCCCGTGTGCCCGGCGCGTGGCCCGCGATGGCGGACCTCAGCTGGAGGTGGGACTTGATGGTGTTGGTCCAGGTGGGGCTCGTGAGGTGCGCGAAGTCCGCGATCCAGACGTCGGCCGTCGGGTCCAGGGCGTCCACGCTGGAGGTCTCGTGGAGCGCACCGGTCAGGCCCACGACGCGGCGCTCGAGGCCGGGTGCGCCCGGGGTGGTGGGGTGGTCGTGGTGGACGTCGGTGGCGGTGCGGCGGCGGAAGTGCGCGTCGAGCAGGGCGAGTCGCTGCCTGCCGAACTTCCGGTGCACGGCGCGGATGAGATCCAGCGCCTCCGGAGTGAGGAGGGTCTCGTCTCCGGGGACCGGCTCCCCGACCACCGACAGGTGGTATCCCGCGGAGGGGGCCTTGGCCTGGAGACGGTTCTGGGATGGGTTCGTGAACATGTCGACAAGCATCGGCTGGCCACGATCGACCCGACAAGGGTGCCGATTTGCCAACTATCGAAAACCACATTGCTCGCTTCAGTGAAGACAGTGAAAGCCACTCCCCGCTGCTCGGCCCCTGCTAACGCTCACACCGGATGAGCAAAGGCGGTTCCGCTAGACGTGCTGATCCTCTCCAAGTGCCAACAACCGCCAAGGCGACTGCGCCGTCTCAATTTGACAACGGGTAGGGTGCGAAGCTGCTGCGCGACTCGTCGACACGCAGCGTCAACCCCACCGGAGGGGTCGCTCGCTGGATGCAGCGCGGCCGGTCGCACGTGCGGCAACCCGGCCCGATCCGCACGACGTCGGGCTCGGCGAGGTTCAGGCCGAGGCTGTAGATGAGCCGGCCGGCTTGGCGAAGTTCACAACCCAGGCCGATCACGAACGTCTTGGCGGCGTTGCCGTAGCCGCCCCTGCGGTGGGTCACGGTGCGGGCGATCCACAGGTGGCGCTCGCCGTCGGGCATCTCGGCGATCTGCACCTTGACCTGCCCAGGGGCGCTGAACGCCTCGTAGATGGTCCACAGCGGGCAGGTGCCGCCGTCGCGGGCGAAGTGGAAACCGGTCGCTGACTGGCGTTTGGACACGTTGCCCGCCCTGTCCACCCGGATGAAGATGAACGGCACGCCGCGCATGCCGGGCCGCTGCAGCGTGCTGAGGCGGTGCGCCGCGGTCTCGTAGCCGACGTCGAAATGCTCGGCCAGCTCCTCGACGTCGTAGCGCAGTTGCTCGGCACGGCGGAAGAACTCGGCGTAGGGCAGCACCAGCGCCGCCGCGAAGTAGTGGGCCAGGCCGATCCTGGCCAGCGTCCGGCTGGTCTGGTCCGGCCATTCGACGGTGGCGAGCGCCTCCTCCAGGAGGCCCTCGGCCTCGAGGTAGGCCAGCTGGGTCGCCATCCGGAACGACTGCTGCCCCGCGCGGAGGTCGGGCGCCAGCACCAGGGTGCGGTGGCGCTCGTCGTAGGCGTGCATGTCCTGGGCCAGCCCGCCCCGGTCCACCGTCACCTGGACGCCGTGCACGGACTCCAGGTGCGAGCGGAGCTTGGCCGCGAGGTCGCCGCCGGTGTGGCCGATGGCCTTCGCGAGGCGTTCCGCATGCCGGTCGAGGGCGTTGAAGTAGTTGAGGTGCTTGTCGAAGAACTCGAGCACCCTCTCGTGCGGCATCAGGGCGAGCCGCCCGCCGCCGCGTGCCACGTCGGACTCGAGCAGGGTCACGGCGTCTCGGTACCCGCGGTGCAGCCGGACGATCGCCTCGGTGACCTCGGGCATCGTGCGGGCGATGTGTTGCAGGTCGGCCAACGGGATGGGCTCGGCCTCGTCGTGCGTGGACTCGCGGAGGGCCTCCCGCAGCTGCGCCAACTGGCGCGCGGAGTCCCGCGGCGAGAAGTAGGACGGGTCGACGCCGAACAGCTCGGTCAGGCGCACGAGCACCGTGACGGTCAACGGCCGGGTGTCGTGCTCGATCTGGTTGAGGTAGCTGGGGGAGATGACCAACACGCGCGCCAGCTCCACCTGGGAGAGACCACGCTCCTCGCGCAGTCGCCTGAGGCGTGCCCCGCCGAAGACCTTGTCCATGTCGACACGCTAGTGGTCACCCGCGTCCCACGTTCGCAGAATTGGCAAGTCGTGTCCGCCCTTGGCACAAGGCTCCGGCGCCGTCGGCCGGGTGGGGCGACACGCCGGTCCGGTGGGACGCCGCGACAACCTTCACACTTGCCTCTCCGGCCGGGTAGGATGGAGCCCTGCTCGCAGTCGGTGTTGTACAGCCTTTTCGAAGGCAAAGGTCCTCCCGGACCTAGCGGTTCCCTCTGGAAGTGTGACGAGCAGACACCATGTGTGGCCGAAAACCGGTCACCCGAAAAGCCAGAAGGGCGAAAGTCATGGCAACAGGTACAGTCAAGTGGTTCAACGGCGAGAAGGGCTTCGGGTTCATCGCTCCCGATGACAACACCGAGGACGTGTTCGTGCACTTCAGCGCGATCCAGTCCAAGGGTTACCGCTCCGTCGAAGAGGGCGAGAAGGTCGAGTACGACGTGGAGCAGGGCCCCAAGGGCCTGCAGGCGTCCAACGTGACCGTCATCCGCTGACCCCCAACTCCGGAAGGCCGCCGCTCCGCACTGGAGCGGCGGCCTTCCTGCTTGTCCGCCCGCGGATGGTCCCCGTCCGGGTTTAGGGTGTGGGGAGATCAGACGCAAAGGAGCGTGCCGTGAACGAACCCCTCCTCGTCTCCGTCGACGACGGCTTGGCGCATCTCACCCTCAACCGCCCCGCGCGCCTCAACGCGTTCAACGCCGAGATGGCGTTCGCCTGGGAGCGGGCCACCGTCAACCTGACCTCCCGCAGCGATGTCGGCGCCATCCTGATCGACGGCGCCGGCCCCGGTTTCTGCGCCGGCGGCGACGTCATCGACATGGCCACGACGATGGGGTCGCCGTCGGAACTCGAGGACCTCGCGCACACCATCCACCGCGGGATACGGGCGTTGACGGAGTCGAGCGTCCCCGTGGTGGCCGCGGTGCACGGCGTGACCGCCGGCGGCGGGCTGGGCGTGCTGCTCAGCTCCGACTACGTGGTCGCGGCGTCCGGGGCACGGATCGGCAGCCGGTACGCCAACATCGGCCTCACCCCTGACCTGTCGGTCAGCGCCCAGCTGGCGCGGGCAGTCGGCACCCGACGCGCCCTGCAGTTGGTCCTGTCGGACCGGATGCTGACGGCGGAGGAGGCGCAGTGCTGGGGGCTCGTCGCGGAGGTGGTGCACGGTGAGGGCTACGCGGCACGGGCGCACGCCGTCGCCCGGAGCTGGCTCGACGGCGCCGCCGGGGCCTACGGAGAGGCCAAGCGGCTGATCCGCTCGTCGTGCTCGCGGTCCTTCGCCGACCAACTCGACGAGGAGGCCCGCACCATCGCGGCAAGCTTCGGCACCGACGAGGCGCGGGCACGGATCGCGGCGTTCCTCGAGGCGAGGTCTGACCGTGCCGCCGAGCGGCACTGAGCGTTACGCCAGCCGCTTCTTGACCTCGGCCAGGAGGTCGTCGGGCGCCAGCCACATCGACGGGTAGTTGCCGTACCAGCGCTGCACTCCCTCGCCGTCGATCAGCACGAACCCGTGGCCCGGCAGGCCGGGGTGCATGCCCTTGTCGAGCACGTCATAGGCCTTCGACACGGTTCCGTCGTCCAGGAGGAACGGGGTGGTGACCCCGAACTGGTCCAGGTCCACCTGGATCTGCTCGGCCGTGTTCATCACGATCGGCAGCACCCTGATGCCCGCCTCGGCGAAGCCGGGGTGCTTCTCGATCTCCGCCATCTGCATGGTGCACGACCCGCACCCCGCGCCCTCGTTGAAGTACAGGATGACCGGGCTGGGGCGCAGCTCGCTCAGGGTGACGGTCTCTCCGGTGGTCGTGGTGAGGGTGAAGTCCGGGGCCAACCTGTCGGTGTCGCCGGATTCCGGCATGGCGGTCCACAGGCCGTAGCCCGTCACCCCGATGATGACGACCGCGACCAGCGCGCCGACCACCCGGATCCAGACGAGCCTCGGGTCCTTGTCGAGGGGGTTGGGGGCGTGGTTGCGCCGGGTGGCGGTGGCCGTGGGCGTCATGGCAGTTCCTTCGAGGTGTGGGCGGGCTGGTCTGTGGTGTCTTCCGAGGAGCAGCAGTCGTGGGACTCCTCGACGGCCTCACCCGGCTTTCTGCGGTCGCGCAGCGTGGCGAGCACGAACACCGACACCAGCGCCAGGAGGGCGAGGCCGAGGATGGCCTCGGGGATGGGGGCGGTCACGGCGACGAGCCAGGCGAACGCCTCGCTCAGCCAGGCGCCGAACCCGACGAGCGGTGCGTCGACGCCGGTCATCTCCTCAGCACCGGCCTGGCCGATGACGAGGACGCCCATGACCACGAAGCCGACGGCGACGAGCAGGTTGACGGTGTTGGTGGCGAGCCGGAACCGGCCCAGCCTGAGCGTGACGGGCCGCGCCCTGAAGCGGCGCATGCGCTCGGGCCGCTTGTCCCACAACAGCGCCATGACGAACAGGGGGATGACCATGCCGAAGACGTACGCGGCGCCGAGCAGCAGGCCGCCGGCGGCCGACCCGGACAGCGCCGACAGCGTCATCACGCCGGCCAGAACCGGCGCGCAGCAGCTCGACGCGATGCCGGAGAAGACGCCCAGGCTGAAGAAGGTGGCCGTGTCGCCGCGCGCCGTGTCGGGGGCCTTCAGGAACGACGGCATCGACCACATCGCGCCCGACAGGGCCAGCGCGCCGAGGCCGATCATCAACAGGCCGCCGGCCCAGTAGAGCACCACGTGGTACATGGCGATGGCGCCGGCGATGATGCTGACGCCCATCGTGATCGGCACCAGCACCGCCGCCAGGCCGGCCGCGAACACGAACGTCAGGGGCAGCAGCCGCCACCGTCGGTTCTTCGCGGCGGCGGCAAGGTAGCTCGGCGCCAGGAAGACGATGCAGCACGGAGCGAACAGCGCGACGCCGCCCGCCAGGAACGCGGCGAGGATGCCGCCCGCGCCCAACAGTTCTGCTCCCATCAGCGGGCCTCCAGTTCGATGACGAGGCGCGCGAGCTTCCCGCGCGGGATCCGGCCGTCGTGGAAGCGTCGTCCTCCCACGAGCGTGAGCGGGAACATCCCTGGCCGGTGCTGCGCGATCAACGCCGCACCCCGGTCGGACTCCGCCGCGACGGTGGTGAGGCGCAGGAGGCCGGCCCTCTCCAGTTCGCCCAGCCGTTGGTGGGCGTCGTCACAGAAGTGGCAGGCAGGGGCCGTCACCAGCACGACCTCGACCGGGTCGGCATCGGCCCGCGGCGGTGCGGTCAGCGCAGTCTCGTTCACAGCTCCAGCGTCGCCGCCGCTGGTCAGGAATCGATCCACGTCGAGTCAAGGTTCGGTCAAGAACCGCCGTGGGTTGGGCCGGGGCCCGGGCCCGCCGGTCAAGAACGCGGATAATTGCCGCATGACCCAGGCCCCGCCGCAGATCCTCATCGTCGACGACGAGCGTGCGTTGGCGGGCATCGTCGCGTCCTACCTCGACCGCGCAGGGTACGCCACCGCGCTGGCCCACACCGGCCCCGACGCCCTCGACGCGGCCCGCCGCCTGGACCCGGACGTGATCATCCTGGACCTCGGGCTCCCCGGGCTCGACGGCATCGAGGTGTGCCGCGAGGTGCGCACCTTCTCCGACTGTTACGTCCTGATGCTGACGGCCCGCGCCGACGAGGTGGACAAGCTCGTCGGCCTGTCCGTGGGGGCCGACGACTACCTGACCAAGCCGTTCAGCCCCCGCGAGCTGGTGGCCAGGGTGCAGGCCGTGCTGCGGCGGCCCCGCCGCACCGCGCCACCGTCGGCAGCCGTGTCCGACGCGCGTGAGTTCGGTGCGCTCACGATCGACCAGGACGGGCGCGAGGTCAAGCTCCATGGCGAGGAGGTCACCCTGACCCGCACCGAGTTCGACATCCTCGACGCGCTCTCCGCCCGCCCACACCTGGCACTGAGCCGACGGCAGATCATCGACGAGGTGTGGGGGCCGTCGTGGGTCGGCGACGACCACGTGGTCGACGTGCACGTCGCCAACCTGCGCAAGAAGCTCGATGACCCGCCCACGGAGCCGCGTTACATCCTGACGATCCGTGGGGTGGGGTACCGGATGGGGCAGGGATGAGCGGGGTCGCCGGACGGCGCATGCGGTGGGGCACCCGCACGTTCCTGACGCTCGCGCTCGTGGTGGCTGCGGGGCTGCTGGCTGCGGCGCTGGTGGCGGGGTTCGTCGGCCCGCAACTGTTCCACGACCACCTGCTGCAGCTGGGCCACAGGGAGGGTTCGGCCGAGATGGTGCACGTCGAGCAGGCGTTCCTGGAGGCCACGTTCGGGTCGCTGGGCGTGGGGCTGCTCCTGGCGCTCGCGCTGGCCACCGCCCTGGCCTGGCAGGAGACGCGCAGGCTGCGCCGCCCACTCGACGAGCTCACGGCGGCCGCCGCCCGCCTCGAGACGGGCGACTACCAGGCCCGCGTCCCGGTCGGGGGCGCCAGCCCCGAGCTCGACGCCGTCGCCGAGGCCTTCAACGCCATGGCGGGCCGCCTCGACTCGGTCGAGGCCAGCCGACGACGCCTCCTCTCCGACGTCGCCCATGAACTGCGCACCCCGCTGTCCACCCTCACCGCCGAGGTCGAGGCGCTGATCGACGGTGTGGTGCCCTGGGACAAGGAGAGTCAGGACCTCCTGCTGCTCCAGGCCGACAGGCTCCGCCAGATCGCCGCAGACCTCGACGACGTGTCCCGCACGGAGGAGGGCCGTTTCACCCTCGACGCCCACCCGCAGCCCGTGGCCGACCTGGTGGAGGGCGCGGTCGCCTCGATGGCGCACCGGTACGCCGAGGGGGGCGTCGCGCTGACGGCCGATCCGGCCCACGGCACCGTGCTCGCGGACCCCCAGCGCGTCGGCCAGATCCTCGGGAACCTGTTGGGCAACGCCCTACGGCACACGCCCCCGGGCGGCCGGGTGCACATCTCGACGGCCGCGCACGTCGGCGGAGTGGAGATCAGCGTCTCGGACACGGGCGACGGCCTCGCGCCCGACCAGCTGACCAAGGTGTTCGACCGCTTCTACCGCGCCGACACCGCGCGCGACCGAGACGCCGGGGGCTCCGGCATCGGGCTGACGATCGCTCGCGGCCTCGCGCTGGCACACGGCGGTTCGCTGACCGCCGCCAGCGACGGGCTGGGGCACGGCGCCACGTTCACCCTGACGCTGCCCACCGCGCGGGACTGACGAACCGGCCTCGACAAGGGGCTGGCCCGCACCGTCGCCGATGGCAGACTGGCGGGCATGTGGCACGCGGCCGTCCTCAGCGAACTCGGCGGCTTCCTGCGCGCCGCACTGGCCGAGCCAGTGACCCCGCACGTCCCGGAGGAGCCGACGGTGCTGCGGCGCCGCCGGGTCGTCGCCGCCGTCACCTACCTGGCCGGCACCGCCGCGCTCGTCGCGACGCTGCGGATCGAGCCGGGCGACGACCGCTTCTACCGGGCCGCCCTGGGGTTGGCCGCCATCTGGGGCTTGGGCGCCGTGCTGTCCGGGCCGCTACGGGTGGGCTTCGCCCGCACCCGCGCCGGTGGTGTCACGACGCCCGTCGTCCAACCGCTGGCGCTCGGGGTGCTGATGGTGGCCGTCTTCCTCGGCGGCGCGGTCGCCGTCGCCCGGTTCCCGCTGCTGCGGGAGCCGGTCGATGCACTGCTCGACCACGCCCGCTTCGGGTCACTGCCCGTCGTGCTCGCCATCACGGTGCTCAACGGCGTCGTGGAGGAGCTGTACTTCCGCGGCGCACTGTTCTCCGCGCTCCCGCCGCGGTACGCCGTCGGCTGGACCACCGTCCTCTACTCCCTCACGACGATCGGCACCGGGGTGCCGCTGCTGGTCCTCGCCGCAGCGGCCCTGGGCCTCGTCACCGCGCTGTACCGCCGCGTCACCGCCGGAGTGCTGGCGCCCATCGTCACCCACATCACCTGGTCCACCGGCATGCTGCTGTTGCTGCCGGTCGTCCTCGAGGCAGCGAGGTAACCGTCATGTCCGAACCCAGCTCCCGCGGCCCCGGCCGCACCGCGCTCGTCACCGGCGCCACGGGTTACATCGGGGGCCTGCTCGCGCAGCGGCTGCTGGCCGCGGGGTGGCACGTCCGCGTCCTGACCCGGCACGGGGACGCGATCGAGCAGCAGCAGTGGGGGAGGCTGGTGGAGGTCGTCGAGGGCGACGCCGACTCCGGTGACGACCTGGCCGCCGCCCTCGCCGACGTCGAGGTGGCCTACTACCTCATCCACTCCATGGGCAAGGCCGACGACTTCTCGGAACGCGACCGTGACCTGGCCCGCGCGTTCGGGGCCGCGGCAGCGGCAGCCGGCGTCCAGCGGATCGTCTACCTCAGCGGCCTGCACCCCGACGGGGAACTCAGCCCGCACCTCGCCTCGCGCGTGGAGGTGGGCGACATCCTCATGGCCTCCGGCGTGCCGACGGCCGTGATCCAGGCCGCCGTCGTCATCGGGCTGGGCTCGGTGTCCTTCGACATGTTGCGTCACCTCGCGGAGCGGCTGCCGGTGATGGTGGCGCCCAAGTGGCTGCGCAACCGGATCCAGCCCATCGCCGTCGACGACGTGTTGCACTACCTCGTGGGCGCCGCCGAGCTGGCGCCTGAGGTCAACCGCACCTTCGACGTGGGCGGCCCCGAGGTGCTGACCTACGCCGACATGCTCCAGCGCTTCGCCGCCGTGACGGGGCTGCGACGCCGCGTGATCGTCACGGTACCCGTGCTCACCCCCGAGCTCGCCAGCCAGTGGATCGGCCTGGTCACCCCGCTCGACGCGGGGGTCGCCAAGCCGCTCATCGGCAGCCTCGTGCACGAGGTGGTCTGCCGCGAAGACGACATCCACCGCTACGTCCCCGCGCCCGACGGCGGCGCGCGGGGCTTCGACGACGCCGTGCGCGCCGCGATGGTGGGCGCGCCGCCGGACCATGCCCTGCGAAACGTCCTCCTCGGCGCCTGGGCAGTCGCGGCGTTGCTGGCGGCCGTGGCCTTGACGAGGCGGTGACACTGGGGTCGTGCGTCTCTGGTCCCTCGATCCCTCGCTCCTCGACCGGCAGGGCCTCACCGCGGCATGGCGGGAGGCGCTGCTGGCCCAGAAGGTGCTCGCCGGCGGCACGCGCGGCTACGTCCACCACCCGCAACTGGTGCGGTTCCGCGCCACGGCAGCGCCGCTGTCGTCGATGGCGGTGTTCCTCGACGGCATCGCCGACGCCGCGGCGGCCCGCGGCTACGCCTTCGACCGCAGCCGCATCCTCGACGTGCCACGCACGGCGGAGCTCATCGACGTGTCAGAGGGCCAAGTGGCCTTCGAATGGGCGCACCTGATGGCCAAGCTCGCAGTGCGCAGCCCCGAGCTGCGCGTGCGGCTCACTGGCGCGCAGCCGACGGTACATAGACTGTTCCGGGTGGTGCGTGGGGGAGTCGCAGGCTGGGAGCGGGCCGCAGGCTCGCCAACCGCACGTTGACGCCCGGCGAGGCCTGCACCATCACCTGGCCCTCCGGCTCCGGCAGCCCCACCCAGCGCAGCGGCGCGGTGAGTTCACCGTCGACGGTGGCGTGGTGCAGCGGCCACGGCTGGTGCGCCACGGGGGTCTGCCACATGATGCCCCGGCGGTGGAACGCGGTGAAGCGCCCGGTGAGCGTGTCGATGAGCCGCGTGCGCTCCCTGCCCTCCAGCGGTGCCCCCACCTCGACGGCGGCCGTGAACCAGTCGTCGGCGCGTGGGCTGAGCAGCCCCGGCGCGGCGAACCGGTAGTCGATCCGCGGCCACTCGACGCGGACCTGGGAGGCGGAGGCCGAGTACGGCAACCCGATGGTGCGCAGGGCCAGCGCGAACGAACGACGCGCCACCAGCATGCCGAGGAACCAGATGCCCTCGCGGCCGTCGGGGCCCGTCACGTAGGCGCGGACGTTGAGTTCGGCGAACGACCGCCAGCCGGGCACCACCGGCAGGCCGGGGAAGCGCACGTTGGCCATCCGGAAGGGGATGGCGCCCACCCAGGTGACGTCACCCCAGCGCTGCACGCGCAGGCTGCGGGGGAGGAGCCGCTGGACGGCGTCGGGGTCGTAGGCCCAGTGCAGGAACGTGACGTGCTGCCAGTCCTGGAGGTTGACCGCCGTCCGTACGGGGCGGTCCGGTTGCCGCCCGCTCACGGTGCCCCCTCGTCGAGGAGCCGGCGGAGCTCGACCTCCTCGTCATCGGTGAGCCCGGAGCGTCGTGGCCCGGTGCGCGTGTCCTCATGGGCCAGCGCCGCGGCGAGCGTGTCGCGCAGCGGGCGGGTGCGCAGCCCCTGCGCCCTGGCGCGTCCACTGTCGAGCGTTGCCGCGTAGCGCCATTCCGGGTCCGGCACCCAGAGCGGCAGCGAGCGTGGCCCGGCCCAGGGGCTCACCCCGGCGCGCTGCAGCGTGACGTCGTCGACGACGCGTGCGACGGCGGGGCTGCCGGTGATGTCGCGCGCCAGTTCGTAGACCTCGGCCAGCGAGGTGGTCAGGCCCGCGGCGTTGAACGTGCCGTCGACGGAGTGCCGGGCGCAGTGGAGCACCCAGTCGGCGAGGTCGCGTACGTCGAGCAGGGCCGTGGGGAACGTGGGGTCGGGCACCAGCACGTCGGGGCCGGTGGGGTGCGCGAACCGCCACGGGTAGTAGCCGGAGCGGCCCGAGTCGTCGCCCTCGCCCCCGATGAGCGCGGACCGGATGATCGTGTGGCGGGGGGAGCGGTTGCGGTAGATCTCCTCGCAGGCCACCTTCGCCGGGCCGTAGTCGGCCATGTCGCGCATCCTGTCGCCCTCCAAGGGGTCGTGGACGGGCGCCGACTCGTCCTGGTCCGGCGCGTCGTAGGAGGCGTAGACGCTGCCCGTGGACACGAAGACCCAGCGGTCGGCGTCGAGGCTGCGGGCCGCCCGGCGCGCGTGGACGGGCTCACTGGTGAGGTCCACCACCGCATCCCAGTGTTCGTCGGCGACCTTCGACAGGGCGGTGTCGTCGTCGCGGTCGGCGCGGATGAGCGTCGCCCCGGCCGGCGTGGGGCCGTTGCCCCGCGCCAGGCACGTGACGGCGTCCCCCCGGAGCAGGGCCTCGGAGGCGATGACGCGTCCGAGGAACCTGGTCCCGCCCAGGAGCAGCAGCCTCATCGAGTGGGTCGCCTCAGGACACGACGCCGAAGCCGGCCGTCCACGGCAGCTTCTCGGCCGCCGCCAGGGTGATCTGGAGGAACCCCATCGCCTCGAGTTCGCGGGCCCGCTTGAGGCTGCCGACGTCGATGGCGCGGAGGCCACCGGAGGTGACGACTTCGGCCAGCGTGGCCTTGGCGTCGGCGTCATCGCCTGCGATGAGGACGGTGGTGGTGAGCTCGCCCACCTTGCCCTGGGCCAGGGTGGCGGCGAAGGTGGTGTTGAAGGCCTTCAGGACCTTGGCGTCCGGCACCTTCGCGGCGATCTCGGCGGCCGCTGAGCTGTCGGCCGGCACGGAGAGCGAGTCGAAGGTCTCGAAGTCCACCGGGTTGGTGATGTCGACGACGATCTTGCCGGCGAAGCTCTCCCCGCGCTGGGAGAGGATCTGGCTGACCGCGGGGTAGGGGACGGCGAGGACGACGATGTCGCCGGTGGCTTCCGAGGTGTCCTCGTGCGCGATGGACTGGACGTCGTGCCCACCGCGGCCTGCGACGCTGGCGATCGCCTGGCCCATGCCGCCGGTACCGATGATGGAAATGCTGGTCATGGGTGTTCCTTCCCGAGCAGTGTGCGCTGCGGCTGCAGCGGACCATTGCCAAACTAACACCCGATCCGGCGCCCCGGAAGGGCCCAGCGGGAGGTCAGGCGAACCGGACGAAGGCCCGCACCGGCCGCTGCATGTCGCGGATCTCGGTGAGGCCCATCGACTCGTAGAAGAGGCGCTGGCCCGGCTCGTCGTCGGTGATGAGCACCTGCTGGCGCACGTCGGCGAAGGGTGCGAGGACGCGCTCGAAGAGCTGGGTGCCGATCCCGCGGCGGTGGTGGCCCGGGTCCACGAGGATGTCCTGCAGGTAGACGATGGTCAACCCGTCGCCGACGACCCGGGCGAGGCCCACGAGCTTGCCGTCCTCGCGGGCGCACACCACCCGCAACGAGCGGCTCACGGCGTCGTAGAGCCGCTCCGGATCCTCGGCGTAGGTGCTCCAGCCGACGCTGGCGTAGAGCCGCACGAGTTCCTCCCGGGTGGGGAGGTCGTGGTCTGTCAATGCGATGCCGGACATGGTCGGAAGCGTAGTCAGGTGCGGGGTCGCCCAACAGGGAAGGGCGTCGCGAATCGACACGCGGGGCCAACGTCCTACAATGCCGCGCATGAGCAACCTGGACCGCATCTGGAACCGAGCACTCGACGGAGGGGCTGACGGCGACGGCGACCTCGCGCTGGCTGCAGCGCTGGTCTTCCACGGCATGGTGATGAACGGCGGCGCACTCCACGCCGTCGAGACCATCGACCCGGAGGAACTGGCCGAGGCCAAGGACGGCTACCGCTGGCTGGGCCTCGACCAGGTGGCGGACCTCATCACCCGCATCGAGGCCGAGGCGGCCGCCTTGGCGCCGGGCGACGTGGAGGCGGTCGAGGACCTCGAGACCAGCGCCGACGACGACTACTACGCCCTCATCCCCGACGATGCTGCACTCCAGGAGGCGCTCGCGGCCCGCTACGACGAGGAGCCGGACGCCTTCGACGCCGTCTGATTTGGCAAGCGGCCAATCAAATGGTTAATCTTTCAACTAGCAAGAACTTCGAAAGGTTTTCCATGCGCATCGGATACATCGTCGGCTCCCTGTCGTCGACCTCGATCAACCGCTCGCTCGCCAAGGCCATCGGCGGCGTCGTTCCCGCAGGTGTCGAGTACGTGGAGATCAACATCTCCGACCTCCCCCTGTACAACCGCGATGCGGACGTCGACTACCCGCAGGTCGCCCGCGACTTCAAGGTCGCCGTGGCCGGGGTCGACGCCGTGATCTTCGTGACCCCCGAGTACTCGCGCACCATCCCCGCCGCGCTCAAGAACGCCCTCGAATGGGGCGGCCGCCCGTGGGGCACGTCGGTGTGGGGCGGCAAGCCCGCCGCCGTCATCGGCACCTCGCCCGGCAGCGTCGGCACCGCCATGGCGCAGCAGCACCTGCGCAACGTGCTCGCCCACCTCGACATGCAGGTGATGGGCCAGCCCGAGGCCTTCGTGCAGTACCGCGACGGCGACCTGGGCGAGGACGGCAGCCTGCAGTCCGAGAGCCTCCGCGCCATCGTCGAGGGCTTCGTCGGTTCGTTCTGCGCCTTCGCGGGCTTCCAGGAGCGCCAGGCCGCCTGAGGCTGACCGGCAACACACTGCAACACCCGGCGTGGGCACTGCTCGCGCCGGGTGTTCCGCATTCCGGGGGGCCTCGCGGCAGCGTCCCGGGTGCACGATAGGTTCTCCCTGTTGCCACCGGCTGCAACAATTGGCAACCCGGAAGGGGGCCGGGGTGTGGGGCGTAATTTTGCGTCAATCACCCCAGGCGACGAACTGGAGAATTCAATGACGACCACCGTGATGCAACGGCCCTCCGCGGCCGCGAGGCTCCGCCTCTGGGTGACCCGCGAAACCACGGGTGGGGCGCTGCTGCTCGCCGCCGCGCTGGTCGCGCTGATCTGGGCCAACACCCCATGGAGCGAGGCCTACCACGCGCTGTCCGAGTTCGAGGTCGGGCCGGAGGCGCTGCACCTCCACCTGCCGCTGGCGGCCTGGGCGTCCGACGGCCTGCTCGCCCTGTTCTTCTTCCTCGTGGGCGTCGAACTCAAGCACGACCTGGTCCTCGGGTCCCTGCGCAACCTCAAGGAGGCCGCCGTCCCGGTCTTCGCGGCCATGGGTGGCATGGCCATGCCGGCCGTCATCTACACGGTCGTCATCGCGGTGACCGGCGACTCCAGCGCCGCGCACGGCTGGGCGATCCCCACCGCCACCGACATCGCCTTCGCCCTGGCGGTGCTCGCGGTCTTCGGCCGCGGCCTGCCGCGAGCGCTGCGCATGTTCCTGATGACGCTGGCCGTCGTCGACGACCTGCTGGCGATCATCGTCATCGCCGTGTTCTACACCAGCGACCTCAACATCGTCATGCTGCTGGGCACCGTCGCCGCCGCCGTCGCGTTCTGGTTCGTGGTGCGCACCAGGCGTTGGCCGCGTTGGGTGCTGTTGCTGCTGGGCCTCGTGGCCTGGTGGTTCATGCACTCCTCCGGCGTGCATGCCACCATCGCGGGCGTCATCCTCGGCTTCTGCGTGCCCGCCCGACCCGTCCACGGGGAGGAGGAGCCGCGCACGCACCAGATCAACGACGCGTTGCAGCCGCTCTCGGCCGGCATCGTGCTGCCGGTCTTCGCCTTCTTCGCGGCCGGGGTCACGTTCATCACGGGAGAGGGCATCGGCGAGATCCTCCTGCAGCCGGTGGTGTTGGCCATCGTGCTGGGCCTGTTCGTCGGCAAGATCACCGGCGTGCTGCTGACCACCACGCTGGTCACCAAGCTCACGCCGCTGCGGCTGCCCGACGCCATCGGCCTGCGCGACCTCGTGCCGGTGGGCCTCATCTGCGGCATGGGCTTCACCGTGTCGCTCCTGATCGCCGACCTGTCGTTCGCCGACGGCGACCACACCGCCGGCGGCAAGATCGGCGTGCTGCTGGGCACCGCGATCTCCGCCATCGTCGGCGCCATCGCGTTGTCCAGGGACGCGCGGATGGCCCGCAGCGCCGACATGAACCTCGACGGCGTTCCCGACGTCCACACCGAGCCCATCACCGGGCAGGAGCGCCGCGAGTTGGCGTGGCGCACCGACGTGATCGGGTTCATGGACGGCGACGACATCCCCGACCCCGACATGGAGTACATGGCGGCGATGGACGGCGTGGACCTCGACGTCGAGACCGAGTTCGTCGACTCCATCGAGGAGGAACGCGAGGGCCGCTACGGCCCCGAGCCGGATGAGGACTGAGCCGCCGTCATCCGATCGGATGACCCCGGGTCGAGCTTCCTGACGGACGTGCCCCGGGCACGGGTGCGAGACGATGGGTGACATGGCACTCATCGACGTCACCGGCCTCACCAAGAGCTACGGCGCGCACCGCGTCCTCAAGGGCATCGACCTCCAGGTCCACGAGGGCGAGATCCTGGGCGTCCTCGGGCCCAACGGTGCGGGCAAGACCACCACGGTCGAATGCATCGGGGGCCTGCGCACGCGCGACGGCGGCACCGTCACCGTCGACGGCATGGACCCGGCCGACGAACCGCAGGGCCTGCGTGAACTGGTCGGCATGCAGCTGCAGCAGTGCCGGCTGCCCGCCAAGATCAAGGCCCGGGAGGCGCTCGAGCTCTTCGGCTCCTTCTACGGCGACCCCGTCCCTGCGGGCGAACTCCTCACCCGCTTCGGGCTGGCCGACCATGCCGAGAAGCGCTTCGAGCAGCTGTCCGGTGGCCAGCAGCAGCGGCTGTCGGTGGCGTTGGCGCTGGTGGGCCGCCCCCGCATCGCCATCCTCGACGAGCTCACCACGGGCCTCGACCCGTCGGCCCGCCGCGAGATCTGGCGCTACCTGACCGCCCTGCGCGACGCCGGCGTGACCATGGTCCTCGTGACGCACTCCATGGAGGAGGCCAGCTACCTGTGTGACCGCGTCGTGGTCATCGACGGCGGGGTCATCGTCGCCGACGCCCCTCCGGCAGTGCTCGCGGAGGGGCACCGCTCGCTCGAGGAGGCCTACCTCGAGCTCACCTGGAAGGAGCCCGTGGCATGAGCGCCACCGTCGCACTGTTCCGCAACGAGGCCCGGATGCTGGCGCGCACGCCCGGCGTCCTGGTCTGGTTCACGCTGCCGCTGCTGGCGGCAGTGGTCATCGCGGCCATCCCGGCTGCGCGCAACCCCAACCCCGGCTTCGGCGGGTTGAGCGTCAGCCAGGCGTACACGCCCACCTTGACGATGTTCGCCATCTCGATGACGGGCCTGGTGCTGCTGCCGCAGATGCTGGGTGACTACCGCGAACTGGGCTTCCTGCGCAGGCTGCGCACCACGCCGGCCTCGGCCGCGAACCTGCTCACCGCGTTCCTGGCGCTCATGGTGCTGCTGTGCGTCGGCGCGGCGCTGTTCATCGCCGTGGTCCCGCTGTTCTTCGGCGCTGGCGGCGCGGAGCGCCCGTTCAGCTACGCGGGCGCGGTGCTGGTGTCGACGGCGGCGTTCCTCGCGATGGGCACCGTGCTGTCGGCGGTCATCAGCAGCCCCAAGGCGGCCAGCGGCATCGGTACCGCGCTGGCGGCGACGCAGTGGTTCGCCTCGGGCATGTGGTTCCCGCGCGCGATGTTCCCGGAGTGGCTCACGATCGTGTCGGACCTGATGCCGGGCGGCGCGGCCACGCGCCTGATGAGCGACGCCGCCTTCGGCACGGCGCCGGGCGCGGCCGAGGGCTGGATCGCCTCGCCGGTCACCAGGGTGGCGGTGTGCGTTGCCTGGACGGTCGTCGGCGTGGCCGTGGCGATCCGGACCTTCACGTGGGAGTAGGCGAGGATGGGGGCATGCAGCAACGCGACTGGTCCACCGCAGTGGCGGCGCTCGTGCTGCTGGCCTTCTCGCTGACCGGGGCGCTGCTGCTCGTGTCGCTGGCCCCGGAGATGTACCGGCCGTGGACCGTCGTCTGGTTCGTGGGGCTCGCCGTCGTGGCGGCCGTGCTGCGGTGGTTCCTGTCGGCGGCGGGGCGCGGGTCGGTCCGCGGGCGGTTGCTCTTCTGGGCGCACACGGCGTTGGCCGCGACCCTGGTGCTGCTCAACCCGCTGTTCGGCCTCTACGGCTTCTACGGCTACGTCGACGCCTCGCGCCTGGCCCGTGGCCGGGAGTTGGCTGCGGGCGTGGCCGCGACCGCCGTCGTGTGTGCGCTGTCGCAGACGGGCGGGCCGCCGTCGGCGCTGTTCACCCCGCTGTTCATCGGGTTGTTCACCGCGGTCAACCTGGCCATCGCCGGCGCCATGGCGCGGGCGGACCGCGGACGGCAGCGGCACACCGAGGAACTCGAGCGGGCCCATGCCAGCCTGATGCGCGCCCAGGAGGACAACTCCGCGCTGCAGGCCGAGTTGGTGGCGCAGGCCAGGGACACGGGGGTCGCCGAGGAGCGCGCCCGGCTGGCGCGCGAGATCCACGACACCGTCGCGCAGGACCTCGTGGCGATCATCGCCCAGTTGGGGGCGGTGTCGAGCACCGACGACGCCGCCGAGCGTGAACGTCGACTGGAGCTGGTCCACGAGACGGCCCGCAAGGCGCTGGCCGAGGCGCGCCGCTCCGTGCGGGCGCTGTCGTCGCCGCGCCTCGACGAGGCCGACCTGGCCACCGCGCTGGGGGACCTGCTCACTGCGTGGCGCCAGCTCCATGGTGGCCAGGCGAGGCTCATCGTCGACGGCGACCCCCGCCCCAGCGGCAACGACCCCGCGCTCCTGCGCATCGCACAGGAGGCACTCTCCAACGCCCGCAAGCACGCGGCCGCCAGCACCGTGCAGATCGAGCTGGGCTACGAGGCCGACCAGGTGCGCGTCACCGTCGCCGACGACGGCGCGGGCTTCGACCCGGCCACCACCCGGCCCGGAGTGGGGCTGGCCAGCATGCGCGGCCGCGCGCAGGACGCCGACGGTGAGCTCACCGTCGACACCTCGCCGGGGCGTGGCACGATCGTGACGGCGACCCTGCCCGGGAGGTGGCGATGATCCGCATCGTGATTGCAGACGACCACCCCATCGTGCGCGACGGCCTGGTGGCCATCCTCGGGCGCGAGGACGACATCGAGGTGGTGGGCCAGGCAGCGGGCGGGCACGAGGCGGTGGCGGTGGTTGCCGGGGCCGACCCCGACGTCGTGCTCATGGACCTGCGGATGCCGGCCGGCGACGGCGTCCCGGCCATCGCGGAGTTGCGCGCCCGGTCCGCCACCCGCCCCCGCATCCTGGTGCTGACCACCTACGACACCGACCAGGACATCCGGCGCGCGCTCGAGGCCGGCGCCGACGGCTACCTGCTCAAGGACACGCCGAGGGCGGAGTTGCTGGACGCCGTGCGGCAGTTGGCCGCCGGGCGGCCGGTGCTGACGCCCAAGGTGCTCAGCGTGCTCAGCGGCCGCACCGTCGAGACGCCGCTGACCGAACGCGAGTTGGAGGTGCTGCGCGAGGTGGCGGCAGGCGGCACCAACCGCGAGGCGGCGGCCAGGCTGTTCATCAGCGAGGCGACGCTGAAGACGCACCTGTCGCGCGTGTTCGGCAAGCTGGGCGTGGGCGACCGGGCCGCGGCCGTGCGGGTCGCCTACGACCGCGGCCTGCTCTGATTGCCCACGGCGAACACCGGCGAGCGGTGCGAGCGCGGCAGGTAACCTGTTGCGCGAGTCGACTGGAAAGAGGCTGCCATGGACCCCGCCCTCATCGTCCCCGACGACCAGATCTGGGACGCGATCAAGCGCGAGTGCCGCGAAGCCGCGGACAACGAGCCGCTGCTGGCCGGTTTCCTGCACGCCACGATCCTGAGCCAGCCCGACGTCGAGGAGTCGCTCGCCTACATCCTCGCCAGCAAGCTCGACAGCCCCACGCTGCCGGCGCTGGGCCTGCGCGACATCTTCCACGACGTGCTCCACGAGCAGGAGTGCATCCAGGAGGCCATCCGCGCAGACCTCCAGGCCGTCGTCACCCGAGACCCGGCGTGCCCCGGCTACGCCAACCCGCTGCTGTACTTCAAGGGCTTCCAGTCGATCCAGGCCTACCGCGTCGCCCACTTCTACTGGACGCACGACCGCAAGCCGCTGGCGCTCTACCTCCAGAGCCGCATCTCGGAGGCCTTCGCCGTCGACATCCACCCCGGCGCGAAGATCGGCAAGGCCATCATGTTCGACCACGCCACGTCGGTGGTCATCGGCGAGACCGCCGTCGTCGAGGACGAGTTCTCGATGCTGCACGAGGTCACGCTCGGTGGTTCCGGCAAGGAGGGCGGGGACAGGCACCCGAAGATCGGCCGCGGCGTGATGATCGGCGCCGGCGCCAAGGTGCTCGGCAACATCAAGGTGGGGGAGTGCGCCAAGATCGGCGCAGGCTCGGTCGTGCTCAAGGACGTCGAGCCCCACACCACCGTCGCGGGGGTGCCCGCGAAGGTGGTCAACGTGCCGCCCGCGTCGCTGCCGGCGTTCGACATGATCCAGACCCTGGGCAATGGCAACGGCAACAGCCCGGCCTCACCGGCCTGACGCCGCAATCAGAGCGTCGAACTGCTGCGCCAGAGACACATTCGCGTTAGTTTGGGGCATGCGGATCAACGAAGTCATACACAACAAGGGAAGCTCGGTCATCACGGCGCGGTCTGACCAGGACGTCAGGCACCTCGTCGATCTGCTGGCCGACAATCGCATCGGTGCAGTGGTCATCACGGACGACGGCGACACGGTCGTCGGCATCGTGGGCGAGCGTGACATCGTGCAGGGCCTGCGGAAGTTCGGCCCTTCGCTGCTTGACCGCTCCATCGCCGACGTCATGGATGCAGACGTGCACACGTGCGGCATGGACGACGAACTGGCCGCCGTCGCCACCGACATGACGCGGTTCCGGGCCAGGCACCTCCCGGTGATCGTCGACGGCCACCTCGCGGCCATCGTGTCCATCGGCGACATCGTCAAGAGCCGGATCGACCAGCTGCAGACGGAGCAGGAGCACCTCGTGAAGTACCTGCACGGATGACCCGCGGGCCAGGTGAACCGTTGCGCCGTTCGGCGCAGGAGCTCGTGGCCGAGGCCAGCGCCGTCGCGCCGCCCGTGGCGCTCGACGACGCCGTCGGCCTGCTCGACGACGACTCGGTCCTGTTCGTCGACATCCGCGAACCCGGCGAACTGGAGAGACTCGGCACCATCCCCGGCGCCTACCGGGCGCCGCGCGGCATGCTCGAGTTCTGGGTGGACCCGTCGTCGCCCTACTACCGCAGGGCGCTCGACGACGGGCGCAGGCTGGTGCTCTACTGCGGCTCGGCCTGGCGTTCCGCGTTGGCCGCGGCGTCGCTGCACGAGATGGGCCGCACCGACGTGACACACCTCGACGGCGGGTTCAGCGCATGGGCCGAGGCTGGGCACCCCGTGACTGCGTTCGCACCGAGGTGATCGGCTCCCGGACGCGGCGTCGCGCATTCGTCCGGCGCGACCTGGGGGACCCCACCCACAGGGATGGTCCCAGGGCTAGTGTGGCGCGTATGCAGTCAATCCTGGGGGACGAAGGTCTGCCGCCCGTCATGCTCGCGGCCACCGGGGGTGGGCGCAACACGTGGTTGGTCGGCGACGAGCGCGAGGTCATCGCCGTCGACCCCGTGGCGGACCCCGACGAGGTCCTCGACGTGGTCGACGGGCGGCGCGTGGTCGCCGTGGTCTGCACCACCGACCCCCATGGCAACGCGGCGGTGGCCACCCTGGGCGAACGGACCGGGGCGCCCGTCTGGGCCACGCCCCACGTCGGGCAGGAGTTCACCGTCGGCGCCGTCACGCTGCAGGTGATGCAGCCGCCGAACGGGCACCGCGGGGTGTGGCTGTACTCGCCGACCCTGGGCTGCGTGTTCACCGGGGATGCGCCCACCGACGGCGGGCTGGGGCTGCCACCCGAGACGATCATCTACCCGGGCCACGGCGGCTGAGGCGGCCCCTCAGACCTCGATGGTCATCGCCAGGCGGTGCACCCCGCCGGCGGGGATGGTCACCGCGCCCGTGCGCACGTTGCCGAACTCGACGCAGATGAACTGCCGCCACTCGTCACCCGGCAACTGGTCGTTGCCCTCGCCCGGGTTCCACACCACGGTACGGCTGGCGCCGTGGCTGCTGAGCCGGCGGGTGCGCACGCCGTCGTTGATGAACACAGGAGGGGCGGACTCGTAGACGAGGTCGGTGCGGCCGTCGAACGTGAGCGGTTCGTCGTGGCTGCCCGGCGCCCAGCCATCGGCGGCATCCTGGAAGCCGACGCCCTCCAGCCCGGTGACGGTGACGGTCGTCGCGTCGACGCGCAGATAGGGGTGGAAGGCCTGGTCGACGACGACGCTGCTGCTGGGCGAGGTGATGGTGAGCGTGGCGGTCAGCGCGGACGCGTCCATGCAGATGTCGAGGCGGTAGCCGAGGTCGTCGGGGTACCGGTCGGCGCCGGGCAGGTGCGCGACGTCCGCCGAGCCGAGCGTCATGACCACCTTGGCGCGGTCGTCGCTCTGCTCCACCAGGTCGGTGCGCCACGGGACCCGGCTGACGAGGCCGTGCGAGTGCGGCACCACCCAGTCACCCCGGCCCGCGCCGAACCACGGCGCGCAGACGGGGATGCCGCCGTGCCACATGTCGCCCGGGGTGAGCGCTGCCTCGGCGGACACGAACAGGACGTCGTCGCCGCCACGCGGGCGCCAGGACAGCACGCACCCTCCCAGCTCGGCGACGCGCGCGGTGCCCCACGCGCCGGTCAGTTCATGGATCCTCATGCCAGCGAGCGTACTGCCCGGCCTCGTGCCGCCCCTAGGATTGACCCATGCCGACCATTCGCCCTGCCCATTCCAGAGACATCCCGGCTATCACCGACATCTACAACGAGGCAGGGGTCGGCACGACGGCGTCCTATGCGCTGGAACCGGTCACCGTGGCAGACCGCGAGGCGTGGTTCGAGCGCCTCACCGCGGCCGAATTCCCGGTGCTGGTCCTGGAGGACCCAGAGGGCCTCGTCGTCGGCTACGCGAGCTACGGCCAGTTCCGGCCCCTGGAGGGGTACCGCCACACCGTCGAGCACAGCGTCTACATCCGTTCGGGGCATCGCGCCGCCGGCGCCGGGCGCATGCTGATGACCGCGCTGATCGACTACGCGCGCGGCAGGGGAGTGCACGTCATGGTGGGCGTGGTGGACGGCTCCAACGAGGACTCGATCGCCTTCCACCGTCGGCTCGGCTTCGAGGAGGCCGGCCGCCTGCCGCAGGTGGGCCGCAAGTTCGGCCGCTGGCTCGACGTGGTGTTCCTGACGATGATCTTCGAGGGCAACGAGCCGAACTGACGCGCAGCCGCGTTCCGCGCTACTGAGGGTTGCCTGAGCCCCCGGGGGGTTTCCCACTAACATTGGCCCATGGCTTATCACGCGGACGCTCGAGACCTCACGGACAAGGAAATCCTCACCTGGGAAGGCTTCGGTGACGCCCAGCGGGAGCTGTCCGTCGCCGTCGCGGACTCCGACTTCTTCCCCGAGGTCATCATCGCAGTGGCACGGGGCGGCATGACGCTGGCCGGCGCGATGACCTACTCACTGGGCGTGAAGCTCACCGACGCGATCAACGTCGAGTTCTACACCGACGTCAACGAGACGCTGGCAGACCCCGTCCTGCTGGCCCCGATGCTCGACACCGAGTCGATCGCCGAGCGCAAGATCCTCGTCGTCGACGACGTGGCCGACTCGGGCCGCACGCTGCACCTGGTGATCAAGCTGCTGCGCGGGTTCGGCGCCGACGTGCGCTCGGCCGTGCTGTACTCGAAGCCCCGCACCATCGTCGAGCCCGACTACGTCTGGAAGGCCACCGACAAGTGGATCGTCTTCCCGTGGTCGGCCGAGCCGCCCGTCACCCAGGAGTGAGACATGGCTGAGATCCGCAAGTTCGACCCCTCCGACGGCGAGGGGCTGCAGAAGCTCGTGCGTGAGGCGCTCGGCGAGACGACGCGCCCGGTGACGCCGGGGGAGCCCAAGCCGACGGAGTCGGCGGCGGAGCCCCGGAACGCCGACGACGACGCGTCCGAGGCGTCGGCCGCCGCGCAGGTGCCCAACCACTTCCTCTTCGGGACCGGCGGTCCCGCGGGGGCCGGCGGCGGTTCCTGGTGAACCGTTGCCGCAACCTTGGGCAGTTGCCCAATGTTGCAGCCGCGTCCCGCCCGGCCCACGGGATCACGGGGCGCGCAGGATAGTCTTGTGCGCATGAGTGCCGCAGCGAAACAAAGAAGCCTGTACTGCGCCGCACACCTACGAGTTAGTTAGGAACAACCGTGACTCTTGAGTGGACCGAGAAGGACGCCCGCGCCGTGGACACCGCCCGGATCCTCGCCGTCGACGCCGTCGAGAAGGTCGGCAACGGGCATCCCGGTACGCCGGTGTCCCTGGCCCCCGTCGCCTACCTGCTGTACCAGAAGGTGATGAACAGCGACCCCACCGACGACCTGTGGCTGGGCCGTGACCGCTTCGTCCTGTCGGCGGGCCACGCCTCGCTGACCCAGTACACGCAGCTGTACCTGGCGGGCATGGACATGGAACTGGAGGACATCGCCGCGCTCCGCACCTGGGGTTCGAAGACCCCTGGCCACCCGGAATACATGCACACCAAGTTCGTGGAGTGCACCACCGGCCCGCTGGGCGCCGGCATCTCCAACGCCGTCGGCATGGCCATGGCCGCTCGCCGTGAGCGTGGCCTGTTCGACCCGGAGGCGCCCGAGGGCGAGTCGGTGTTCGACCGCACGATCTACACCATCGCCGGTGACGGCTGCCTCCAGGAAGGCGTCGCGTCGGAGGCCTCCTCGCTGGCCGCCACGCAGAACCTCGGCAACCTCGTGCTGATCTACGACGACAACCGCATCACCATCGAGGGCCAGACCGACATCGCGTTCAGCGAGGACGTCAGCGCCCGCTACGCGGCCTACGGCTGGCACGTGCAGCACGTGGACTGGACCAACGGTGGCACGGAGTACAAGGAAGACGTCCAGGCCCTCTACGACGCCATCGAGGCCGCCAAGGCCGTCACGGACAAGCCGTCGTTCATCAAGCTGACCACCGTCATCGGTTGGCCGATGCCCACCAAGCAGGGCATGGCCGCCGTCCACGGCTCGAAGATCGGTGGCGAGGAGATCAAGGCGCTCAAGGACGTGCTCGGCTTCGAGCAGGAACCCTTCGCCGTCGACGTCGATGCCGTCAAGCACGCCCGTGAGAACGCCGCCTCCCGCGGCAAGGCCGCCCGCGAGGCGTGGGACGCCAGGTTCGAGGAGTGGAAGAAGGCCAACCCGGAGCGGGTCGCCCTGTTGGAGCGTATCTCCGCCCGCAAGCTGCCCGAGAACTTCTCCCTGCCGGTCTTCGAGGAGGGCAAGAAGTCGACCCGCGCCGCGTCCGGTGAGGTGCTCGCCGCCCTGGCAGACCAGCTGCCCGAGCTGTGGGGCGGCTCCGCCGACCTCGCCGGCTCGAACAACACGACGATGAAGGGCGAGCCGTCCTTCCTGCCCGAGGCCCGCACCACCAAGGAATGGCCCGGCAACCCGTACGGCCGCACCCTGCACTTCGGCATCCGCGAGCACGCGATGGGCGGCATCGTCAACGGCATCAACCTGTCGGGCCTGACCCGCTCCTACGGCGGCACGTTCCTGGTGTTCTCCGACTACATGCGCCCCGCCGTCCGCCTGGCCGCCCTGATGAAGGTGCCCTCGGTGTTCGTGTGGACGCACGACTCCGTCGGCGTCGGCGAGGACGGCCCCACGCACCAGCCGATCGAACACCTGGCCGCGCTGCGCGCCATCCCGAACCTCGACGTCGTGCGCCCCGCAGACGCCAACGAGACCTCCGTCGCCTGGGGTGAGGTGCTGCGCCGCACGGATCGCCCGGCCGGCCTCATCCTGTCGCGTCAGGACCTGCGCACCGTCGCCCGCGGCGAGAAGTTCGCCTCGGCCGAGGGCGTCGCCAACGGCGCCTACGTGCTGAGCGAGGCCTCGGCCGAGCCGAAGCTGATCCTGATCGCCACCGGCTCCGAGGTCGCCGTCGCGCTCGACGCGCAGGACGTCCTCGAGGCCGACGGCGTGCCCACGCGCGTCGTGTCGATGCCCTGCCAGGAATGGTTCGAGGAGCAGTCCGACGAGTACAAGGAGTCGGTGCTGCCCGCGTCGGTCACCGCGCGCGTCAGCGTCGAGGCCGGCATCCAGATGGGGTGGGCGAAGTACATCGGCCCCAAGGGCGCTTCCGTCAGCATCGAGCACTACGGCGCCTCGGCGTCGGGCTCGAAGGTCTTCGAGGAGCTCGGCTTCACCGGCGAGAACGTCGCCTCCGTCGCCAAGTCCATCCTGTGACGCCCGCGCCCTGACCCCAGGGCCACTCGCGCAGACCCCGTCCACCGCGTGGGCGGGGTCTTCGCGTGCCCGGGCCGCCGTCGACGACGGTCCGCCCGGCCCGGCCTTCGGGGCCCACGTATCCTTGGGGCCATGAGCCTCAAGGACGTGCTTGGCAAGATCGTCGGCGACAAGCCGGTGGTACTCGAACTGGACCTGGCGCGGGGGGTGCTGGTCGCGAAGCCGACCAATCCGCTGCAGGCCGTCCAACTCATCAACAGCCCCACCGTCGCGGCGCTGCGCGAACACCTCACCGCGGCAGCCGACGACGAGCGCGTGCTGGGACTCATCGTGCACGCCACGCCCACCGGGCTCCAGCTCGCCCACCTCGAGGAGATCGCGGAGCTCGTCGAGCAGTTCGGCACGAAGAAGACGACCATGGCGTGGGCCGAGTCGTTCGGTGAACTCGTGCAGGGCCTGGGCGCCTACCGGCTGGCCGCCTCCGCCCAGGAGGTCTGGATCCAGCCCACCGGCATGCTGGCCATCGAGGGCGTCGAGCTGTCCATCACGCTGCTCAAGGGCCTGCTGAACAAGGTGGGCGTCGAGCCCCAGTTCGGCCAGCGGCACGAGTACAAGACCGCCGCCAACACCTACGCCTCCGACGTCGTCACCGGGCCGCACCGCGAAATGATGCAGCGCATCGGCCAGTCGGTCGTCGACGGCGTGGTCGAGGCCATCGCACGCCTCCGCAACCTCCCCGTCGACCAGGTGTGGGAGGCCGTCAACAGCTCGCCAGTCGAGCCCGAGCGGGCCCGCGAGCTGGGGCTCGTCGACCACATCGGCTACCGCGACGAGGCCTACGCCCATGCGCTCGGCGAGTGGGGCGCAGACCCGGAGAACCTGCTGTTCGCCCACCGCTACACGTCCAGGGCTGCGTTGGTGAGGAAGCTGCGCCCGAAGCAGCCCAAGGTGGCCGTCGTCAGCCTCCGCGGCGCCATCGTGACCGGTCGTGGCGTCCGCACGCCCGTCGGCGGGGAGCAGGCAGGGGCCGACGTGGTCGACGAACACCTCCGCGCCGCACTGCGCGACGACGACGTCAAGGCCGTCGTGTTCGACGTGGATTCGCCCGGCGGCTCCGCCGTCGCCTCCGACTTCATCCGTCGCTCGGTGCTGCGGCTGAGGGAGGCCGGCAAGCCCGTCGTCGCGCACATGGGTGCCGTCGCGGCCTCCGGCGGCTACTACGTGGCCATGCCGTCCGACGAGATCGTGGCGCAGGCCTCGACGCTCACCGGTTCCATCGGCGTGCTCGCCGGCAAGATGGTCACGCAGCGGCTCTACGACAAGCTGGGCCTGGTCCGCGAGACCATCCACGTGGGGTCGGCGGCCGGTGCGTTGTCCAGCGCCCACGAGTTCACCGACGAGGACTGGGAGCGCCTCGACGCCTGGCTCGACCGCATCTACCTGGACTTCACCACGTTCGCGGCGCAGGACCGGGGCATGGACTACGAGGATCTGGAGCGCATCGCCCGCGGGCGGGTCTGGACCGGCGCCGACGCGAAGGAGCGGGGCCTGGTCGACCACCTCGGCGGCCAGCGGCTCGCCGTGGAACGGGCCTGCGCGCTGGCCGGGCTGAACCCGGACACGGTGAAGCTCGGGCACGTCGGCGACTCCGGCCTCCTCGACCTCCTCAGGCCCGCCACGTCGTCGGAGACGGTGGCCGGGGGAGCGGCCGTCGCGGATGGCGAGCAGCTGCTCGCGGCGCTCGCCGCCCGCGTGGGGCTGATCAGCCGGGGCGCGCTCAGCGTGCCGTGGGGGTTGCGGATCTCCTGACGCTGTTTTGGGAGTGGTTGCCCTGCAAACGTACGATGGACCCCGCTTGTGCCGACGTGGTACGCGAGGGGTGGATGTGAGTAGAGCCAGCAAGATCGTCATCGGTTGCGTCATCGGGGTGTTGATCCTCGTGGGCGGAACCTACGTCGCTTCGTACTTCGTGGCGGGCAACCAGGTACCCGCGCAGGCAGCCGTCGACGGCGTGGCCATCGGTGGCCTGTCGCCCGACGGGGCGCGCGAGCAGCTCGAGGCGGAGTTCTCCCCGAAGCTGGCCGAGCCCCTCACCCTCAGCGCCGGCAGCGTCACCACCGACATCGTGCCGGCCGACGCCGGGTTGGGCTTCGACTACGAGGCCACCGTGGTCAACGCCGGCGGCGGCCACTCCTGGAACCCCGCAGACATCTACGAGACGCTCACCGGCGGCAGCGAGGTGGCCCTCGTGCGCACCGTCGACGAGGACGCGCTCCGCTCGGCCGTCGAGGCGAAGGCGGCCGAGTTCGCCGTCGCCGGCGTGGACGCCACCGTGAAGTTCGAGGGCGGCAAGATCGTGCGCACCCCCGCCACGGACGCCCAGGCGATGGACGTCGACGCCACCGTCGCCACCGCCAAGCAGGCGTTCGAGGAGGGCCGCGGCAACGTGGCGGTGACGCTGGCCACCACCCCGGCGGCCGTCACCGACGCCATGGTCGACGACGTCGTGAAGAACTTCGCGGAGCCGCTCATCAGCGGCCCCGTCATCCTCACGCACGAGGACGTCCAGATGGAGATCGCACCCGGTTCGCTGGCAGAGGCGGCCTCGCTGGACGTGGAGGGCGAGAAGATCGTCGGCACCCTCGACACCGCGGAGCTCTACGAGCAGACCGCCGAGGCCCGCCGCGCGCTGGAGCTCACGGAGGCCAAGGACGCAAGCTTCAAGTTCGAGGGCGGCAAGGTCGTCGTCGTGCCCGCCGTCACCGGCGTGCAGCTGACCGAGGAGGCCTTCGCTGCCGCCGTCGACAAGGCCGCCACGGCCTCCGGCGACGCCCGCACCGTCCCCGTCGAGGTCGAGACCCTCGAGCCCGAGTACACGACGGCGGAGGCCACCGCGCTGGGGCAGTTCACCGTCATCGGCGAGTTCACCACCAACTACCCCCACGCCGCCTACCGCAACAACAACCTCGGCCAGGCCGCCAAGACGGTCAACGGCACCGTCCTGATGCCCGGTGAGGTCTTCTCCCTCAACGACACCCTCGGCGAGCGCACCACCGCCAACGGGTACGTCGACGGCTACGTGATCAACAAGGGCAGGCTGGTGAAGGAGTCGGGCGGCGGTATCTCGCAGGCGGCCACCACGCTGTTCAACGCCGCCTTCTTCGCCGGCTATGAGGACGTGGAGCACAAGCCGCACTCGCTCTACTTCGACCGCTACCCGGCGGGCCGCGAGGCAACCGTGTACTACGGCTCGCTCGACATGCGCTTCAAGAACAACACGGACTACCCGGCCATCATCCAGGGCTACATCAGCCCCTCGTCGGCGTCGAAGCGTGGGTCGATCACCTTCAAGATCTGGTCCAAGCCTACGTGGGACGACGTGACGTCGACCGAGCTGAAGAAGTCGGGCTTCTACAACGGCGCGGAGCGCACCATCACGGGTGACCCCGCGTGCGAGCCGCAGGCACCGATCCAGGGCTTCACCGTCAACTGGGAACGCCTATTCCACAAGGACGGCAAGGTTGTCAAGAGGGAACCCTTCAGCTGGAAGTACAGCGCGGGCGACAAGATCACCTGCCAGCCCTGACGTGGGAGCTCCCCACAGGCCGGCGCGCTAAGCTGGGGCACGCCCGCCTGTAAGGAGAAACTGTGACGTACATCATCGGACTGCCTTGTGTCGATGTGAAGGATCGCGCCTGCGTCGAGGAGTGCCCCGTCGACTGCATCTACGAGGGCAACCGCATGCTCTACATCCACCCGGAGGAGTGCGTGGACTGCGGTGCCTGTGAGCCGGTGTGCCCCGTCGAGGCCATCTACTACGAAGACGACGTGCCGGAGGACCAGGCCGAGTTCTACGACGTCAACGTCCAGTTCTTCGACGAGATCGGCTCGCCCGGTGGCGCCGCGAAGCTGGGCACCATCGACAAGGACCACCCCGTCGTCGAAGCGCTGCCGCCGCAGGCCAACTGATGGGCCTGGCGGCCCGCCTGCCCGATTTCCCGTGGGACACGCTGGCTGACGCCAAGCGCGTCGCCAGCGCGCACCCGGGCGGGCTGGTGGACCTGTCGGTCGGCACGCCCGTGGACCCCACGCCGCAGCTGGCCGTCGACGCGATGGCCGGGGCGGGGGACGCGCACGGCTACCCGACGGTGTGGGGGACCCCGCAGACCCGTGCCGCCATCCGGGCCTACCTGGAGGGCCGCTGGGCGTCGGTCGAACTCGCCGACGAGGGCGTCATGCCCGTCGTCGGCACCAAGGAACTCGTCGCCTGGCTGCCCCTCCTGCTCGGAATCGGGCCATCGGACGCCGTCGTCTTCCCGGAATGCGCATATCCGACGTACGAAGTCGGTGCGCTGGTAGCGAACGCCGAACCACTGCCCCTCGATGACCCGGGCGCCGTTCCGGACCACGCCAGGTTGATCTGGATCAACTCACCGGCCAACCCGACGGGCCGCATCCTCCCGCTGGAGGCGCTGCGGGCGTTCGTCGCCGCCGCCCGCCGAGTGGGTGCGGTGCTGGCCAGCGACGAGTGCTACGGCGAGTTCGCCTGGGACGCCGAGGCCATCTCCGTCCTCGACCCGAGGGTCAACGACGGCGACCTCACCGGCCTGCTGGCCGTGCACTCCGTCTCGAAGCGGTCGAATGCTGCGGGCTACCGGGGCGGGTTCGTGGCGGGGGACCCCGCCGTCGTGCAGCCGCTCATCGTGGCGCGCAAGCACCTGGGCATGATGCTGCCGGCACCCATGCAGGCCGCCATGGCCGCGATGTTGGGCGACCAGGCGCACGTCGAGGAGCAGCGGGGCCGCTACCTGGGTCGCCGCGCGGTGCTCAAGCCCGCGCTGGAGGCCGCCGGTTTCCGCATCGACGACTCCGAGGGCTCGTTGTACCTGTGGGCCACGCGCGGTGAGAACTGCCGCGCCACCATCGACTGGTTGGCGGAACGCGGCATCCTCGCAGCCCCCGGCGACTTCTACGGCGCCGCCGCCGCGCAACACGTGCGGGTGGCGCTCACCGCCACCGACGAGCGCATCGCAGCGGCGGCCGAGCGGCTCACCGCCTCCCGGTGAGGCTCGAGGCGTAGCCAGCCCCCGCCCGACCCCCCGTGACGGCGGCCGGTAGGTTGGCCCCGAAAGGGGTGCGTTGACTGCGATGGGAGCCGGACGGCGGGGAATGCTGGAGCTGGTGGGCTCCATGCTGAAGGTGGGCACCATCGGCTTCGGCGGAGGCGCCGCGCTCATCCCCGTGATGGAGAAGGAACTCGTCGGGCGGGGCACGCTCGACGAGAGGACCTTCGGCACCCACACGCTCATCGCCAACATCACGCCTGGCGCGCTGCCGGTCAAGCTCGGCGCCCTCGCCGGCGCCGAGGCCGGCGGCTGGCTGGGCTCGCTGCAGTCCGCGCTCGCCGTCGCCCTGCCGGGGGCCGCAGCGACGGTGGGGTTACTGGCCGGCTTCACCGCCATCGGCGCCGGGGCCATGCGGTTCGTGGAGTTCGCCGCCGTCGGCATCGCCGCGTTCATCATCGTGCTGCTGGGCGAGTTCGTCGCCAAGGTGCTGCGCGCCGGCGGCCGCCGACTGCGTGTCTACCTCGTGGTGGTCACCGCCTCGTCCTGACCACCGGGGCCAACCAGCTGGTCGCCGCGGTGGGGGAGTTGCTCGGGCAACGGTGGCGGCCCGCGCTGCCGCAGCTCGACGCACTGCAGCTGGTCCTCGTCACGCTCGCCGTCATCGGCGTGTGGTCGCTGTGGCGCCGCAACGACCCGCCCATGCCCGCCTCGAAGCAGCCGGCGCGCCCGGCCCGCGCCGCGTGGAGTTCCGCCGCGGTCTTCACGGCGCTGGTAGCGGCCATCCTGATCGGTGCGGTGCTACTGGGCGGCGCGGAGTTCCTGGGGCTCATCGGCCTGTCCACCGTGACCTCGTTCGGCGGCGGCGAGGCCTACGTCGGCGTGGCCGACGGGTTCTTCGTGGCCAGCGGCATCGTGCCCGCCGCCGAGTTCTACGGTCAGGCCGTGCCGGTGGCCAATGCGCTGCCCGGCCCCATCCTGGTCAAGATCGCCTCGGCCGTCGGCTACTCCTACGGCCTGCAGAGCGGCGGCCCGCAGGTGGGCCTGGCCTTCGCCGTCGCCGCCTTCGTGCTGTCGGTCGCGGCGTGTTGCGCGGTCGCGATGCTGCTGATGGGCGGCTACGGCAGGATCTCCAACTCGGCGTTGGTGCGACGGCTCGGCGCCTACGTGCTGCCGGTGATCTGCGGCCTGCTGATCACCACGTGCCTGTCGATGGTGCGCGCCAACATGGACATCGCCGAGCGCGCGGAGCTGCCGGACGCCGCCGTCGGGTGGGCCACCGTGCTCGGCGCGTTCGGGCTGTGGTGGCTGCAGAGGAGGTTGCGGCTGCACGACGTGGTCGTGCTGCTGATCGCCGGCGGGGCCAGCCTCGCGGCGCTGGCCGTGGCTGCAGGTTGACAGCCTTCGAGGCGTGGGCGTAGCGTGGCGCTCGAAGTCGATGGGAGGTGCCGCACATGTTGAATACATTCCTTGTCGCGCTCCCCGGTCGGCCGCGCCTGGTTGCTGCCGCCTGACCGCCAGCCCGCGCCCCTCGACGCCCCGCGTCACCCCCTCCTCCTGACACCCTTCTGTCGCGTCGTCACGACGCCATCCAAGGACTTCTCACATGCTCTCGCCCCAACGCGGCCGCTTCGACTTCCCGCCGTCCATCCCTGCCTCCGACGCACCCGACGTGCGTTCGCCGAGCCGTTTCCTGTTCTGGCTGATCCGCTCCTACGGCTGGGTCGTGCCGGCCATGACGCTGGCCGCCTCCTCCTGGATGGTGCCCGGCGCCCTCACCCCATGGGTGCTGGGCCGCGCCATCGACGCCGGCATCATGCGCGGGGACCGCACTGCCGTCGTCGGCTGGGTGCTCCTGCTGGTGGGCGTCATCGCCTTCGGCGTCGTCGGTGGCATCCTCTTCCACACCTACGCGGTGCGGATGTGGCTGCTGGGCATCTACGGCATCCAGCGGCGCGTCTCGCGCAAGGCCGTGCGCCTCGGCCACGTGCTGAACCGGCGCGTGCCCACCGGCGAGGTGCTGAGCGTCTCGGCCTCCGACGGCGACCAGTTCGGCGCCACGGTCGACGCGTTCGGCAGCGTGATCGCAGCGTTCGTCAGCTTCCTGGTGGCCACCACCCTGATGCTCACCACCTCGGTGGAGCTGGGCCTCGTGGTGCTGATCGCCACACCGCTGCTGCTGGCCGCCTCCACGCCGGTGCTGCGGCCGCTGACGGCGGCGCAGGGCGCGGAGCGCACCGAGAACTCGTCACTGACCTCGATGGCCACCGACATCGCCACCGGGCTGCGGATCCTGCGCGGCATCGGCGGTGAGAAGACGTTCGCGGACAACTACGCGCGCCAGTCGCAGAAGGTCCGCGGGCTCGGCATCCGCCTGGGCACCTGGCAGGCCGTGGTGGAGGCCATCAGCGTGCTGCTGTCCGGCCTGCTGCTGGTGGTGCTGGTCTACCTCGGGTCGCGGCAACTGCTCGAGGGCACGCTCAGCGTGGGCCAACTGATCAGCTTCTTCGGCTACGCCGTGTTCCTGATGACGCCCATGCAGATGTTCTTCGACTTCGCCCAGAAGTGGGTCCAAGGCCTCGTCAGCGCGCAGAAGACCAGCGCGCTGCTCGGCGCGGACCTGCCCTGGCCCGACGGTGGGCGAGCGCTGGGCAGCGAGCCCGTGCTGCACGACGAGGCCTCTGGCGTCACCGTGCGGCCCGGCCGGATGCTGGGCATCGTGTCGGCGGACCCCGACGTGTCGGCGGCGCTCGCCGACCGGTTGGGCCGCTACCTGCCCGAGGCGACGGAGGATGAACCCGACGACGAGGGTCTCTCCGGCAAGGCGCTGCGCCGGGCCCGGAAGGAGCGGCTCGCCGCCCGCAGGCGTCGGGCGGAACGCGACGCCGAGGCCGCCCGGAAGCCCTGGGGCGTGACGGCCGACGGCGTCGACTACCGCGACCTCGACCCGGCAGGGCTGCGGCGCCGCGTCGTCGTCTCGCACACCGGTGCCAGCCTGTTCGCCGGCACCCTGCAGACGGCGGTGGACCCGTGGGGCACGCACTCACGGGAGGCCGCTGAGCAGGTGCTGGTGACGGCCTCGGCCGAGGACATCTTCGAGTCGCTGCCGGGTGGCTGGCAGGGCCGCATCGACGAGAAGGGCCGCGGCCTGTCGGGCGGCCAGCGCCAGCGCATCGTGCTGGCCCGGGCCCTGCTGCTCGACCCCGAGGTGCTGGTGCTCGTGGAACCCACGTCCGCCGTCGACGCGCACACCGAGGCCCGCATCGCGGAGCGGCTGGCGGCGGCACGGCGTGGCCGCACCACCGTCGTGGTGACGGCGTCGCCGCTGCTGCTGCGCTGGGCCGACGAGGTCGCCGTGCTGGTGGACGGGCGCGAGGTGGCCCGCGGCAGCCACGACCAACTACATGACAACACCCACTACCGCCGCATCATCGCGCGCGGCATGGAGGACCACGATGAGTGAACTACTGGCGGGCTCCGCCCGCACCTGGCGCACCGAGCCGCCTGAGCCCAGGCTGCCGGAGATGTTGCGCGCCCTTCGACCCGACGCGGGGCTCGCTGACGTCCGTCGCCCGGCCCAGGGGCCCAACGGCAGGCTTCGTGCGCTGTTGGCCCGGCACCACGTGCGCGGCGCCAACGCGCAGGCCATCTACCGCGACTCCCGCGCGCCCGAACACGGGTTCCCCGTGGCCTCGTCGAAGGTGGCCGTGGGGTTCCTGGGTGACCTGATGACCAACCGCCGCGCGCTGCTGCTGTGGGCCATCCTCGCCAACCTCGCGGCTGCGGGCACGGGCCTGGTGGCGCCGTTCCTGCTGGGCGACCTCATCGACCGGGTGACCGGCGGCCGGCTGGCGCTCGACGCCCTGACCTCGACGGTGCTGCTCATCGCCGGCGTCGTGGTGCTGCAGGCGCTGTTCACGTTGGCGGCACGGCGCGTCTCGGCCGTGCTGGGCTACGACCTGTTGGCCGCCGCCCGCGAGGAGGTGGTGCGCATCGTGTTGCGCCTGCCGCTGGGCCACGTCGAGTCATCCGGCTCGGGCGACCTGCTCACGCGCATCACCTCCGACGTGTCGAAGATGGGCGTGGCGGCACGCTGGGCCATCCCCACGCTGATCGTGTCGGTGGTGCTCATCGGCGCCACGCTGGTGGCGATGCTGCTGAACTCCTGGTTGCTCACCCTGCCCATGCTGTTCACCGCCGCCATCATGATCTTCGGCGGGCGCTACTACCTGTCGCGCGCGCCGGCCGGCTACATCGCGGAGTCGCGTTCGTATTCGGTGATCAACACCACCACCACCGAGACCGTCGAGGGTGCCCGCACCGTCGAGGCGCTCGGGCTGGGGGAGTTGCGCGTGGCGCAGCTCGACGAGGACACCGAGGTCTCGGGGCAGGCCGAGCGGTACACCATGACGCTGCGCAACATGCTGTTCGGCATGGTGGACGCCTCGTTCCAGCTGCCGCTGGTGGGCATCGTCCTGCTCGGTACGTGGGGCTACGGCAACGGCTGGGTCACCATCGGGCAGATCACGACGGCGGCGCTGTACGTGTCGCAGCTGTCCGGCCCGCTGGACCGCGTCATCGCGGTGCTCGACCACCTGCAGCTCGGCCTGGTCTCCACCGCGCGCCTCATCGGCGTCGCGCAGGTCGACGACGACCGCACCCCGGGCGAGGCGGTGCCCGAGGGCATCAAGCTGACCGGGTCCGAGCTGCGGTTCGGCTACCGGCCGGACGTCGACGTGCTGCATGGCGTCGACGTCGACCTGGTGCCGGGGGAACGACTCGCCGTCGTGGGACCGTCGGGTTCCGGCAAGTCGACCCTGGCCCGGCTCGTGGCCGGCATCAACCGGCCGCGGGAGGGTGAGGTCACCGTCGGTGGGGTCGACGTGATGGACCTGCCGCTGGACCGCCTCCGCACCGAGGTGGCGCTGGTGACGCAGGAGCACCACGTCTTCGTCGGGTCGGTGCGCGACAACGTGGTGCTGGCGCGCGAGACGACGGCCTCGGACGCCGAGGTGGAGGACGCGCTCCGGGCGGTGGACGCGTGGGGCTGGGTGTCGCGGCTGCCGGGAGGGATCCACGCCCAGCTGGGCCACGGGAAGACCAACCTGACGCCCGCCCAGGCGCAGCAGGTGGCGCTTGCGCGGCTCATCGTCGCGGACCCGCACACGTTGGTGCTCGACGAGGCGACGTCGCTGATCGACCCGTCGTCGGCCCGCCACCTGGAGGGCTCGATGTCGGCGCTGCTCGACGGCCGCGCGGTCATCGCGATCGCGCACCGGCTGCACACCGCCCACGACGCCGACCGCATCGCGGTGGTGGACGGCGGCCGGATCGTCGAGCTGGGTTCTCACGACGAGCTCATGGGGCTGGACGGCCAGTACGCGCACCTGTGGCGCACCTGGCGCAGCTGAGGTTGCCTGAGCCCACCGCCTGCGAGGAACGAGCAGCGCGGCGGGCGGAGGGGCTCGCGGCTCAGGAAGCGGTGATGGTCAACTCTTCGCCGGGGTTGCGCAGGGTTGACCATTGCTGCGAGTCGGACTTCCACTCGCGGTCCGCCAGCTGCACGCGCACCAGCGCGGCGTCGTAGGAGTTGGCCACCACGTGCTGGGCGGCGGCCCACGCCGTGGTCTCGTCGGCGGCCTTGATGCTCAACCCGCCGTCGGACTCCTCCACCGTGAGCTGAGGCCCGAAGGCCTGTAGCACGCGGAGGAGCCCGGCGCGGTCAGGGCTGGAATCTGGCTCGAAGCTGACGCAGCCCAACGACGCGGGGACCGATCCCCGCAACGCGCCCGCGACGGCGCGCGAGTTCTCCTCGTGCTTGCGGTACGCCTCGGGGTGGCCGCTGCGCTGCACCTTCTGGGCGATGTCGTTGACGTCCGTGGTCTCCCAGTTCGTGAACTTCACCAGCTCCTCGTAGAAGCGGGCGGAGGAGTACCACGGGTCCATGATCTGCTCCTCCGTGCCCCAGCCGTAGGAGGGTCGCTGCTGGAAGAGCCCGAGCGAATCACGGTCGCCGTAGTCGAGGTTGCGCAGGCCGGATTCCTGGTAGGCCGTGGCCAGCGCGATCACGGCGGCCTGCTCCGGCAGGCCGAGCTCGACGGAGGCCGCCACGATCACCGAGGCGTTGCGCGCCTGGGCCGGCGAGAGGGTCAGCGACCCACCGGAGGTGGCCACGTGGCACACCTCTGGCGTGATGCGCTGCTTGACGTAGCGGTAACCGAACCAGGCGCCCACCCCGAGGCCGCCGACCACGAGGACCGTGACGAGCGCCACGATCAGTGGTCTGCGCATCATCAGTCGTTCGCGTGGAGGGTCGAGTTGAGCTCGACCTTCTGGCCGCGGCGGTGGCGGGCGATGACGTTGCCGTGCACCGAGTCGCGGAGGAACAGCAGGTCGTCCTTGCCGCTCAGCTCGCGGGCCTTGACCACGCTGCCGTCGCCCAGGGTGACCTTGGTGCCGGCCGTGATGTAGAGGCCGGCCTCGACCACGCAGTCGTTGCCCAGCGAGATGCCCACACCGGAGTTGGCGCCCAGCAGGCAGCGCTCGCCGAGGCGGATGACCTCCTGGCCGCCGCCCGAGAGGGTGCCCATGATGGAGGCGCCGCCGCCCACGTCGGTGCCGTCGGCCACCACGACGCCGGCCGAGATGCGGCCCTCGACCATGGAGGTGCCCAGCGTGCCGGCGTTGAAGTTCACGAAGCCCTCGTGCATGACGGTGGTGCCCTCGGCCAGGTGCGCGCCGAGGCGGACACGGTCCGCGTCGGCGATGCGCACGCCGCTGGGGACGACGTAGTCGACCATGCGGGGGAACTTGTCGATGCCGTAGACGGTCAGCTGCTCGCCGCGGGCGCGCAGGAGGACCCGCACCCGCGAGACGTCGCCGACGCGGACCGGGCCCGTCGTCGTCCACGCGTTGTTGGGCAGGACGCCGAAGATGCCGTCGAGGTTGACCTGGTGGGGCTGGACGAGACGCGCGCTCAGGAGGTGGAGGCGCAGGTAGGCGTCCTCGACCGTCTCGGGCTTCTCGTCGAGGTTGATCCGGGTGCGGACCACCTTGGTCTCCACCTGGCGGATCTCGTCGACGTACTGGGCGTCGGCCAGCAGCGAGCTGGGCTCGTCCGTGCAGTCGGAGCCCAGCTTGGGCTCCGGGTACCAGGCGTCGAGGACGGCCCCGGTGGTGTGGACGGTGGCCAGGCCCCAGGCCCAAGCGGTGCGGGTCTCATTGGTCATGCGGGCAAGTCTATCGGCGCGGGAGCGCGCCCAACTGCACGCTCAAGCGGCCCGCGCCCTCGAGCGCGATGTCGGCCCAGTGCTGTTCCGGGAACTGGTCCCACCGGGCAAGCGGCACCGAGACCGACAGCGCGGCGACGGCGGTGCCGGCCGCGTCGCGGATGACCGACGCCGCGCAGGCCACTCCCGGGCCGGATTCCTCGCGCTCGACGGCGTAGCCACGCGCGCGCGCCTCCGCCAGTGCCTTCTTGAGCTCGCCCAGATCGGTGATCGAGTGGGCCGAGAGCGCCGGCAGCTGCCCGGTCGGGTAGAGGCGGTCGAGTTCGAGGGGATCCAGCTCCGACAGCAGCGCCTTGCCCAGCCCGGTGCAGCTGGCTGGGGCCCGCTTGCCGACGCTGGAGATCAGCGACAGCGCCTCGTTGCCCTCCACCTTCGCCAGGTAGAACACCTCGGCCCCCTCGCGCAGCGCCACGGAGCACGTGTGGCCGGTGGCCTGGCCGACGTCGCGGGCCACCTCAGTCGCGGCCGCCAGCAGGTCGAACCGCGCCGCGTAGGCGTTGCCCAGCTGCGCGGTGCGCACGCCGAGTTCGAAGTTGCCGACCTCGTCGCGGTTCAGGTAGCCCCGGTGCACCAGCGTGGTGAGCAGTTCGTGGACGGTGGTGCGGGGGAGGCCGGTGGCCTCGGTGATCTGCGCGGCGTTGAACCGCGCGCCCCTCTCGACGAACAGTTCCATGATGTCGAGCGCGCGCATCAGCGCGGGGGTCAATCGGGCCATGTCTCACCGTCTCTGGTAGCTGGAAAAGATTCTTGCACACGTCTTGACAGGACAACCCGCGTGTTCGATACTTAGAAAAGCATACGAAATCTTGAACAAGACTTCGAAATCTCGAACACGAGGACGTGTTAGGAGGAACACCGAGTGACCACGAAAGTCGCCATCATCGGTTCCGGGAACATCGGGACCGATCTGATGATGAAGATCCTGAAGCCCGAGCAGACGGTCCTGGAGATCGTCGCCATGGTCGGCATCGACCCCGAGTCCGACGGGCTGAGGCGCGCCGAACGGCTGGGCGTCAAGCCCATCTCCACCGGCGTGGACGGCCTCGTCGCCGACGAGGTGTTCGCCGACGTCGAGATCGTCTTCGACGCCACCTCTGCCAAGGCCCACCTGTACGACGAGAAGGTGCTGCGCGCCGCGAAGCCCGAGATCCGCGTCGTCGACCTCACCCCGGCCGCCATCGGCCCGTTCTGCGTGCCCGTGGCCAACCTGGAGACCATCACCACCGACATGAACGTCAACATGGTCACGTGCGGCGGCCAGGCCACCGCGCCGATCGTGCACGCCATCTCGTCGACCGGCGCCACCGTCGAGTACGCCGAGATCGTGGCGTCGATCAGTTCCAGGTCGGCCGGCCCCGGCACCCGCGCCAACATCGACGAGTTCACCGAGACCACCGCCCACGCACTGGAGAAGATCGGCGGCGCCCGCAAGGGCAAGGCCATCATCATCCTCAACCCGGCCGAACCGCCGGTGCTGATGCGCGACACCGTCTTCGTGCTGACCTCCGACGGCGACCGCGACAAGATCCGCGACGCCGTGCGCAACCGCATCGGGGAGGTGGCCGAGTACGTGCCGGGCTACCGCCTCAAGCAGGACGTGCAGTTCGAGGAGATCACCGCGGACCAGAGCGTCAACGTCCCCGGCGTGGGCCAGTTCCACGGCCTCAAGGTCTCCGTCTTCCTCGAGGTGGAGGGCGTGGGCGACTACCTGCCGGCCTACTCCGGCAACCTCGACATCATGACCGCCGCCGCGCTGCGCACCGGGCAGGAGATCGCTGCACACCTGAATCAGGCTGAGGAGGCCGTCGCATGAGCTACCCCGAGGGCAAGATCTTCATCTCCGACGTGACGCTGCGCGACGGCTCGCACGCCGTGCGGCACACCTTCACCCCCGAGCAGGTGGCCTCCGTCGCCGCCGCGCTCGACGCCGCCGGCGTCGACTCCATCGAGGTCGCGCACGGCGACGGCATGGGCGGGTCGACGGTGAACTACGGCTTCGCCACCCACACCGACCTGGAGAAGATCGAGGCGGCGGCCGCCGCCGTCAAGCGCGCCAAGATCGCCATCCTGCTGCTGCCGGGCGTGGGCGTCATCCCCAACCTGCAGGAGGCCTACGACGCCGGTGCGCGCTACGTCCGCGTCGCCACGCACTGCACTGAGGCCGACACCTCCGCGCAGCACATCGCCAAGGCACGCGAGATCGGCCTCAACACCGCCGGCTTCCTGATGATGAGCCACATGGCCGACGAGGCCAAGCTCGTGGAGCAGGCGCTGCTCATGGAGAGCTACGGCGCGCAGTGCGTCTACGTCACCGACTCCGCCGGCGCCATGGTGCCCGAACAGTACGCGGCCAGGATCAAGGCCGTGCGGGCAGCGCTGAAGCCGGAGACCGAAGTCGGCGTGCACGCCCACGAGAACCTGTCCGTGTCCGTCGCCAACTCCGTGGCCGCCGTGCAGAACGGCGCCTACCGCGTCGACGCCAGCCTCGCCGGCCTCGGTGCCGCTGCCGGCAACACGCCGCTGGAGGCCTTCGTCGCCGTCGCCGACCGCATGGGCTGGGAGACCGGCTGCGACGTCTTCAAGCTCGCCGACGCCGCCGACGACCTCGTCCGCCCGCTGATGCACCAGCCCGTCCGAGTCGACCGCGACACGCTCTCGATCGGCTATGCCGGTGTCTACGGCAGCTTCCTGCTGCACGCCCGTCGCGCCGCAGAGCGCTACGGCATCCCGACGCCGCAGATCCTCATGGAACTCGGCCGCCGCAACATGGTCGGCGGCCAGGAGGACATGATCGTCGACGTCGCCCTCGACCTCGCCAAGTCCCGCTCGGCCAGCTGAGCCCCGCCCCCCACCCCCCTGCTTCAAGGAGGAAGCACACATGACCGATCTCAAGCCGGGCACTATCGTGAGGCCCATCGACGAACACAGCCACGAATCCTTCAACGTGGAGGACATCGACAAGGGGACGCGGATCAAGGCCCTCATGGGCTCCGCCGTCGGTTCCACCGTGGAGTGGTACGACTTCTTCCTCTACGGCACCATGGCCTCGGTCGTCTTCGGCCCGCTGTTCTTCCCGTCGGACGACGCCCTCACCTCGACGCTGCTGTCGCTCGCCTCGTTCGCGCTCGCCTTCCTCGTCCGCCCCATCGGCGGCGTGCTGTTCAGCCACATCGGCGACCGCATCGGCCGCAAGAAGACGCTGGTGTTCACCCTGTCGCTGATGGGCGTCTCGACGGCGCTCATGGGCCTCCTGCCCACGCACGCCGCGATCGGCGCCTGGGCCGGCGTCCTGCTGACGCTGCTGCGCCTCATCCAAGGCCTCGCGCTCGGCGGCGAATGGGGCGGCGGCGTGCTGCTGGCCGTCGAGTACTCCCCCCGGAGGAAGCGCGGCTTCTACGGTGCCGTCCCGCAGACCGGCGCACTGCTCGGCCTGGCGCTGGGCAACCTCACGCTGTGGTTCCTCGACTGGCTGCTGCCGGAGAGCGCGTTCCTCAGCTGGGGCTGGCGCATCCCGTTCCTGCTCTCTGCGCTCCTGGTGATGTTCGGCCTGTGGATCCGCGCCAAGGTCGACGAGACCCCGGCCTTCCGCAAGATCAAGGCCGAACGCAAGGAGGTCAAGGTCCCGATCGTCGAGATCTTCAAGACCCAGTGGCCGTCGGTGCTCAAGGCCATCGGTGCCAAGTTCATCGAGACCTCGACGTTCTTCATCTTCGCCACCTACTCCGTCAGCTACGCCGTCGGCCTGGGCTACACGCGTGGCCAGGCGCTCGGTGCCGTGCTGTTCGCCGCCGTCGTGGCCGTGCCCTGCATGCTGGCGCTCGGCGCCCTGTCCGACCGGATCGGCCGCAAGCCCATGTACCTCGTCGGCACCCTGCTGGCGGTGGCCTACATCTTCCCCTACTTCTGGATGGTCAACCAGAAGTCGGTGCTGCTGCTCACCCTGGCCACCGTCGTCGGCTTCGGCGCCATCTGGTCCATCTACGGCGCACTGATGGGCACCTTCCTGGCCGAGTCGTTCACCGCTGACGTGCGGTACACCGGCATCTCGCTGGGCTACCAGGTGGGCGCCGCCATCGTCGGCGGCCCCGCGCCGCTGATCGCGACCGCGCTGGTGGGCACCACCAACAACTGGTGGCTGGTGGGCGTCTTCGTCGCCGCGTGTGCCGCCATCTCGTTCGTCGCCGTGCTCATGACGCGGGACCGGTCCGGCCAGGTCCTGGACAGCCACTGACCGCTGCCGAACCTTGCGGGGCCGCTCCTTCGGGGGCGGCCCCGTTCGCCGTCGGTACACTCCCAGCCATGTCGGTGCCCAAGATCCTGCTGTTCTACCGGTTCGTGCCCCTGGCGGACCCGGAGGCGGTGAAGCTGTGGCAGCTCGAACTGTGCACCCGCCTGGGGCTGCGCGGCCGCATCATCGTGTCGCCGCACGGCATCAACGGCACCATCGGCGGCGAGCTCGACGCCTGCAAGGCCTACCTGCGCGCCACCAAGCTGTACGCCCCGTTCCGGGCGCTCGACGAGAAGTGGTCGCCCGGCACCGCCCTCGACGACGAGGGCCGGTCGCTGGACTTCCCGCGCCTCTCGGTGAGGACGCGGCCGGAGCTGGTGGCCTTCGGCGTGCCGGAGCTCGAGGTCACCGCCGACGGCGTGGCGGGCGGCGGCACGCACCTCACCCCCGACGAGGTCGACGCGCTGGCCGCAGCGCGGCCCGACGTCGTGTTCTTCGACGGTCGCAACAAGGTCGAGGCCGCGGTGGGCCGCTTCGACGGCGCGGTCGTGCCGGACGTGGTCACCACGCACGACTTCGTCACGGAACTCGACTCCGGCAAGTACGACCACCTCAAGGCCCGCCCCGTCATCACCTACTGCACCGGCGGCGTGCGCTGCGAGATCCTGAGCGTGCTGATGAAGGAGCGCGGCTTCCAGGAGGTGTACCAGATCGACGGCGGCATCGTGCGCTACCTGGAGCGCTTCGGGTCGTCGTCGCGGTGGAGGGGCGCGCTGACGGTGTTCGACGGCCGCGAGACCGTCGCGCCGGAGGGGGCTGAGCAGATCGGCGCCTGCCATCGCTGCGGCGCGGCGACCTCGCAGCTGGTCAACTGCGCAGACCTCGCCTGCCGCGTGCGGCTGGTGACCTGCCCCGCCTGCGCGGAGCGCGCCGTCGGCTGCTTCGCCCACCCCGTCCCCTGAGCCGCGAGTCCCACGAGCGGCCTGGGGCCCTGCGCCTCACCGCTGCATCCACCACAAATCACGCCGGATCCTTCGTCAGCGCCCCGGGCGCCCGCCCCTGGAGACGCTAGTGTCGGGGCATGGTTTCAGAGCTGGCCCGGTTGCTGCAGGAGATCATGGACGTCGAGTCCGTGTCCGGGAACGAACGCGCACTGGCAGACCTCGTGGAACGCCGCATGGCCGCGTCGCCGCACCTCGAGGTCTTCCGCGACGGTGACTGCGTGGTCGCCCGCACCGCCCTCGGCCGAGCCGAACGCGTCGTCATCGCCGGTCACCTCGACACCGTGCCCGTCGCCGGCAACCTGCCCTCACGACTCGTCGAGCACTCCGACGGCGTGCGCGTCTGGGGCCGGGGTGCCTGCGACATGAAGGGCGGCGTCGCCGTCATGCTGGCGCTGGCCGGCGAGTTGAGCGCCCCGAACCGGGACGTCACGTGGATCTTCTACGACCACGAGGAGGTCGAGGCCACCCGCAACGGCCTGGGCCGACTCTCGCGCAACCGGCCGGACCTCATCGAGGCCGACTTCGCCGTCCTCATGGAGCCCACCTCCGCGCTCATCGAGGGGGGCTGCCAGGGGACCATCCGCGTCGAGTTGACGACGACGGGTTCGGCTGCGCACAGCGCCCGCGCCTGGATGGGCCACAACGCCATCCACGACCTGGCCCCGGCGCTGCAGACGCTGGCCGGGTACCGGAGCGCCGAGGTCGAGGTCGACGGGCTGGTCTACCGCGAGGGCCTCAACGCCGTCGGCGTCTCGGGCGGCATGGCCGCCAACGTCATCCCGCCGGAGGCGACCCTCACCATCAACTACCGCTTCGCCCCCGACAAGTCCGGCGACGAGGCCCTCGCGCTGCTGGGGCAGTGGTTCGCCGGCTACGACCTGAAGGTCACCGACCTCTCGCCGGCCGCGCGGCCGGGCCTCACGCTGCCGCTGGCCCGGGAGTTCGTCGAGGCCATCGGGGTGCCGGCCGGCCCGAAGTACGGCTGGACCGACGTCGCCCGGTTCAGCGCGCTCGGCGTGCCCGCCGTGAACTACGGCCCGGGGGACCCCGCCTACGCCCACCGCGACGACGAGTTCTGCCCCGTATCCGACCTGGAGAAATGCGCCGCCGGGCTCACCCGCTGGCTCACCGCGCCTGAGGAGGCCCAGTCATGACCGAACCCACGCCACAGGACCTGCAGCCCGGACGACGTCGGCGCCAGGGGCCCATCGTGCTGCGCGGGCAGGAGATGGAGCAGCCGATGGCTGACCGGGCCCTGCTCGAGAAGAAGGACCGGATGGGCTGGAACCACTGGGACCCCTGGCGCGTGCTGCGCATCCAGTCGGAGTTCGTCGACGGCTTCGACGCGCTCTACGGCCTCCCACCGGCGGTCAGCATCTTCGGCTCCGCCCGCACCAAGCCGGACAACCCGATGTACCAGAAGGGCGTCGAGCTCAGCCGACGCCTCGTGGAGAAGGGCTTCGCCATCATCACCGGCGGCGGCCCCGGCATCATGGAGGCCGGCAACAAGGGCGCGATGGAGGCCGACGGCTGCTCCGTCGGGCTCGGCATCGAACTGCCACACGAGCAGGGGCTCAACGACTACATCACGCTGGGCATCAACTTCCGCTACTTCTTCGTGCGCAAGACGATGTTCGTCAAGTACAGCCAGGGCTTCATCACGATGCCCGGCGGGTTCGGCACCCTCGACGAGTTGTTCGAGGCGCTGACGCTGATCCAGACCGGCAAGGTGACCCACTTCCCGATGGTGATGTTCGGCACCGAGTACTGGACGCCGTTGATCGAGTGGGTGCGCGGCACCGTGCTCGGCGGCGGCTACGTCTCGGAAGGCGACCTCGACCTGGTCACCGTCACCGACGACATCGACGAAGCGGTGGAGGCCATGGGCGAGCCCGGCCAGTTCGATACTGTTTAGCCCATGTGGATCGCCATCGCCGCCGTCGCCGTCGCCGTGTTGGGCGCCTCCGTGTACGCGGGGCTCGGCAAGCTGGGGGAGATGCCCCAGGAGCCCGTCAACGACAGGCCCAAGGGGCACGTCCCCGACGGCGCGCTCACCCCTGACCTCCTGGCCGAGCTGCGCATCCCGCTGGCCCTCTCCGGGTACCGCCCGTCACAGGTCGACGCGTACCTCGCCCAGGTCGTCGCGGGCGTCGCCGCGCCGGCCGCGACGCAGCGTTTCGACGTCGTCTGGCGGGGCTACGACATGCAGGTGGTCGACGATCTGATCGAGCGTCCGCTGGCCGATGATCTCGCCGATGATGAGGTGGCATTGTCAGCCCAACCGGGCGCCATTTTGTCAGATGCGGAATAATGGGCACCGACGCAGTTCGTCTACTTACAAAGAATGAGGGTTGCAGATGGCAGCGATGAAGCCCCGCACCGGCGACGGTCCGATGGAAGTCACGAAGGAGGGCCGCGGCATCGTGATGCGCGTTCCCGTTGACGGAGGTGGGCGTCTGGTCGTTGAGATGAACGCCGAGGAAGCCACCTCCCTGCTTGACGCACTCAAGGGCGTCGTCGGCTGAATCACCCCTGGACAAGAAGAAGGGCCGCCCCGCGAGGGGGCGGCCCTTTCTCGTTGGTGGAGCCTGGGGGCGAAGCGAGCAGGGTCGAAACCCCCGAGCCTCTCAGCCGGCGTGCGACTCGATCGCCTGCTGGTAGACCGCCACGGTCTCCTGCGCGATCTTCGCCCAGGAGAACTCGTCGATGCAGCGCTGGCGGCCCGCCTTGCCGTACCGCTCGGCCAGGCCCTCGTCGCGGGTCACGCGGTTGACGGACTCGGCGAAGCCGGCCTCGAAGGCCGACACGTAGGCGGGGTCGTCGGCCTGTGCCGGGTCGTACGGCACCAGCAGGCCGGTCTCGCCGTCGACGACCACCTCGGGAATGCCGCCCACCGCGCTGGCGACGACGGGTGTCTCACACGCCATCGCCTCGAGGTTGACGATGCCCAGGGGCTCGTAGATCGACGGGCAGGCGAACACCGTGGCGTTGGTCAGCACCTGGCGGACGGAGGCCCGCGGCAGCATCTCCTGCACCCAGATCACGGGGGCCGTGCGCTGTCGCTGCAGCTCGGAGAACGCGGCGTCGAACTCTGCGGCGATCTCAGGCGTGTCGGGGGCTCCGGCCAGCAGCACCACCTGCGTGTCCGGGTCGAACTGCGTGGCGGCGCGCACCAGGTGCACGAGGCCCTTCTGCCGGGTGATCCTGCCCACGAACGCCACCGACGGCCGGTCGAGGTCGATGCCCAGCTCACGCAGCACCGTCGTGTCGTGGTCGGGCCGGAACTCGTCGGTGTCGATGCCGTTCTTCACGACGTGGGTCTTCGACGGGTCCAGGTCAGGGTAGGACTCCAACACGTCGCGGCGCATCCCGGCGCTCACCGAGATCACGGCGTCCGCCGCCTCGTAGGCGGTCTTCTCGGCCCAGGACGACACGCGGTAGCCGCCGCCCAACTGCTCTGCCTTCCACGGGCGGTGCGGCTCGAGCGAGTGCGAGGTGACGACGTGGGGGATGTCGCGCAGCAGGGCGGCGAGGTGCCCGCCCATGTTGGCGTACCAGGTGTGCGAGTGGACGATGTCGACGTCACCCACCGCAGCGGCCATCGAGAGGTCCGCGCCCAGCACCCGCAACGCCGCGTTCGCGTCTGGCGGAAACGTCTCCGCATGCGCCGTGGCACCGTCGCGGGGCTCACCCATGCAATGGACTTCCACGTCGATGAGTTTGCGCAATTGGGGCACCAATTGCGCGACATGCACGCCCGCGCCGCCATAGATCGAAGGGGGATATTCCCGCGTCAACAGGGACAACTTCATCGTCATGGGCTCATCGTTGCACAACGACTCCGTCTCATAGCCCGAGACCGGAACGTGCAATTCGCGGAAACAATCGCAAGTGGGCCGCAAAGGCAATAGGTTCAGCCTTATGGTCGCACGCCCCAAAGTTCTTTCCATTGTCCTTGCTGGTGGTGAGGGGAAGCGGCTCATGCCGCTGACAGCGGATCGGGCCAAGCCCGCCGTCCCCTTCGGCGGTACCTATCGCCTCATCGACTTCGTGTTGTCGAACCTGGCCAACTCGGGCCTGCGCCAGATCGCAGTGCTGACGCAGTACAAGTCCCACTCGCTCGACCGGCACATCGCCAAGACGTGGGCGCTGTCGGCCATGCTCGGCAACTACGTGGCACCGGTGCCGGCGCAGCAGCGCCTCGGGCCGCGCTGGTACCAGGGCTCGGCCGACGCCATCTACCAGTCGCTGAACCTGATCCTCGACGCCGACGCCGACTACATCGTGGTGTTCGGCGCCGACAACATCTACCGCATGGACATCGGGCAGATGCTCGACGTGCACATCGATTCCGGCCTCGGCGCCACCGTCGCCGGCATCCGGGTGCCGCGGAAGGACGCGTCGGCGTTCGGCATCATCGACTCTGCGCCGGACCAGCGCATCAAGAGCTTCCTGGAGAAGCCGGCGGACCCGCCCGGGCTGCCGGATTCGCCGGACGAGTCGTTCGCGTCCATGGGCAACTACGTGTTCTCCAGCAAGGCGCTCGTGGAGGCGCTCAAGGCGGACGCGGAGAACCCGACGGCGCGCCACGACATGGGCGGCGACATCATCCCGTGGTTCACCGACCAGGGCCAGAGCCAGGTCTACGACTTCAAGGACAACATCGTGCCCGGCGCCACGGAGAAGGACATCAACTACTGGCGTGACGTGGGCACCATCGACGCGTTCCACGAGGCCCACATGGACCTCGTCAGCGTGGACCCCGAGTTCAACCTGTACAACGAGGACTGGCCCATCTACACGGACCAGGTGCAGGCACCGGGCGCCAAGTTCGTCATCCGTGGCCGCGCCGAGGACTCGATCGTGACCGCCGGCTGCATCATCTCCGGCGGCGAGGTGGAGCGCACGGTGCTCAGCCCCAACGTGCGTGTCGACAAGTGGGCGCAGGTGTCGGATTCGGTGCTGATGGAGAACGTGCGCATCGGCCGCGACGCGGTGGTGCGCCGCGCGATCCTCGACAAGAACGTCGTGGTGCCCGACGGCGTGCAGATCGGCGTCGACCCCGAGCACGACAAGGCCCGCGGCTTCGACGTGTCGGCGGGCGGGATCGTCACGATCGGCAAGAACGTCACCGTCCCGCGCGACTGACGCCCAACACGACGAACCGGGCCCGGCGCAATGCCGGGCCCGGTTCGTCGTGTGTAGGGGTGCGCCTCAGGCGCCGAAGCCGAGGTTGTCGAGGAGTTCGACGTAGGCCTCAGCCACGCCGTCGTCGACGGTGCCCATGGGCGCCCGGCAGGGGCCGACGTCCAGGCCGCGCAGCGCGAGCGCGGCCTTGACCATCATGCAGCCCTGCGTGGCGAAGATGCCCTGGAACGCGGGCAGCGCGTGCTGGTTGGCCGCCACCGCCTCGGCGACGCGCCCGGCGAGGTAGTGCTCGATGACCTGCCGGGCCGCGCCAGCCGTGAAATGGGTGGAGGTGCCGACGACGCCGACGCCGCCCACCGACAGCAGCGGCAACAGGTAGGCGTCGTCACCGGCGTAGTACGCCAGGTTGGTCTGGGCGAGGACGGCCGAGGTCGACACGATGTTGGCCTTGGCGTCCTTCACGGCCCGGATCCTCGGGTGCGCGTCGAGACGGATCAGCATGTGCTCGGGAATGGGGATGCCGGCGCGGTGCGGGATGTCGTAGAGCATCACCGGTAGCTCGGTGGAGTCGGCGACGGTGACGAAGTGGTCCTCCAACGCATCCGCAGGCGGGCGGGAGTAGTAGGGGGTCACGACGAGCAGGCCGTCGGCGCCGACGGCGGCCGCCTGCTGCGCGAGTTCGACGGTGTGCGCGGTGCTGAAGGTGCCCACGCCGGCCACGATGGAGGCGCGGTCGCCGACGGCGGTGATCACCGCGTCGAGCACCTGGCGCTTCTCCACGTCGGTGGTGGTGGGGGACTCCCCGGTGGTGCCGTTGATGACGAGGCCGTCGTGGCCCAGGTCGTCCACGAGATGTGCTGCCAGGCGAGCGCACTGCGCGTAATCGACCTCCCGGCCATCGGGAGTCATGGGCGTCACCATCGCGGTGAGCACCCGGCCGAACACCGGCATCATGTCGTCGTCTGGACTCATGCGCCACATCTTAGGTCAAGTCACGCCGTGCCTTAGTAGGCTGGGGGCCGTGAGCACTCCTGTCGAGAACCCCACCCCCGCAAGCTGGACCTTCGCGGAGGACTATGTGTCGCCGTCCGACGCCGTCGCCCAGGCCCGCGACGAAGCCACCGTCTCCGGCATGACGCCGGTGACCACGGGCGAGGCGGCCGCGTTGAAGGTGCTGACGAAGGCGATCGGGGCCAAGCACGTCGTCGAGATCGGCACCTTGATGGGTGCCACCGGGCTGACGTTCCTGGAGGCGATGGAGCGCGACGGCATCCTCACCTCGATCGACGTGGAGGCCGACAACCAGATCCCGGCGCGCGAGTTCTTCCAGAAGGCGGGGTTCCCGACGTCGCGGTTCCGCCTGATCGCCGGCTCGCCCATCGAGGTGATGCCGAAGCTGCGTGACGGCGCCTACGACATCGTCTACGTGGCCGGTGACAAGCTCGAGTACGTCGAGTACGTCGCCGGTGCGCTGCGCCTTCTGCGCCACGGCGGCCTGCTGATCGTGCGCGACGTGCTCTGGCACAACAAGGTGGCAGACGAGTCGGACGAGTCCGACGAGGCGATCATCATCCGCGAGGCCCTCGAGGCCGTCAACCAGTCGGAGTCCTACACCCAGGCGCTGCTGCCCGTGGGCAACGGCCTGCTGGTCGCCGTCAAGGACTGACACCGGTCACGGCGCCTCCACAGCAGCAGTGAGCCGCCGCACGCGGGGCAAGAAGGACGCGAGTGTGACCCGCAGCCCTGACATGCGACGTTGCGCAATTGCTGCTCCCCGTGGACTCTGAACTCGCGTCCTTCATGCCCCGCATACGGCTTCAACGCCTGACGGTCAGGTACTTGCAGCCGAAACCGTGCCCGCCGCTGTTGCCGGAGCGTCCGACGACGGGGTGTGTCCGGCTGCTGCTCACCGTGTCCGGGCAACAACGACCTGAGTGCGGGCCGGGTCCGCTTCACACACTTGCACACCCCCCTCGCCGGCCCCTCCTTGACCTCGGGGTGACGTCGATGGGGCGACGGGAACTTTCCGGGCCGCTCGTGCGTTGACTCATATAGAGCCCACAGCTTGTTCACAGGTTGCTCTGGCAAGGTACCCGGATATGGAGAGGCGCACTATGTTCCGAGGAGGCAAGGCGGCGAAGGCTGCTGCGCACACTTGGGTCGCGCCCACCTGGCAGGAACTGGTCCGTGACCACTCGGCACAGGTGTATCGCCTCGCCTACCGCCTCACCGGCAATCAGCACGACGCGGAAGACCTCACCCAGGACGTGTTCGTGCGCGTGTTCAAGTCGATCCACAACTTCCAGCCCGGGACTCTCGAGGGCTGGCTGCACCGCATCACGACGAACCTCTTCCTCGACCAGGCCCGCCGCAAGCAGCGCATCCGCATGGACGCGTTGTCGGTTGCCCCAGACCACGTCTGGGGCGAGAGCACGGGTCCCGAGGAGTTGCACGACGACGCCGAGCTCGACGCCGACGTCGCCGCCGCCCTCCGCTCGCTCAGCCCCGAGCAGCGGGTCGCGGTGGTCCTGTGCGACATCGAGGGGCTGAGCTACGAGGAGATCGCCAAGGTCCTCGACGTGAAGCTCGGCACGGTGCGCTCCCGGATCGCCCGCGGCCGGGCAGCACTGCGCGAGGCACTCGCGCACCGTGCGCCCACCGAGGGACGAACGCGCTACGCCGGAGTGTCCTGAATGGCGAAGGGCCCCTGCGAGAAGTTCCTCCGTGACCTGTCGGCCTACGTCGACGGGACGCTGTCGCCCAAACGATGGGAACAGGTTTCGTACCATCTCGCGGGCTGCAGCGGCTGCAACGCAGAGGTCCAGGCCATCTCCGACGTCTGCTCGAAGTTGAGCACCTGCCGCTCCTCGCAGACGCCCGAGTCGCTGGCCGCCCGGCTCGAATCCATCGCCGGCGAACACGCCGCCACCCCGCTCTACATGACCCCCGGTGAGGGCGGCCTCCCGTCGCAGCGCCGACGCAGGGTGCAGCTGGCCTGCCAGAGTGGCGTTGCCCTCATCGCAGTGATGGTCTCGGCCGTCGTCATCGCCGTCCTCGTCGCGCCCAGCCCGTTGAAGGTCGCAGACCCCGTCAAGGCCGCGCGCGAACAGTACTCCCGGTCGCTGACGGCGATCAGCGTCAACGAGGCAGTCGGCGCCATGCTGCTGGCCAACGAGCGCGGCGCCGACTTCGGTGCGTCTGAGAGCTACCTGCCGCTCACGTCCGAGACCGAATCGCTGCCCATCACCCGCGAACTCGCGGCCAACCTGCTGCGCCGGGCCGCCGACGCCGACTACAGCCTCACCGGCACGCAGCGGGTCTGGGTCAGCGACGGGGAGGGTCGCTACCGCACGGCGGACGTGCGCACCACGAAGAAGGCCGGCTACGGCGCGCACCTCGAGGTCCTCGACGTGCGGGGCAACCTGTTCGGCTCGGCGTTCCTGCCCGAGATCGGCACCCGGCCGGTGGAGGCGCCTTGGGGCTGGGAATACGTCCGCAGCGGCACGACGGAGCAGGTGGCCGGCCGCAACGCCGTCCGGATCCAGGCCAACGCCGAGGGGCTGCCCGTGGCGAAGTGGTGGGTCGACGCGGCAACCGGCGTCATGCTCTGGGCGGAGCGCTACGACGCCCTCGGCAGGGTCAACCTCGCCGTCGGGTACAAGCAGCTGAGCCTCGACGAGGCCTCGTTCACCACCGACGACGGCGTGCAGCTCATCGCGCTCCAGCCGGCGTCGCCGTCTGACGAGCAGACGTGGTGCCTGGGCCTGGCGACCTGCCCCCGTGAGGTGGGCGGCATGACGTTGGTGGCCTACTCGTCGTCGGACCAGACGGACCCGCCGTCGATGAACCTCGTCTACTCCGACGGGTACCACACCGCCGTCGTCGGCTGGACCGCCGGAGTCCTGGGCGATGACGCGCTCACGCTCACTGAGCGCTCGACCGACATGGCCGTCGACGTATGGCAGTCGGGCGATGCGGTGCTGTCAGTGGCCTGCGACTGCGCCCCCGCCGTCATGCAGGAGATCGCCGCCGCGCTTCCCGAGCGCAAGGCACACCACCAGTCGATCGGGGAAAAGATCGCCGGTGGCCTCGCTCGCCTGACCAGGGTGGGCTGATCCGGCGCCGGCCGGGTAGCCTATAGCCGTGTTTGGCATCAGTGCGACGGATCTCGTCATCATCCTCGTGCTTGCCGTCCTCATGTTCGGCCCCGAGAAGCTCCCGGAGTTCTCGCGCAAGGCGGCGCGGCTGTTCGTGTTCTTCCGCGACGTGGCGAACAACGCCAGGTCCACGCTGGCCACGGAACTGGGCCCGGAGTACGCAGACCTCGAACTGAGGGACCTGCACCCCAAGGCGTTCATCGCCAAGCAGTTGCGCGAGGAGGTCGCCCTCATCGAGGACGCCAAGCGTGAACTGCTGGAGGCGCAGCACACGCTGAAGGAGTCGGCCACCGAGGTGAAGGGCGCCACCAACCTCAACGCGTTGAAGAACGCCGCATCCGAGGATTCCGCTCTGCCCGAGCCGCCTGAAGATGCGCTGGAGCTCACGGCCGCGTCGACCTCCCCGTTCGACCCCGAAGCAACCTAGAGCGAATCGAGGTCGAGGGCCTCGTACGCGTGCCAGGCGGGCTCCTCGTAGGGATGGGCGGCCAGCATCGCTCTGACGGCGGCCCGAGCGCGGTCTCGGGTGCACACCGCCTCGATGCGCACCTCGTCGACGACCGTCAACTGGCCCTTCTCACCGATGAAGGGATCCGCGGTGTCGCCGGGCCGGAACCGGCCCTCGCCCACGGCGCTGAAGCTGCAGGCCGAGTACTCACCGATCCGCCCCGCCCCGCCGTCGGCCAGCGCGGCGCGCACGGCGTCGGCGTGGGAGAGCGGGGCGAAGCAGACGATGACGATCACGGCTACGCGTTCGTCGACAGGGGAAGTCGCTGACCGAGCAGCGTGCGCTTCTTCGAGGCGATCTTCTCCGCCAGGTCGAGCACCGCGGCTGCGGCCGGGTGGTCGGGGTGGGTCTCGACGATGGGCGTGCCGCGGTCGCCGCCGGCCAGCAGCTGCTCGTCGAACGGGATCTGAGCCAGCAGCGGGACGTCGTAGACCACGCGGTCCGTCAGCGCCTCCGCGACGACGGTGCCTCCGCCGGAGCCGAACAGCTCGACGCGGTGCGGCTCGCTGCAGTGCGGGCAGGTGGTCTCGAGCCAGCTCATGTTCTCGACGACGCCGATCACCCGCTGCTCCAGGATGTGGGCCATGGTGCCCGCACGCTCGGCGACCTCGGAGGCAGCCGACTGCGGGGTGGTCACGACGAGCACCTCGGAGGTGGGAATCTTCTGGCCGAGCGACATGGCGACGTCGCCGGTGCCGGGGGGGAGGTCCAGCAGGAGGTAGTCGAGGTCGCCCCAGTAGACGTCGGCCAGCAGCTGGGTCAGTGCACGGTCCAGGATGGGGCCGCGCCACGCGACGACCTGGTCGCGGGAGGGCTTCAGCATGCCCACCGAGATGACCTTCAGGCCACCAACGGCGGGCACCGGCATGATCATGTCGTCGACGACGGTGGGCCGGGCGTCGCCCAGGCCGAGCAGGTCGGGGATGGAGTGGCCGTAGATGTCGGCGTCGAGGATGCCGACGGAGCGGCCCTGCCGGGCCAGCGCCAGCGCGAGGTTGACGGTGACCGAGGACTTGCCGACGCCGCCCTTGCCCGAGGCCACCGCGATGACGCGGGTCAGGTTGCCGGGCTCGGCGAACTGGATCTTCCGCTCCGCGACGCCGCCGCGCAGCATGGTGCGCATCGCCTGGCGCTGCTCGTCGTTCATGACGCCCAGCTCGACGTCGACGTTGCTGACGCCCTCCACGGCGGACACGGCCTTGGTGACGCGGCCGATGATCTCGCTGCGCATGGGACAACCCGAGACTGTCAGCAGGACGCGGACGAACACGTTGCCGGAGTCGTCGGCGCGGATGTCGTCGACCATTCCCAGGTCTGTGATGGGGCGCCGGATCTCGGGGTCCTCCACGGTGTGGAGAGCGGCGCGGACGTGCGGGAGCAGCGGATGTTCGGTCACGGTGTCCTTCATCTGTGGTCTGTGTGCACCCTCCACGGTACCCCGGGCCTACCGGCAGGGGGTATCCGGTCCGCCTTTGGCGGAAGTCGCGGTCCCTGAGCGTGGCGCGTGCGAGCTTGCGCTTGTCCTGAGTGTTCGCGAGGAACGAGCGAATCAATCGAAGGAAGCACCGAGCCACGACGAAGGGCCCCCGCAGCCGGTCCCTGAGCGTGGCCCGTGCGAGGGACGAGCACGCGAGCCACGACGAAGGGCGGCAGCCGCCGACCCAGCACCGTCACCAAAGAGACCGCGACATTCGATGACAAACGTCATCGGTATTGACCCCCTGTTCGTTTAGAATAGTGGTCATGAACGAGACAGTCGAGCTGCTGCAACGCGCGATGGCCGCGTTGTGGGACACCGCTGCCTCACTCTCCCCGGACCCGTTGAAGTTCGAACAACGCCTCGCGCTGGTCGAACACCTCGACGAAACCCTGGCCCAACTCGCCGGGCTGCGGCTGCACATCCTCAACGACGCCCACCAAGCCTGCGACGGCATCACCCTGGCCGGAGTCCAGCACTCGGTACGCGCCAGTTCCGCCCAGGCCCGCGGCTCGATGAAACTGGCCCAGCACCTCACCCGCTTCCCACTGGTCGCCGCCGCCCTGCAGGACGGCACCATCTCGTTGGAGCAGGTCCAAGCAATCGTGCACGCGCTGCGGAAACTGCCCCCCTCCCTGTCCCGGACCGAACTCGAGAAGTGTCAGGAGTCGATCCTGCGGCACGCCCACGACCTGGGCCCCGACGAACTACGCACCCTGTCGGTCAAGCTGTACGAAATGGTCGACCCCGACGGCGCCGAAGAAGACGAAAAGACCAAACTTGAAGCCCAGGACCGTCGCGCGATGCGCAACAGGTTCCTGCGGATCACCCCCGACCACCACGGCGGGATGAAGATCACCGGACTCCTCCCCATCGCCAGAGCAGAACTACTCCGCGCGCAACTCGAAGCAGTGGAGCCGCCCCTGTCCTCGTACCGAGAAGCCGACGAACTGCCCGACAAGGAAATGCGCCGCGCCGACGCGTTCATGCTGCTCATCCAGACCGCCGCCGCCGGCGGGAACCTGCCCGCGCACGGTGGGGACCGGCCCCAGGTGCACATCACCCTCGACTACCACACCCTGATCACCGGACTGGGGAAGGTGGGCGTCGTCGGGGCGGAGAACCTCGACGGGCTCTCCGCCGGCGACGCCCGGCGGCTCGCGTGTGACGCCGACATCATCCCCGCCGTCCTCGGGTCCGACTCCCGCCCGTTGGACGTGGGCAGGGCCCACCGGATGTTCCCCGCCGCGATCCGTACCGCGCTGATCCTGCGGGACGGGGGCTGCGCGTTCCCCGGCTGCACCGTCACACCCCGGGCCTGCGAAGCACACCACATCGTCCCTTGGTGGGCAGGCGGCCTCACCTGCCTCGCCAACGCCGTCCTCCTCTGCCCCCACCATCACCGGCTGGTCGAACCAGACCCCGACCAGTCACCCGAATCGCAATGGCACGTCCACCTCGACCCCGACACCGGACTGCCCTGGTTCACCCCACCCACACACATCGACCCCGGCAGAACACCCAAACTCCACCGGCGTTTCCAACTCCGCGCGATCCTCCACCAACACCAGCCACCGGGCAGGAACCGGGACGGCAGCCAACGCCGAGTACCCCGCCGACACAACCTCGGCCGCCGACTACCACGCGGACTCACCGCACCCACAAAGGCACCACCACGCCCAACACCCCAACCCCCACCCCAACAAAGCGAATCCTCACCCGCCTGGCGCTACCAGGCATGAGGACGCGTGCGAAAACAGGACCTAGGTCCCTCGACCCCTGCGGCGTCTTCCTCATTGAATGGGGCCCAAACCGTTTCCAAGTGGCAAGTGGGGGGAGAGGGGCATGACCCTTCTGGTGATCGTGGCGCACCCGGATGACGAGACGTTCGGCTGCGGGTCCATCCTGATGCATGCGGCCGAGCGCACTCGGACGGTGGTGGTGTGCGCCACCCGGGGCGAAGCGGGGGAGTACGCCCCGGGCGGTGAGGTCCCGGCGCCCGGATTGGCCGGGATCAGGGAGGCGGAGCTTCGGGAGGCGGCGGCCCGGATGGGTGTCGACGCCGTCGAGGTCCTCGACTTCCTCGACTCCGGGATGGACGGAGAGCCACCCGCTGGTTCCCTGTGCGGGGCTTCGTCCGACGCGGTGATCGCTGCAGTTCGCAGCGCCGTCGAACGGCACCGGCCCACCGTCGTGGTGGCGCTGGACGCCAGCGACGGGCACCGCGACCATGCCCGCATCCGCGACGCGGTCACGCAGGTGGTGGGGGAAACAGAGGGGACCGCCCTGTACCTGCAGTGCCTGCCGCGCTCGCTCATGCACCGGTGGCTCCGCCACGCCAACCCCGAGATGGCCAGCCCGTACGCAGTGCTGCCGGACATCGGGACCCCCGACGAGGACGTCACCACCGTCCTCGACACCACCCGGTACTACGATGCGCGGCGCGCGGCGATAGCGCTGCACCGCTCGCAACACTCGCCGTTCGACGGCCTGCCCGACGACCTGGCCAGGAGGTTCCTGGCTGAGGAACACCTCCGTCGGGTCATCCCCGCACGGGAGGGTGGGGTCGGCTCCGCCATCGCCGAGCTCGACCTGATGGCGGTCAGCCCCGTGAGTTGAGGGCGTCGCCGAGGATCATCACGCAGGTGGCCACCAGCGCCGGCACCCACAGGCCGGCCAGGCTCCCCACCACGACGACGGCGGGGCCCAGGACCAGGCTCACCGTCAGCCGCTCACGGTAGCCGAGGCGCGTGCGCGAGCCCGGCGCGAGCAGGTAGCGCCACAGCGCCAGGTACCCCAGCGCGAACAGCGCGGCGACGACTGCCCCCAGCCACCAGCCGCCGGCGATGCGCCACAACGAGATGGCGCCCAACACGATCAGGGCGAGGTGGCCGACCAGCAACACCACCCCGAACCAGCGCACCTCCGTGGCCGACTCCGTCACCTCGGCGACCTCGTCGGGGTGCACGTCGGCGTTGCGTGGACCCGTCACTGCGACTCCTTCTTCTCGTCCGCGCGCTCCAGCCGCTCTGCCAGCTCACGCAGTTCACTGCGCAACTCGCCGCGGACGAAGTCCCTCGTCGCCAGTTCGCCCAGATGCATCCGGATGGCGGCGATCTCCCTGGCGAGGAAATCCATGTCGGCCCGCGACTGCTGCGCTACGCGGCGATCCTCGTCGAGGCTCAGTTTGTCGCGCAACTCCTGACGATTCTGTGCGAGCAGGATCAGTGGCGCGGAATACGACGCCTGCGTCGAGAAGAACAGGTTCAGCAGGATGAACGGGTACGGGTCCCACTTGAGCCCGAACAGCCCGATGAGGTTGATGGCCACCCAGACGATGACGAACACCGTCATGTAGACGAGGAACTTCGCCGTGCCCATGAAACGGGCGAAGCTCTCGGCGAAGACGCCGAACGTCTCGGAGTCGACGGCGACCTTGGGCAGCCAGGAGCGCCGCCCCGGCGTGGAGAGGGGATTGCGTTCAGACATCGGCGGCCTCGCTCACCTCGCTGGCGTCCACCTCGTCCATGAGGTCGCCGCGCCAGTCGTCGGGCAGCATGTGGTCGAGGACGTCGTCGACGGTGACTGCACCCACCAGGTGCCCGCCGTCGTTGACCACGGGCGCCACCACCAGGTTGTACGTGGCGAAGAAGCGGCTGACCTGGGCCAGCGGCGTGTCGGGGCGCAGCGGCTCGAGGTTGTCGTCGATGAGCGTGGTCACCATGATCGTCGGCGGCTCCCGCAGCAGGCGCTGGATGTGCACCGCGCCCACGTAGCGGCCCGACGGGGTCTCCAGCGGCGGCCGAGTGACGAACACCATCGACGCCAGCGCCGGGGTCAGCGACTCGAGGCGGGCATGGGCCAGGGCCTGGGCGACCGTGGCGTCGGTGTCGAGGATGATCGGCTCGGGCGTCATCATGCCGCCGGCGGTGAACTCCTCGTACGCCATGAGGCGGCGGACGTCGGCCTGTTCCTCCGGCTCCATGCGTTGCAGGAGGTCCTCGGCGACGTCCGCCGGGAGGTCGCGGATGAGGTCGGCGGCGTCGTCGGGGTCCATCTCGGACAGCACGTCCGCGGCGCGCTCGGTGTCGAGCTGCGAGATCAGCTCGATCTGCTCGTCTTCCGGGAGTTCCTCGATGGCCTCGGCGAGGATGTCGTCGTCCAGGGCCTCGATGACCTCGGCGCGCGACTCGGGCTCCAGGTCGTGGAGTTCCTGCGCGATGTCGGCGGCCTTCATGTCGGTGAACTCGGCGATGAGGTGGGCGGCGGTGCGGCCCGTCGACAGGATGAGGTCGGGGATCTCCTTCCAGGAGACCACCTCCGGCTTGCCGCGGCCGCCGAAACCGAACCGGCCGACGCCGGTGGAGGCCCGCAGCGCCACGGTGCCCAGTTCCCATTCGCGGTTGCGCACCTGCGTCATGGAGATGTCCTCGATGCGGGTGGGGCGGTCGCGTTGGATGTTGCGGTCCAGCAGGTCTGCCGCCACCAGCACCTCGGACTCCCGCCGCTTGAAGCGCCGGGTGTCGACCTGGCCGAGGATGGCCACCTGGTTGGGGGTGATGTCGTGCACGCGCACCATCGGCACGAAGATGCGGGCGCGGGCGAACAGCTCCGCCACGAGCCCCTTCACGCGGGGGGCGCGGCCATCGGCGCGGAGGAAACACACCACGTCCTTGACGCGACCCACCTGGTCACCGGCCGCGTCGACGATGGGCATGCCCAGCACACGCGAGATGAATACCTGCGTATCTTTGCTGACCATGGGGGTAAATGTACTGGGAACGGAGCTGATATGACCGGTAGGCAGCAGCGCGCCAGGCGCACCATCCTCGCGGTGCCCGGTTCGAGCGAGCGGTTCATCGCGAAGTCCACGGGGCTCCCGGTGGACGAGGTGTTCCTCGACCTGGAGGACGGGGTCGCCGTAGGGGCGAAGAAGGATGCCCGTGCGCTGATCGTGCAGTCGCTCCGGTCGCTGACGTGGCAGGCGCCGACGGTGGCGGTGCGCGTCAACGACTGGACCACGCCGTGGACGGTCGGCGACGTGCTGGAGGTGGTGGGCGGTGCCGGGGCAGCCGTCGACTGCGTGATCCTGCCCAAGGTCTCCACGCCGGGGCACGTCGAGGCCCTCGACCTGCTGATCACCCAGGTGGAGCGCGAACACGGGCTGGAGGTGGGCCGCATCGGCATCGAGGCCATCATCGAGGACGCCCGCGGGCTCGCCGCCGTCCAGGCGATCGCCGCCGCCAGCCCACGGCTGGAGGCGCTGACGATGGGGCCCGGCGACATGATGGCCTCGCTCGGCATGCCGGGTCTCGGCGTGGGTGCGCTGGTCGACGGCTACCCGGGCGATCCGCTCCACCACGTGTTCGCGCAGATCCTGGTCGCGGCCCGGGCCCACGGGCTGCAGGCCATCGACGGCCCGTACGTGGCCATCCACGACCTCGACGGCTTCCGCGCCGCCGCACGTCGCGTCGCGGCCCTCGGCTACGACGGGAAGTGGGTGCTGCACCCCACGCAGGTCGAGGCCGGCACGCAGGTCTTCACGCTCTCGGCCGAGGCCATCGAGCGGGCACGCGCCATGGTCGACGCGGCCGACCGGGCAGCGGAGCGCGGGGTGGGCGCGGTGATGGTGGGCGACGAGATGGTCGACGAGGCGGGGGTGAAGTTGGCGCGCACCCTGCTCGCGCGCGTCGACCGGTAGGCTGGAAGGCGTTTCAAGGAGGAGAAGATGGCCGAGCCCGCATCGCCCATGGGCAAGTTGATGAAGCTCAACTACCCCCAGCACGTCGTCGAGTACTCGACGTACGAAGAGGCCCAGTCCGCCGTCGACTACCTCGCCGACAACAAGTTCCCCGTCGAGAACATCATGATCGTCGGCACCAACCTCAAGCTGCTGGAGCGCGTCACGGGCCGCCGCACGTGGGGCGGCGTCATCGCGGCGGGTGCCGCGTCGGGCATCATGACGGGCCTGCTGGTGGGCCTCATGCTGATGTTCTTCGTGGGCGGCGGCGACGCCACCATGCTGTGGGTGGGCCTGGCGATGGGCATCCTGTTCGGCATCATCGCCCAGGGCCTCACGTACGCGATGAGCGGCGGCAGGCGCGACTTCAACTCGCAGCGGGTGACGGTGGCCGCCAGCTACGAGGTGCTCGCCGAGCACCGCGTGGCGCAGGAGGCCCGCGACCTGCTGATGCAGCGCCCCGGCGCCCGAGCGGCGATGTTCGAGTGACCGCGGAGTTCTGGGACGACCGCTACTCGCACCCCAACCACCTCTTCGGCTACCGCCCCAACGACTTCCTCAAGCAGCAGTCCTTCCTGCTGAAGCCCCACTCGCGCGTGCTGTGCCTGGGCGACGGCGAGGGCCGCAACGGCGTGTACCTCGCGGGCCTGGGCCACCGGGTGGTCAGCCTCGACTTCTCGCGGGTGGCGCTCGACAAGGCCGAGGCGTTGGCCGCCGAGAAGGGCGTCGAGCTCGAGACCTGGCACGTCGACCTGGCCGACTGGGTGGACCATCCAGACCCGGTGGAGCAGTGGGACGCAGTGGTGTCGATCTTCGTGCACCTGCCGCCTGACCTGCGCCGACGGGTGGCAGAGGTGGTGACGCGCCAGTCGGCGCCTGGCGCCAAGCTCATCCTGGAGGCCTACACGCCGGCGCAGCTGTCGCTGGGCACCGGTGGCCCGAAGGACGTGGACCTGCTGATGAAGCGTGGTGACGTGGCCGACGACTGGCAGGGCTGGCACCTCGACGTGCGCCTGCTGGAGCGCCGCATCTTCGAGGGGATGGGCCACCAGGGCCTGGGCTCGGTAGTCCAGGCGCTGGGCCTGCGCGCCGGCGGCTGAGCGGGAAGGCCGGGCAGCCTTCAAGCCCGCCGATGCCTCCGGTAGGTTAAGTCCCACCGAGTCGTGAGGAGTGCCGCATGGATCTCAACTGGACCTACTACAGCCCGAAGACGCCTGCCGAGCGCGTGTTGATCGTCGGGCCCAGCCTCGGCGGCAACGCCGCGCATCAGTGGACGAAGGTGGCCGCCGAGCTGATCGACGACGTACGCGTCGTCTTCGTCGACCTCCCGGGCGGCGGTCTGGGCGCGGTCTGGGACGACGCGGACTCGCCGTCGCTCGACACGCTGGCCGCCGGCTTCGCCCAGGTCGCCGACGAGGTGCGCGCCGACCTCGGTGAGGACGTCCCGGTCTACTTCGCGGGCCTGTCGATCTCCGGCGCGACTGCGCTGCACCTGGCGCGCGACTACGACAAGACGTTCGCCGCCGTCGCCGTGGTGGCGTCGTCGGCCAAGGTGGGGGAGCCCGAGCGGTGGCTCGAGCGCGCGGAGGCCGTCGACGAGCGCGGCACGCAGCACCTCGTGGAGGAGACCACCAAGCGCTGGTTCACGCCGAACTTCCGCGCCGAGCACCCCGCCACCGTCGACACCATCATGGAAGGCCTGGCCTCCACGGACGACCATTCCTATGCGCAGCTGTGCCGCGCGCTGGCCGAGCACGACATGCGCGAAGACCTGGGCCTCATCCGGATCCCGGTGATGATGATCGCCGGTGAGCGCGACACCTCGACGCCGCTGGCCAACGTGGAGGCGGTCGCCGAGGGCGTGCTGCGGGGCGCGCTGCACGTCGTCGACGGCGCGGCCCACCTCGTGCCCGTATCGCACCCGGTGCAGGTCGCCGGGCTGCTGCGCGGGATGGTGGACCGCCCGCTGGCCAGCCGCGTCGTGCCGGAGTCCGGCGACTGAAGCGCTAGCGCTGCAACCCCTGCATCCACTTCTCGACGGCGTCCGCCTCGCGGGGCAGTGACTCGGACAGGTTGACCGGGTCGCCGTCGGTGATGAGGATGTCGTCCTCGATCCGCACGCCGATGCCGCGGTACTCCTCGGGCACCAGCAGGTCGCCCTGCTTGAAGTAGATGCCGGGCTCGACGGTGATGATCATGCCGGCTTTCAGGGTGCCGCCGCGGTACAGCTCCGCGCGGGCGCGGGCGCAGTCGTGCACGTCGAGGCCCAAGTGGTGGCTGGTGCCGTGCACCATCCAGCGACGGTGGAAGCCGCCCTCCTCGGACAGTGACTCCTCGGCGCTCACCGGGAGGATGCCCAGTTCCTCGAAGAACCTGGCCAGCACGGTGATCGCGGCCTGGTGCACGTCGGCGAACAGGTTGCCCGCACGGCACGCCTCGATGCCGGCGGTCTGCGCCGCGAGCACGGCCTCGTAGACGCGGCGCTGCGGCTCGGTGAACGTGCCCCCCACCGGCATGGTGCGGGTCACGTCGGCGGTGTAGAGCGTGTTGACCTCGACGCCCGCGTCGAGCAGGAGCAGGTCACCGTCCCTGAGGTTGCCGTCGTTGCGGATCCAGTGCAGCGTGTTGGCGTGGTCCCCGCCGGCGGCGATGGTGTCGTAGCCGACGGCGTTGCCCAGGTGGCGGGCGTGGAGGCCGAAGATGCCCTCCACCCAGCGCTCGCCGCGGCCGTTGCGCACGGCATTGGGCAGTTCGCGGGCGACGGCCTCGAAGCCGACGCGCGTGGCGTCGATCGCGCGGCGCATCTCAGCCACCTCGAACTCGTCCTTGACGAATCGGGCCTCGGACGCGGAGCGGGCCAGGTCGGCGTCGAGGGCGGTGGCGAGGTCGCCGCGGGCCTCGTCGACCATCGCGGTGATCGCCTCGTCGGCCTCCCGGATCACGAGCGTGCGGTTGCCGGCCTCGTGGAGCACCTCCGGCAGTTCCGAGATGGCGCGGCAGGTCAGCTGCGTGGCGGAGGCCATCTCCTCCAGCGAATCACGCTTGCCCACCCAGACCTCGCCGTAGCGCGAGTCGGCGTAGAACTCGCGGTCGGTGCGCGGGGCGCGGGGCTTGAAGAACAAGGTGGCCTCGTCGTCGCGGATGACGAGCACGGCGTCGGGCTCGCGGTCCTCGCCCAGGCCCGTGTAGTACGCGAACGCCGTGTGTGGGCGGAAGCGGTAGTCGGTGTCGTTGGAGCGCACCTTCAGCGGCCCGGCCGGGATGACGAGCGTCTGGCCGGGGTACTCCGCAGCAAGTTGCTCGCGGCGCGCCGCCGCCCATTCGCTGGCGGGCAGCTGTTCCGGCATGACGTCGGAATAGGGCTCCCAATCCTGGACGATGAACTTCTTGAACGCCTCGGAATAGGGGTCCCGGCGGTTCTCGTTTGGGTCAGAGGATGCGATCATGCCCGCCAGAATACGCCGTGGCGTCCCAGCGTCCGCGCGGGGCGTCAGACCTTGCGGATGCGGATGGCCTCGATGGTGTGCTCGTGGTCCTTGACGAGGATGGCCGTTGCGCGCTCCCGCGTGGGGACGATGTTCTGGCGCAGGTTCGGGCCGTTGATCGTGTCCCAGATCTGGCTGGCGAGCTGCACCGACTCCTCGTCCGACAGGTCGGTGAACCGGCGGAAGTAGCTGCGCTGGTCCTGGAAGGCCGTGGCCCTGAGCGTCAGGAAGCGGTCGAGGAACCACTCCTTGATGTGCTCCTCGTCGGCGTCGACGTAGACGGTGAAGTCGAAGAAGTCGCTCACCGCCAGCCGGGGGTGGCCGTCGGCCTCCACGCGCGCGGGCTGCAGCACGTTGAGGCCCTCGACGATCAGGATGTCGGGGCTGTCGACGACGATGTGCTCACCCTCGACGATGTCGTAGACAAGGTGCGAGTACACCGGCGCCAGCACGCGGGGCTCGCCGGACTTGACGTCCATGACGAACTGCAGCAGCGCGCGGCGGTTGTAGGACTCGGGGAAGCCCTTGCGGTCGAGGAGCCCCCGTCGCTGCAGTTCCGCGTTGGGGTAGAGGAAGCCGTCGGTGGTGATCAGGTCCACCTTCGGGTTGCCGGGCGCCCGGCGCAGGAGTTCCTGCAGCAGGCGCGACACCGTCGATTTCCCGACGGCGACCGAACCCGCGACGCCGATCACGAACGGGGTGCGGCCCACGTCGAGGCCGAGGAAGTCGTTGGACTGCGCGTAGAGCCGTCCCGTGTTGACCATGTGGAGGTGCAGCAACTGCGTGAGCGGGCGGTAGACCTCGGCGATGTCGAGTTGGTTGGTGGGATCGCCGAGACCCCTCAACCTGGTGAGCGTCTCCTCGTCGAGTTGGATCTGGGTCGCGTTCGACTTCTCGGCCCACGCGCGGCGTTGCAGCGTGACGTACGGTTCTGGCACAGCGCTCCTCGGTTGCTGGGTGTGCAGCCAGCAAGCATACGCCGGTGCATGCGGCGCTTGGGCGAGGCCTCACGGAACGCCGGGAGGAAGCACAAAACACTCCGAAGCGCAAATGTCAAGAAGCGCGCAAACATGCTGTACGGTTTTCGACGTGTGTGGAATCGTTGGATACCTCGGAACCCGTGACGGACTCGACGTCGTACTGAGCGGCCTGCGCCGGCTCGAGTACCGCGGCTATGACTCGGCAGGCATCGCCATGCCGCACGACGGGCAGATCGCCTGGCGCAAGCGTGCGGGCAAGATCGCCAACCTGGCAGACGCCATCGAGCAGGACCCCCTGCCCCAGGGCGCCGTGGCGATCGGCCACACCCGCTGGGCCACCCATGGCGCGCCGACCGACGCGAACTCGCACCCGCACGTGGCGCAACGCGTCGCCATCGTGCACAACGGCATCATCGAGAACCACGACGCGCTGCGCGCCGAACTCAACGGCGTCGAGTTCTCCTCCGAGACCGACTCCGAGGTGGCCGCGCACCTGCTCAACAAGGAGGTCGACGGCGGCGCCAGCCTCGTCGACGCCATACGCACGGTGGCCGCCAAGCTCGAGGGCGCCTTCACGCTGGTGGCCGTCGACGCGCAGGACCCGGACCGGATCGTCGCGGCCCGCCGCAACTCGCCGCTGGTGGTCGGCAAGGGCGACGGCGAGTACTTCCTCGCCTCAGACGTCGCCGCGTTCATCGCGCACACCCGCGAAGCCGTCGAACTTGGGCAGGACCAGATCGTCGAGATCACCCCCGACGGCGTCAACGTCACCACGTTCGACGGTGGGCCGGCCGAGACGAAGGACTTCCACGTCGACTGGGACCTGGAGGCCGCGCAGAAGCAGGGCTTCGACTGGTACATGCGCAAGGAGATCTTCGAGCAGCCCACCGCAGTCGCCGACACGCTGCTGGGCCGCCTCAACGACCGCGGCGAGCTGGTGCTCGACGAACTGCGCATCAGCCCCGAGACGCTGCGGCGCATCAACAAGGTCGTGATCGTGGCCTGCGGCACCTCCTTCTACGCCGGGCTGGTGGCCAAGTACGCCATCGAGCACTGGACCCGCATCCCGTGCGAGGTGGAGCTGGCCTCCGAGTTCCGCTACCGCGACCCCATCGTCGACCCCATGACGCTGGTGGTGACCATCTCGCAGTCGGGTGAGACCGCCGACACCCTCATGGCCATCCGTCACGCGCGCGAGCAGCACGCGAAGGTGGTGGCGATCTGCAACACCAACGGCGCCACCATCCCGCGCGAATCCGACGCGGTGATCTACACCCATGCCGGGCCCGAGATCGGCGTGGCCTCCACCAAGGGCTTCACCACCCAGCTGGTGGCCTGCTACCTGCTCGGCCTGTACCTGGCGCAGGTGCGGGGCATGAAGTACGGCGACGAGATCGCCGCGCTGCTCGGCGAACTCGAGCGCATGCCCGCCGCCATCCAGGGGCTGCTGGACAACTCCCAGCCGGTGCTGGACCTGGCCGCGGAGCTGGCCGACGCCACCTCCGTGCTGTTCCTCGGCCGGCACGTGGGCTACCCCGTCGCGCTGGAGGGCGCATTGAAGCTCAAGGAACTGGCCTACATCCACGCCGAGGGCTTCGCCGCGGGCGAGCTGAAGCACGGCCCCATCGCGCTGGTCTCCGACGAGCTCCCGGTGTTCGTGATCGTGCCGCCGCGCGGCCGTGACCAGCTGCGCGACAAGGTGATCTCCAACATCGCGGAGGTCCGCGCGCGTGGTGCCCGCACCATCGTCCTGGCGGAAGCGGGCGACGAGGAGGCGCGCGCCGTCGCATCCAACTTCATCGAGCTGCCGAAGGTCTCCACCCTGCTGCAGCCGCTGCTGGCCGTCGTGCCGCTGCAGCTGTTCGCCTGCGAGCTGGCCACCGTGAAGGGCCATGACGTCGACCAGCCGCGCAACCTCGCGAAGTCGGTGACCGTCGAGTAACGCCGTCGAGCCTTGTCGAAACCGCCAGGGGTGCCCGGTAGGGTTTCTCCATGATCGTGGGCATCGGCACGGACCTGGTGGTCATCGAGCGTTTCAAGCGGATGCTCGACGAACGCCCCAAGCTCGGCGAGCGGCTCCTCACCGACGGTGAGCGCAGGCTCTCCGTCGAGTCCCAGGCGGCGCGGTTCGCCGCGAAGGAGGCGTTGGCCAAGGCGCTCGGGTCGCCCGGTGGGATGCGCTGGCTCGACTGTGAGGTGGTCCGCTCCGACGACGGCATGCCATCGTTCGTGACCAGCGGCTCGGTGGCCGCGCGCATCGAGGCCCTCGGCATCACCCGCATCCACCTGTCGATCAGCCACGACGGCGGGTACGCCACCACGATGGTGGTGTGTGAGGCATGAGGCAGGTCATCACTGCGCAGCAGATGCGCGACGCCGAGCAGCGGGTCTTCGACGCCGAACCCGACGTCGACCTCATGGGCCGCGCCGCGCGCGCCGTGGCGAAGATCGCGGAGGGGGTCGCGCCCAGCGGCCCGGTGCTGGTGGCCGTGGGCCCCGGCAACAACGGGGGAGACGGGCTGTTCGCCGCCGCGCACCTCGCCGACCACCGCCCCGTCACCGTGTGGCTGGCCATGGGCAAGGGCCACGAGGCAGGGTTGGCGGCCGCGCGCGCCGCCGGCTGCCACGTCGTCGACGCCGTGGCCGCGGCCGCCGCCCTCGGGGACGCTGCGCTGGTGATCGACGCCGTGACCGGGCTGGGCTCCCGGCCGGAGCTGCCGACCACGACGGCGACGTTCGCCGAGGCCTGCGAGGCCTCCGCGGTGCCCGTGCTGTCGGTCGACCTGCCCAGTGGCCTCGACGCCGACTCCGGCCAGGTCCACGACAGCTTCCGCGCGCAGCACACCGTCACGTTCGCCGCGCTCAAGGCGTGCCACGTGCAGGAACCCGCGGCGTCGCGCTGCGGTCAGGTGCACGTCGTCGACATCGGGGTGCCGGTCCCGCAGGACGAGGGGCAGGCGGTCCGGCAGGCGGACGAGGCCGACGTGGCGCGCTGGTGGCCGCGGCCTGACGCCACCTCCGACAAGTACTCCCGGGGCGTCGTGATGCTCGACACCGGGTCGGAGCACTACCAGGGCGCGGCGCTGCTGACCGTCGCAGGCGCGCTCAATGCCGGCGCCGGCATGGTGCGCTACACCGGCCGCGTGCACTCGGGGCTGGTGCTCTCGAGGTTCCCGAGCGTGGTGGTAGGCGAGGGCCGTGCCCAGGCCATGGTGCTGGGGTCCGGCTGGGGCGACACCGACGGCGCCGAGGGCCGCGTCGCCAACGCCCGCCTACACGGCCTGCCCGCCGTCGTGGACGCGAACGCGCTGTACGCCTTGCCGCAGGGTCGGCTGGACGGCTGGTTGCTGACGCCGCACGCTGGCGAGCTGTCGCGGATGCTGGGTTGCTCGCGGTCCCACGTGCAGACGGAGCCGGTCAGTTGCGCGCGCGAGGTGGCGCGGACGACGGGGGCCGCGGTGCTGTTGAAGGGTGCCACCCAGTACGTGGCCGAACCGTCGGGGCGGGTGACCATCGCCGTGCCCGGGCCGAACTGGACGGCGCAGGCCGGGTCGGGCGACGTGCTCGCCGGCATCTGCGGCACGCTCCTCGCGGCAGGGCTGCCGGCGTGGCGGGCCGGCGTCGTGGGCGCGAGCATCCAGGCGATGACTGCCGCTCGCAACCCCGGCCCGTATCCGCCGGACGCCCTCGCCGCGCGGCTGCCGGAGGTCATCGGCTCGCTCCTCGCCTGAGCCCGGGCCGAGGAGGGAGTGGTCAGGCGAGGAGCGTCTCGCCGATCCAGCCGCCCTCCCGGAACCCCGGCGGGATCACGAACACCGCCGAGCCGATCGCAGTGGTCCACTCGTTGAGCGCATCACCCTGGTCCAGCATCCGCTGCACGGGGATGAACTGGTCCGCGATGGAGGCCTGGAACGCGCAGAAGATCAGCCCGGAGGTCTCCACCGCCTTGCCGCCCACCCAGTCGTCGTGGGTGTAGTTGAGCCCGCGGCGCAGCATCCGGCGGCCGTTGTTCTGCGACGGATGGCTGCGCCGCGAGTGCGCGTCGAGCGCGATGACCGGCACGCCGTCCCTGGTCGCGGCGAGGTCGACGTCGTCGTGCTCCTCACCGCCGGTGAGGGGGACCCCGGTGTCGAGGCGACGACCGACCGCGGCCTCCTGACGGTCGCGCACCGCCTCGTCCCAGCCGGTGAGGTCCATCTCGATGCGGCGCACCACCAACTGCGTGCCGCCAGCCAGCCAGTCGTCGGAGGAGACGACGGCGGCCGCGAGGTCCTCACCCGTCGGGTTCGCGGAGCCGTCGACCTGCCCGAAGAGGTTACGGCCGGTGACCGGCGCGCCGGCCGCATCCACCGGGCGCCAGGAGCCTCGCTGCGTCCAGCGCCGCGTGGCGAACGGGGCGGCGTCGGTCACGAAGCGGCGCACGGCGTGCGCGACGCTGGTGGCGTCGTCGGCCGAGACCCAGACGAGCAGGTCGCCGCCCGTCCAGCGTTGGTCCAGCCGGTCGTGCTGCATGGGCGGGATCTCCTGGAAGCCTGCGGGGCGGCGGGCCCCGAGGCCGTCGAGGTCGAAGACGCGGGGGCCGAGCCCGACCAGGGCGGTGAGCGAGACCCCCGGTTGCGCCATGTCGGGCGCGAAGTCTCCGGCGGCGGGGCGGCCCTCGGTGAGCGCCACCACGTCGCCGGTCCAGGCGCGCAGCAGCCGACCGAGCGCGGCCTTGTCGGTCTGTGGGAGCAGGTCGAAGGCCACCAGTTCGCCCACCTGGGTCTTCGGCGTGAAGATGCCTGCCTGGTGGGTTCCGTAGGGGGAGTGGGTCTGCCCGATGACCCCTCCGTCGACACGGGCGTCGGTGGGCGATGCGGTGGCCCGCCCGGCGACCACTCCGGCGGCGCCAGCGATGCCGGCGGCACCGGCATAGCCGAACACGCCTCGACGGCTGACCTGGGACATGCGGCTCAGTGTACGTGTGGCGCGGCGGGCTCCGCGTTGGGATGGGGCTCGGACGGGTGGGCAGATACCCGCTGGGGTATCGATTCGGGTAGCCTCGCAGCCATGCAGTTGCGTACTTTCGCCCTGGCCGCCTCCGCCGTCCTCCTCGCCGGTTGTTCCGCCGCCGCCGACGCCGCCCCCGGCGTCCTCGCCGCAGATCCCTGGGCCCGCACCACCGATGGTGCCGAGCGCCCCGACATGACGGCCGTCTTCGTGAACCTCACCAACCCCACCGACGAGGACCGCATCCTGGTCGAGGCCGACTGCGGTGACGTCGCCGAGGTGACGGAACTCCACGTCATGGAGGAACACGACGGGAAGATGGTGATGGTCGAGGCCGAGGACGGCATCACGGTGCCCGCCGGCAAGCACTGGCACCTCGCGCCCGGCGGCCCGCACATCATGCTCATGGGCCTCACCCGCGAACTCCCGGCGGGCTCGGAGGAGCTCACCTGCACGCTCACGTTCGACGATGGCCAGGCCATCGAGATCGTGGCGCCGATCAAGCAGTTCACGGAGGAACAGGACACCTACCACGAGCACCTCGAGGACGGCACCGAGGTCACCCCGGGCGGTTGAGCGCTGACAAGGGTTTCACCCACCGTTTACCCGGGGTTCTCTTGACACCGGGGTTTGGTTCACCGTCGTGAGTATTCTGGTGCTGTGAGAGTCGCGATCGTCGCAGAATCTTTTCTCCCGAACATCAACGGGGTCACCAACTCCGTCCTTCGGGTGTTGGAGCATCTGAAGGCGAACGGGCATGACGCGATGGTCATCGCACCGGCCGACGGCGGCAGGACGCCCAAGGACTACCTCGGCTTCCCCGTCGTGCAGGTCAACTCGATCGGGCTGCCCGGCTACGACGTCGTGCGCGTGGTGACCACCACCAGCTTCAACATCGAGCGCATCCTCACGAACTTCCGCCCCGACGTGGTCCATCTCGCCGCACCGTTCATCGTCGGCTACAAGGCCGCCTCGGTCGCGGCGAAGCTGGGCATCCCCATGGTGGGCATCTACCAGACGGAGATCCCGACGTACGCGGCGCGCTACGGCGTCCCGTCGCTCGAGCCGGTGTTCTGGCACCACCTGCGCCAGGTGCACTCGCTCGCGTCGCTCAACTTCGCACCCTCCACCTTCGCCCGTGACCAGCTGGTCGAGCAGGGCATCCCGCGCGTGGGCGTGTGGGGCCGCGGCGTCGATTCCGTGCGCTTCGACCCGGCCAAGCGCAGCGCCGAGTTCCGCGCCCGGTACGCGCCCAACGGCGAGCGGCTGATCGGCTTCATGGGTCGCCTCGCCTCCGAGAAGCGCGTGGAGGACCTTGCGGCCGTGGCCGCGCTGCCCGGCACGCGCATCGTGATCATCGGCGACGGCCCGCTGCGGGCACAGCTCGAGGCAACGCTGCCCAACGCGGTGTTCACCGGCCAGCTCACCGGCGAGGACCTGCCCACCGCGCTGGCCAGCCTCGACCTGTTCGTGCACACCGGTGACCTCGAGACCTTCTGCCAGGCCATCCAGGAGGCGAAGGCCTCCGGCCTGCCGATCGTCGCGCCGCACCGTGGCGGCCCCATCGACCTCGTGGACCAGTCCCGCACCGGCTGGCTGTACCGCCCGGGTGACCTCGCCGCGATGCGCGGCCACGTGGCAGACCTCATCGGCGACGACGCCAAGCGCCAGGCCTTCGGTGCCGCGGCCCGCGAATCGGTGCTCGGTCGCACCTGGAGCACGGTGTGCGCCGAGCTGGTGGGCCACTACAACAAGGCCATCCGGATGTCGGTGCGCGGCGGTCACCTCGTCGCCTGAACGGGGCACTGACCGGCGAAATGGTGTCGACGGCGCACTTGGTGTAAGCTCGACAGGCCCGATACGGCGCCCTTAGCGCCACGCTGGCGCCCAAGCGCCAGATTTTCCGATGAGCGGGCAGTCCAGTCTCAGGTGGACCCAATCCCTGAGCGCATTTACCCCTCGAAGGGCACAACACCATGTCTTCACCGAAGCGCAAGGCTCGGTGGTCCGCTGAAAAGCGCTCCGCCAAGGGCCTCAACCCCCAGCGTCGCGGCGGCCGTCCGGAACGCCGCGACGACTCCGCACCGCTGAACCGCAAGCAGCGTCGGGCGATGCAGTTCGCCGACCGCAATGACAACCAGGCGCCCCGCGAGGAGCGCCGCGACGACGAGCGCCGCGACGACCGCCGCTCGAACGGCTGGGGCGAGCGCCCCCGCCGCGACGACCGGTTCTCCCGTGACGAGCGCCGGCCGCGTTTCGAGCGCGACGATCGCCGTCGTGACGACCGCTCTGATCGTGACGACCGTCGGCCGCGTTTCGACCGTGACGATCGCCGTCGTGATGATCGCTTCGACCGCGACGACCGTCGCCCGCGTTTCGACCGCGACGACCGCCGTCGTGACGACCGCTTCGCCCGCGACGACCGTCGCCCGCGTTTCGACCGTGACGACCGCCGTCGTGACGACCGCTCGGACCGCGACGACCGCCGCCCGCGCTTCGAGCGCGACGGCCGCCGCAGCGACTCCTACGGCGAGCGCCCGCACCGCAAGCCCTTCGAGCAGCGCCACTCCTACGAGCCGCGCGGCCATGAGGACCGCCGCCGCCCGTTCGAACGTGACCGCGACCGCCGCGAGCAGGACTTCGAGGTGGAAGCCGACCAGATGAGCTGGGAGGCCACCACGACGGAGGGTGTGCAGGGCGAGATCACGTCCGGCTTCCTCGAGCTCGGGGTCGACGAGCAGCTCGTCCGGGTGCTCGCCGCGCAGGGCATCACCGAGCCGTTCCCCATCCAGCAGGCGACCATCCGCGACGCCATCGCCGGGCGCGACGTGCTCGGTCGCGGCCGCACCGGCTCGGGCAAGACGCTCGCGTTCGGGCTGCCGATGCTCACCCGCCTCGCCGCCGGTTCCCCGGTCGGCGCGCCGCGGGCGGTCATCCTGACCCCCACCCGTGAGCTGGCGCTGCAGATCGCCGACAACCTGTCGCCGCTGGCGGCCACCGTCGGCATCGACCTGACGCTCATCGCCGGTGGCATGAGCTACGGCCCGCAGCTGAAGGCCTTCGCCCGCGGCGTGGACGTCGTCGTGGCCACCCCCGGCCGCCTCATCGACCTGATCGAACAGGGCGCGGCAGACCTCAGCCAGGTCGAGATCACCGTCCTCGACGAGGCGGACCACATGGCCGACATGGGCTTCCTCACCGAGGTGCGCACCATCCTCGACGCCACCCCTGAGGGCGGGCAGCGGCTGCTGTTCTCCGCCACGCTGGACGACGCCGTCGGTTCGCTGGTGCGCAAGTACCTCTCGGAGCCCGTCACCCACGAGGTCGACTCGGGGAAGGCGTCGGTGACCACCATGGTGCACCGCCCCATGCTGGTGAAGCCGCACCACAAGAACCAGGTCACGGCGGAGATCGCCAACCGCGACGGCCGCACCGTGCTGTTCGCCCGCACGCAGATGGGCACCGACCGCATCGCCGGCCAGCTCCGTGAGGCCGGCGTCATGGCTGGTGCGCTGCACGGCGGCCTGACGCAGGGCGCGCGCGCCCGCATCCTCGCGGCCTTCCGCGAGGGCACCGTGCCCGTGCTGGTCGCCACCGACGTCGCGGCCCGCGGCATCCACGTCGACGACGTGTCGCTCGTGCTGCAGGTCGACCCGCCGCGCGACTCCAAGGACTACCTCCACCGCGCAGGCCGCACGGCGCGCGCCGGGAGCGAGGGCGTCGTCGCGACCATCGTGCTGCCGCACCAGCGCAAGATGGCCAAGCGCCTGCTCGGCCAGGCCGGCGTGCACGCCGAGGGCCTCGACGTGGAGCCGGGCTCGCCCGAACTGCGCGAGGCCACCGGCGCCCGCCCGGTCAGCGGCACCCCGATCGAGGAGGCCGACTACCTGGCCCTCATCGCGCCGAAGCAGCAGCAGCGCCGCCGTCCTGACGGCCCGCGCGGCGGCCGTGGCGGATACCGCGGCGGAGGCCGTGGACGCAAGCGTTGGTGATTGTCAGGGATTAGTATTTTCCCGCTATGACATCTGACCTCGAACTGCGGGTGGCCGAACCGGCCGACGCCGCCGAACTGCTGCACGTGATCCGGGCGGCTTTCTCGGCGCGTCGCCCGGTGGACCCGCCCGCGGACGCCCTCACCGACACCGTGGCCGACATCGAGCACGCGCTCACCACCGGCTCCGGCGTCGTGGGGGAGGCCCACGGCCACATCGTGGCAGGGCTCCTCATCGAGCTCGACGGCGACGTCGCCACCCTCCGGCGCGTCTCGGTGCTGCCCGAGTACGCGGGCAGGGGCATGGCCAGGATGATCGTGCAGAGCGCGCTGACCCTCGCCGTCGACCTGGGCGCCCGACGTGTGGAGATCCTGGCGCGGGTGGAGTTCCCGGAGATCGTGCAGTGGTGGAGGGACCACGGCTTCGAGGTCCTGGGCGACGTCCCGCACGGCCACACCATGGGCCGCGACCTGCCCGTCATCATCGAGGTCCCCACGGCCGACGCCATGCGTGAGCTCGGCGTCAGGCTCGCCGCGCTGCTGCGCAAGGGCGACGTGATCGTCGCCACGGGCGACCTCGGCGCCGGCAAGACCACGCTGACGCAGGGCATCGGCGAGGGCCTCGGCGTCATCGGGCCGATCATCTCGCCCACGTTCGTCATCTCGCGCGTCCATCCGCACCCCTCCGACGGCCCGGCCCTGGTGCACGTGGACGCCTACCGCCTCGGCGGCGCCGCAGAGCTCGCCGACATCGACCTAGACGCGTCGCTGTCCGAGGCCGTCACGATCGTCGAATGGGGTTCCGGCCTGGCCGAGTGGTTGGCCGAGTCCCGCCTCGAGATCGACATCGTGCGCGGCATCGACACCGAGGAGCGCACCGTCTATCTCGCCGGCACCGGCCCCCGCTGGGCCGGCGCCCTGGAGCCGTTGAGGGAGCACGCATGACCTGGACCGTGGGAATCGACACCAGCCACGTGGTGGCGGTCGGCATCGCGCGCGACGGTGAACCCGTCGCCCGCGTGATCGTCGACGACACCCGCGCCCACGCCGAGGCGCTCATGCCGTCGGTGCTCGAGGCCTGTGCGCAGGCCGGCATCGCGCTGACCGACGTCGACGAGTTCGCCGTCGGCATGGGGCCGGGGCCGTTCACGGGCCTGCGCGTCGGCATCGCGACCGCGTGGACGCTGGCGCTGGCTGGCCACAAGCCGGTGCACGGGGTGTGCTCGCTCGACGTCGTCGCGCTCCAACGCGTCCTGGCCGTCCCCGCGGCAGGGGGTGACGCGTCGAAGGGCACGCCCGCGTTCGTCGTCGCGGCCGACGCGCGGCGCAAGGAGCTGTACTGGGCCACCTACGACGCCGAGGGCAACCGCCTGGGGGAGCCGCAGGTCAGCGCCCCCACCGAACTGCCGGACCTGCCCGTCGCCGGGGCGGTCCCGGCCGAGTACCACGAGTTCCTCCACATCCAGGGGCCCGATGCGCTGGACCCCGCCGTCCTCGCCGCCCGCTGGGCCTCGCTCGCGCCCGCCGGGGACGAGCCGTACTACCTACGCGCTGCGGACGCGACCGTGCCGGGCAAGCCCAAGTCGGCGCTGCCGCGCCTGCGAGCGCGCCGATGAACGTCGACATCGCCACGCTCGACGACCTGCCCGCCATCCTCGCCCTCGAGGCGAACTTCGAGCGGCGCGTCTGGTCGGAGCAGTCCTGGCACGACGAACTGGTCGGCTCGGGCCGCTTGGTCCTGATCGCCCGCCAGAGCGAGGGGCAGGTCGTGGGCGTCGCCTGCTTCCAGCACGTCGACGAGGTCGTCGACCTGCACCGCATCGTCGTCGCGCCCGAGGAACGACGGCTGGGCTTCGCCCGCGTCATGCTCGTCGCCGGGCTGCAGTGGGCCATCGAGCAGGGCGCCAGCCGTGTGCTGCTCGAGGTCGACAACACCAATGTCCCCGCCATCGCGTTGTACCGTGGCTACGGGTTCCGCCAGGTGGCGACCCGCCGCGACTACTACGCCCCGGGCAGGGACGCGCTCATCCTGGAGCGGCCACTCGAAGGCGTCGACGTCGATTCCGTCGGCATGTGGGACATGGAGGCACTCGATGACTGAACCGCTGGTACTGGGCCTCGAATCGTCGTGCGACGAGACGGGCGTCGGCATCGTCCGCGGCCACACGCTGCTCGCCAATGAGGTCGCCAGTTCGGTGGACCTCCACGTCCGCTTCGGCGGCGTCGTGCCTGAGGTCGCCAGCCGGGCCCACCTCTCCGCGCTGATCCCCACCATCGAGCGGGCCGCCGAGAAGGCCGAGATCGACCTGGCCGACGTCGACGCCATCGCCGTCACGGCCGGCCCCGGCCTGATGGGCGCGCTGGTGGTCGGGCTGGCATCGGCGAAGGCGCTGGCCGCCTACCTCGGCAAACCGCTCTACGGCGTCAACCACCTCGTGGGCCACGTCGCCGTCGACCTCCTCGACCACGGCGCGCTGCCCATGCCGTCGATCGCCCTGCTGGTCTCCGGCGGCCACACGTCCCTGCTGCACGTCGAGGACATCGCCACGAAGATCACCGAGATCGGTGCCACCATCGACGACGCGGCCGGCGAGGCCTACGACAAGGTGGCGCGCATCCTGGGCCTGTCCTATCCGGGCGGGCCGGTGATCGACAAGCTCGCGCAGGAGGGCGACCCCAACGCCATCCGCTTCCCGCGCGGCCTGACCGCGCGCCACGACCTGGAGAAGCACCGCTACGACTTCTCGTTCTCCGGCCTCAAGACCGCCGTCGCCCGCTGGGTGGAGCAGCGGCGCCTCGACGGCGGGCACATCCCCGTCGCAGACGTCGCGGCGTCGTTCCAGGAGTCCGTGTGCGACGTGCTGACCGCCAAGACGGCGGCTGCCGCGCAGGAGTACGGCGTCGGCACCATCCTGCTGGGCGGGGGTGTGGCCGCCAACTCCCGGCTGCGCACGCTGCTCGAGGAGCGCGCCAACGCCGTCGGCATCGAGTTGCGCCGGCCCCGGCCCGGGCTGTGCACCGACAACGGCGCCATGATCGCCGCGGTGGCCAGTGAGGTCATCCGGGCGGGCATCGAACCCTCGGGATTGGACATTTCGGCGCACTCCGGCCTGCCGGTCAGCAGGATCGCGGTCTGATAAGGCCGAATTTCTTCTCGTTCAAAGATTGCGGGACAAGGCAAGACACCAAATGGACACAAACTGGTAACGATCTGGTGTCAAAGATCGTGCGTTTCTTCCGTCACGCACTTAATTGTCGATAAGGTCACCAGCACTAAGTTGGGTCCTCTGCGTGGGGCCCACGAGTGTCGTCCTACGACAAGGAGAATCAATGAAGTTCAGGCGAACCACCGCCTCGCTGGCAGTCATGCTCAGCGGCGCGCTGCTGCTCAGCGCTTGCACCAGCCCCGACGAGACGGACACCCCGCCGGCCGGCGAGACCACCGCCGCGACGGGTTCTGAAAGCCCCACGGACACCGCCAGCGCGGAGCCCTCCGAGTCCGCTTCGGGCTCCGGCTCCGAGAACCCGGCAGCCTGCCTCCAGGACGTCGGCATCACCGCGACCCAGGACGGCGAAGTCCGCTACACCGCGGGCCCCGGCGACTGGAGCGGCTACAACTCGATCACGTTCAAGACCTACTCGACGTACAACTCGGCCGTGGCCGCGCACATGTTCTCGAGCTTCGTCTACTTCGGCACCGATGGCACCATCTGTGACAACAAGGACTTCGGTTCCTACGAGGTGCTCTCCGAGGATCCGCTCGAGGTCCAGTACACGATCAACGACGACGCGACCTGGTCCGACGGCACCCCCGTCACCATCAACGACTACCTGATGGACTGGGCGGCCCAGAACCCCGAGTTCCTCGTCCCCGGCTACGCCAGCGGTGAGAACCCCGAGGCTCCGGTCGTGTTCGAGCACGTCTCGAGCTCCTTCGCCCAGTACGTGCCCGAGGGCCCGCAGGGTGAGGTCGGCTCGAAGACCTTCACGGTCAAGTACAGCAGCCCGTACCCGGACTACAAGCTCGTCGTCGGCTCGGCACTGCCGGCCCACGTCATCGCCAAGCACGCCGGCGTGACCCCCGAGGAACTGGCCCAGGCCGTCCTCGACCGTGACGCCGAGACCATCAAGAAGGCTGCCGAGTTCTGGAACACCGGCTGGGCCTACAACCCGGGCGAACTGCCGGCCGACCTGTCGGACGTCCCCTCGTCCGGCCCCTACAAGCTGAAGGAAGGCGGCTGGACCGCCGGTCAGTCGCTGACCCTCGAGGCCAACGAGGACTACTTCGGTACCCCGCCCGCCACGAGGAACCTGATCTTCCGCTTCATCGACGACGCACAGCAGGTGCAGTCGCTGCAGAACGGTGACGTCCAGGTCATCCAGCCGCAGGGCACCGTCGACCTCGTCGGCCAGCTCGACGCCATCGGCGACGCGGTGAAGGTCGACACCTTCTCCTCGCTGACCTGGGAGCACCTCGACTTCAACTTCCGTGACTCCAGCGCCTTCGCTGACGCCAACGGTGGCCTCGAGCTGCGCCAGGCCTTCGCCTACTGCGTGCCGCGCCAGCAGATCGTCGACCAGCTGATCAAGCCGATCAGCCCCGACACCGTGGTCATGAACGCCCGCGAGGTCTTCCCGTTCCAGGACGACTACCAGGAAGTCGTTGACGCCTCCTACGGTGGCGAGTACGACGCCGTCGACATCGAGAAGTCCAAGGAGCTCGTCGCAGCTTCCGGCGTCTCGACCCCGATCGACATCCGCATCGGCTACCGCGCGGGCAACCAGCGCCGCACCGACACCGTCGCCGCGATCAAGGCCTCGTGTGACCAGGCCGGCTTCAACGTCATCGACACCAACGCCGCCGACTTCTTCGACGTGGCGCTGCCCAACGGTGACTACGAGGTTGCCCTGTTCGCGTGGGCCGGCTCCGGCCAGATCGCCTCGGGCCAGAACATCTACGCCACCGGCAAGGGCCAGAACTACGGCGAGTACAGCAACGCCGACGTCGACGCGGCCTGGGAGGAGCTCGCCTCCACCCTCGACCGTGAGACGCAGGTCGAGGCCACGAAGAAGATCGAGAAGGGCCTGTGGGACACGCTGTACGGCATCCCGCTGTACGCCCACCCCGGCATCGCGGCCTACGATTCGACGCTGCAGAACGTTCGCGCCACCGCGACGCAGGACCAGATCTCCTGGAACGCGCCGCAGTGGCTGAACAGCTGACCTCCTGAGGTCAGTGCCTAGCCGCTGAACACGTGAGGGGGCAGGTGACTTCCCGGAGTCACCTGCCCCCTTCCGTTGCCAAATGACGCGTGTGGCGTAGACTCAGCGCGCCAGAGTTTGGACATGCGCGAGTTCAACTCCGAAAAACCTGTAAGGAACGCATACCTGTGATCAGATACATCGCCAAGCGCTTGGGGATCTCAATCCTCGTTCTGCTGCTCGGCTCGCTGTTGTTGTTCGTGCTCACGATCAACTCGGGCGACCCACTGTCAGACCTCCGAGAATCCAATGCACCGAACCGTGACAACCTGATCGCACAACGCATCAACTACATGGGGCTCAACAAGCCGTGGTACGAGCGCTACTGGGACTGGCTCACAGGTGCCTCCAAGTGCCTCATCGGACAGTGTGAACTTGGCCTCGACCGCAAAGGGCAATCCGTCAACGCCATGGTCGTGACGGCGGCAGGCTCGACGCTGCGCCTGGTCGTCCTCGCCACGCTGCTGGCGATCATCATCGGCGTGACGCTCGGCATCGTCACCGCCATCCGCCAGTACTCCGGCTTCGACTACGCCGTGACGTTCATGGCCTTCGTCTTCTTCTCGCTGCCCGTGTTCTGGTTCGCCGTGCTGCTGAAGCACTACGCCGCCATCGAGTTCAACAACTGGATCAAGGAGGCGCAATTCAGTCCATGGACCATGGTGATCGTCGCTGCGGTCGCCGCCTTCATCCTGATGGCGGCCATCGGTGGTGAATGGAAGCGCCGGCTCATCAACTTCGCCGTCGCCTTCGTCGTGTTCGGCGGTGCGCTGTTCTACTTCGACGCCGTGACCTGGTTCCGCCGCCCGTCGATCGGCCTGCCGATCTTCGCCGTCGTCGCGCTCGCGCTCGCCGCACTGATCATCGGCATGACGGCCGGCTTCGGCAACAAGCACGTCCGCAACGCCGTGGGCACCACCGCAGTCATCGGGATCGTCGGCTACGGGTTGATGCGTGGCACGCTCATGACGAACCCGTCCTGGGTCCTCCTGGCCATCTGCCTCCTGGTCGGCATCGCCATCGCGCTGGTGAGCGGCTGGGTCTTCGGCGGATTCTCCCGCAAGCAGGCCATGACCTCCTCGTTCCTCTGGGCAGTGCTCGCCTCGCTGCTCGCCATGGGCGACCTGCTGCTCAGCAACTGGTCCAAGTACCTCAAGGACCAGCCGCGCCCCATCCCGACGATCGGCTCACAGACCCCGAACTACGACTCGACGTTCTGGAACCACGCCATCGACAACCTCACGCACCTGGCACTGCCCACCGTCGTGCTGACGCTCGTGTCGATCGCCGCATACACGCGCTACACCCGCGCGTCGATGCTCGACGTGCTGAACCAGGACTACATCCGTACCGCCCGCTCGAAGGGCATCTCCGAGCGCAAGGTGATCACCAAGCACGCGTTCCGCAACTCGCTCATCCCGCTGGCCACGATCGTCGCCTTCGACTTCGCCGGCCTCATCGGCGGCGCCGTCATCACCGAGACGGTGTTCGGCTGGCAGGGCATGGGGCAACTCTTCAACGTCGGCCTCAACGAAGTGGACCCGGCGCCGGTCATGGCCTTCTTCCTCGTCACCGGCACCGCTGCCGTGTTGATGAACATGTTGGCCGACATCGCCTACGCCTTCCTCGACCCGCGGATCGCGCGCTAAGGAGATTGCAGAAATGACCCAGGATCCGAACCGCACCCCGCTGCAGATCGAGGGCGACGCCTTCTCCATCGAGGACGACGTCGAGACCACCAACACCCGGTCGTACTCGCAGGGCCAGCTGGTCCGCCGGCGCTTCTTCCGACACAAGGGCGCCATGATCGCCCTGACCGTCCTCATCCTCGTCGTCCTGCTGGCCTACACCTCGATCGGTGTGGGGCCGCTGCCCGGCTGGTGGGACAAGGACTTCATGACCCCGTACCCGCCGGTCAACGGCGGCCAGCCGACGCTCCAGCTGTGGCCCTTCCAGATCGGTGAGCACCCGTTCGGGCAGGACACCATCGGCAAGGACTACTTCGCGCTGGTGATGCAGGGCGCGCAGCAGTCGCTGTTCATCGCCTTCATGGTGGGCCTGCTGGCCACGTTCATCGGCACCGCCGTCGGTGCCGTCGCCGGCTACTACCGCGGCATCGCCGAGACGCTGCTGATGCGCATGACCGACCTGTTCATCATCATCCCGACGCTGGTGCTGGCCGCCGTGCTGGGCCGCATGGCAGGCGCCAGCATCTTCCTGCTCGCGCTCGTCCTCGGCCTGGTGTCGTGGACCGGCCTGGCCCGCCTGGTGCGCGGCGAGGTGCTGTCGCTGCGCGAGCGTGAGTTCGTGGCCGCCGCCCGCGCCGTCGGCACCCCTGCGCCGCGCATCGTCGTGCGCCACATCCTCCCCAACGCGCTGGGCACCATCGTCGTCAACGCGACGCTGCTCATCTCGTCGGCCATCCTGCTCGAGACCGCCCTGTCGTTCCTCGGCTTCGGCGTCAAGGCCCCGAACACGTCGCTCGGCCTGCTGGTCAGCGAGTTCCAGAACGCGCTGACCACCCGCCCGTGGCTGTTCTGGTGGCCGGGCATCTTCATCCTCACGATCGCGCTGTGCGTCAACTTCATCGGTGACGGTCTCCGCGACGCCTTCGATCCCCGCCAGCAGATGGACTGATTCATGACGACGACTGACAACCAGTACTCCGGCCAGCGGTTCCACGGCGAGAACCCCGTCCTCAAGTTCGACGACCTCGACGTGCGGTTCCGCACCGAGTTCGGCACCGTCCACGCCGTCAAGGGCCTCACGCTGTCCGTCGAGCCCGGCGAGGTCATGGCGCTCGTGGGCGAATCGGGCTCCGGCAAGTCCGTGTCCGCGACGACGGCGCTCGGCCTGCTGCCGAAGACCGCCCGCATCCAGGGCGAGACCCGCGTGGCGGACCGGCCCATCAACAACCTCAGCGCCCGAGACCTGCGCAAGGTCCGCGGCAAGAGCGTGGCGATGGTCTTCCAGGAGCCCATGACGGCGCTGAACCCCGTCATCAAGATCGGTGACCAGCTCATCGAGTCGATGGAGGTCCACGGCGTCGCCTACGGGCGCCAGGCGTGGAACCGCGCCATCGAACTGCTCAAGGCCGTGGGCATCCCCGGCGCCGAGCGCCGCGTCAACCAGTTCCCGCACGAGCTGTCCGGCGGCATGCGCCAGCGCGTCGTCATCGCCATGGCGCTGGCCTGCGACCCCGAGGTGATCATCGCCGACGAGCCCACCACCGCCCTCGACGTGACCGTGCAGGCCGAGATCCTCGACCTGCTGCGCTCGCTGAAGGACAAGCTGAACACCGGCATCCTGCTCATCACGCACAACATGGGCGTGGTGGCGGACATGGCCGACAACGTCGCGGTGATGTTCAAGGGCAACATCGTGGAGCGCGGCCCGGTCGAGCAGGTGCTGCTCCACCCGCAGCACCCGTACACCAAGAAGCTGCTCGCCGCCGTCCCGCACCTGGGCGACGGCCCCGGGCAGTTCGGCGAGGCCCCCAACCCCGTGGCCGAGACGGCCGAGGCGGCGCTCGAGGTGAGCAACCTCGTCGTCGAGTACCACCGCACCGGCAAGAAGCCGTTCCGCGCCGTCGACGACGTGTCGTTCGACGTGCGCCGTGGCGAGATCGTCGGCCTCGTGGGCGAGTCCGGCTCCGGCAAGTCGACGATCGGCCGGGCGCTGCTCGGCCTCATCCCGTCGCACTCGGGCCAGGTCAAGGTGCTGGGCGAGGACCTGCTGTCGATGAAGGGCAGCGAGATGCGCCAGCTGCGCAAGCGGATCGGCGTGATCTTCCAGGACCCGGCCGCGTCGCTGAACCCGCGGTTCCCCGTCGGTGGCGTCATCTCCGAGCCGCTCGAGGTGCACAAGGTGGGGGACCGGAAGTCGCGCGAGGCCCGCGTGCACGAACTGCTCGAGGCAGTCCAACTGCCGCGCTCCGCCTTCAACCGCTACCCGCATGAGCTCTCCGGTGGCCAGCGCCAGCGCGTGTCGATCGCGCGGGCCTTGGCGTTGAACCCGGATCTCCTGATCGCCGACGAGCCCACCTCGGCGCTCGACGTGTCGGTGCAGGCGTCGGTGCTGGCGATGTTCACCACGCTGCAGAAGGAGTTCGGCTTCGCGTGCCTGTTCATCTCGCACGACCTGGCCGTCATCGACTCCCTGGCGCACCGCGTCGTCGTGATGCAGTACGGCAAGATCGTCGAGGCCGGCACCCGTGAGCAGGTGTTGCTGAACCCGCAGCAGGAATACACCAAGCGCCTGCTGGCCGCGGCCCCGGTGCCGGACCCGATCGAGCAGCGGGAGCGGCGGGCCGCCAGGCACGCCCTGCTGAAGGAGCTGGGCGACGAGATCGTGGAACTCGACACCCGAGAGCTCGACTTCGAGAAGTGAGCCCGCAGCGTGTCCTGGGCGGGTCGTTCGCGGCTGGTCGAAGGACGCTGGGCGTATCCCACCGAGTGGCCATGCCCAGGGTGTCACGACATGACCAGCACTGAGCGCCTGGCCGCGCTGGACGCGGCGATGCACGAAGCCGATCCCTCGTCGCTGAAGGCGGGGGAGCGGCTTCGTGCCCGTTTCGCCCCCGACGACGTGGCGTGGGCCCTGACCCAGGCCGGCCTGCGCCGCAAGGGCGGGGCCAAGTTCGAACGCGCCGGGGAGATGCTGTTCACCCCGGCCGGGCTGGAGCAGGCCTCGCGCGAGCCGGTGGCCCGTTGGCGGGCGGAACGGTTCGTGGCGGCGGGCGTGACCGAGGTGTGGGACCTCGGCTGCGGCATCGGGGCAGACGCCATGGCGTTCGCTGCAGCCGGGCTGCGCGTCGTCGGGGTGGAGCTCGACGCGGAGACTGCTGCAGTCGCGCAGCACAACCTGAACCTGGTGGGCGGCGGTGAGGTCATCGTCGGTGCGGCCGAGGACGTGGAGGTCCCGCGCGGCGCCGCGGTGTTCCTCGACCCGGCCCGCCGCACCGCGCGTGGCCGCACGTGGAACGTGGCCGACTTCACGCCGTCGTGGGACTTCGTGCTGGGCCACCTGGCGTCGGAGCGGTTCGTGGGCGTCAAGCTGGGCCCGGGCGTGCCGAAGGAGTTGATCCCGGGCGGGGTGCAGTCGTGCTTCGTGAGCCATCGTGGCGACGTGGTGGAGGCGTCGCTGTGGAACCGGCTGCCGGCGGGGCCGCGCGCCGTCGTGCTGGATGGGACCGGGCAACTCGAACTCACCGCCGAGGGGCGCAGGCAGCTCGAGGCGCGACCCGTGGGCAGCTACGTGCTCGAGCCCGACGGCGCGGTCATCCGCGCCGGGCTGATCGACGCCGTCGAACCGGGCCGCGACCTGTGGCTGCTTGATCCCCACGTCGCCTACCTGTCCTGCGACGAGCCGGTGAAGTCGCCGTACGTCACCTGCTTCGAGGTGCTGGAGGTCCTGGACCACGACGTCAAGCGGCTGCGGTCCTGGGTGCGGGAGCACGCCGTCGGCACGTTGGAGATCAAGAAGCGCGGCATCGAGGTGGACCCGGCAGCGCTGCGCAGGCAGCTCAAGCCCAAGGGTCCCGGCGCGGCCACGCTCATCCTGGCGCGCACGGTGGAGGGCACTCGGGCGCTGGTGTGTAGGAGAATCTGACCATGGCCTTCTCCCCGGAGCTGACGACGCTCGGCTACCTCACGACGCCGGACCGCAGCCGGGTGCTGCTGTGCCACCGGGTGGCGCGATCGCACGACGAGCAGCTGGGCAAGTACAACGGCCTGGGCGGCAAGGTGGAGCGGGGCGAGGACGTCGCCGAGGCGATGCGCCGCGAACTGCGCGAGGAGGCCAACGTCGAGGTCACCGAGATGGAGCTGCGCGGCACCGTGGCTTGGCCCGGTTTCAACGGGCGCGACGTGTTCGGCTTCGTGTTCCTCGTCACCGGCTTCACGGGTACCATCCCGGACAGCAACGCAGAAGGCACGCTGGCCTGGCACGACGTGGCCACCATGATGGAGCTGCCGATGTGGGACGGCGACAGGCACTTCCTGCCCCTGGTCTTCGACGGTGGCCCGCAGTTCCACGGCGTGATCCCCTACGACGGTGGCCACAGCGTCGGATGGCAGGTGTCGCGCGACGCTGGTTGAGCCGCGACCTCTGGGGACACGCTGGTTGAGCCGCGAGCTCTGCGAGCGTGTCGAAAACCCCTAGGCTGGCCCGCATGAGCAAGGTCGGAGACGTCGAGGTCAGCGACGAACAGGTCCGTGAAGCCAACCGGGCCAACTGGGACGAGCGGGCGCCGCTGCACGCCGCTTCCGCGTCGTACGACCTGGCGCAGTACGCGGCTGATTCCTCGAAGTTGTCGTCGGTCGTGACCGACGACAGGGAACCGCTGGCGCGAGCGCTCGGCCGCGACCCGGAGTCCAGGCTCCCGCTCGAGGGGCTCGACCTGCTGCACCTCCAGTGCCACATCGGCACCGACACGCTCTCGCTGGCGCGGCTCGGCGCCCGCGTCACCGGAGCCGACTTCTCCACGGCCAGCCTGGCCGCCGCCCGACGCCTGTTCGATTCCGCAGGGGCCGAGGGCACCTTCATCGAGACCGACGTGCAGCACGCCGGGGACAACGTGCCGGGCCGCTTCGACGTCGTCTACACCTCGATCGGCACCGTCACCTGGTTCCGCGACCTCGACGCCTGGGCCCGCAGCATCGCAACGTTGCTGCGCCCGGGCGGCACCTTCTACATCCGCGACGGCCACCCCGCCATGTTCGCCCTGGACGATGAGCGCACCGACGGCGAACTGGTCGTGCGCTATCGGGCGCTGGCCGACGGCACCTCCGAGGCGTGGGACGACGAGGACACCTACGCCAGCGACGACAAGCTCACCAACGTGCGCACCTACGACTGGCCGCACCCCATCTCGGAGATCATCACTGCGCTGATCGGCGCGGGCCTGACGATCACGGGCATGGCGGAGGGGATCCACCTCCCGTGGGAGGCGCTGCCGCAGATGGTGCTGCGCAGCGACGGCGGCGCGTACGAGCTTCCCGAGCACCAGCGGCTGCTGGTGCCGTTGACCTACACCATCACTGCCCAGCGGTAGCGGCCCGTCGGCCCTGCAGCACGGACGCCAGGAACACCACCAGGAGCCCGGCCACCGGCACGATCAGCAGGCCCATGCGCAGCGAGACGTTGTCGGCGACGGCACCGACGATGGGCGGTGAGACCAGGAACCCCACGCGCAGCAGCCACGACACGATGGTCAGGCCGGTGCCGGCGCGGAGCCCCGGCAGATTGTCGGCGGCGTGCATCGCGGCAGGCACGAACGTGGCGCACCCGAAGCCGGCCGCGGCGAAGCCGAGCACGGTGCCCGGCACGCTGGGCCACGCCAACGCCAACCCCATGCCGACGGCGATGAGCAGGCCGCCGAAGCGGGCGACGCCGCGCTCGCCCCAGCGGTCGACCATCCGGTCGCCCAGGATGCGGCCCACGAATTGGGCGCCCACCAGCGACACGAAACCGAACGCCGCGAGCGCGCCCGGGGTGCCCAGCGTCTGGAGGTAGAGGGTGGCCCAGGAACTGCCCAGGTCCTCCACCACGCTGCCCGCGATGCAGATCAGTGACAGGGCGGCCAGCACCGCGATGGTGCGCGGGCTGACGCCGCGTCGGACCTTGTCGGCGACTTCGGCGGGGTCGGCGACCGCCCGCTCGTCGCCGTCGTGGCCGGGCAGGGCGTTGCGCTGCGCGAGGACGGCGACGACGGTGAAGATGACTGCCGAGATCGGCAGGTGCACGGCGAGCGGGAGCCGCAGCGCGATGGCACCGGCGGCCATGAGGCCGCCGGCCACGGCGCCCATGGACCAGAAGGCGTGGAACGAGTTGATGATGGACTGCCCGTAGCGGCGTTGCACCCGCAGGCCGTGGGCGTTCTGGGCGACGTCGATGATGGCGTCCGCGGCCCCGACGGCGAACAGGGCACCCGCGAACAGCGCCAACGACGGCGCCACGCCGGCCGCGACCACCAGCAGGCTGGCCAGCATGGTGCCGCAGGTCGCGACCCGGGCGGAAGTGAACCGTCGGATGAACCAGGCCGCGGCCAGCCCGGCGACGATCGCGCCCACCGGCATGGCCGCCACCGCGAACCCGTAGACGGTGTTGCCCAGGCCCAGCGCGTCCTTGATCTCGGGGTAGCGGGGCATGAGGTTGGCCACGATCGCGCCGTTGGTGAAGAACATGGCGTTGACGGCGGCGCGTGCGGCCTTCACGTCAGGCGGGATGCGGGATGTCATGCGTACGATCGTACGCATGATGGTCTAGGCTGGCAAAATGACTGGGAAGAGCAACTGGCAACGCATGGTCGATGGGGAGTTGTACATCGCCGAGGACCCGCACATGGCGCAGCGCAGTCGTCGCGCCGTGGAACTGGCTGACGCCTATCACCGCGCCTTCGTCGCGGGCGAGTCTGGCGCCCGTGGGATCCTCGCCGACCTGGTGGGGACGCTGGGTGACGATGCGTTCGTCCGCCCGCCCCTCAGCGTGGATTACGGCGAGTTCCTGCACATCGGTGCGCGCACCTTCATCAACTGCAATCTGACGGCGCTGGACGTCGCCGTGATCAGGATCGGTGCGGACTGCCAGATCGGGCCGAACGTGCAGTTGCTCACGCCGTGGCACCCCATCGAGCCCGGCCCGCGCCGCGACAAGTGGGAGTCCGGCTCGCCCATCACGTTGGAGGACAACGTGTGGCTCGGGGGTGGTGTCATCGTCCTGCCCGGCGTGACGATCGGGGAGAACTCCATCGTGGGCGCGGGGTCCGTGGTGACGAAGGACGTGCCCCCTGGGATCGTCGTTGCGGGAAATCCCGCCAGGGTCATCAGGGAGTTGTGACGTGGCGCGGCGTCACGACCCCGAGCGTCGCGATCGGATCATCGACGCGTGTCTCGACGTGATCGCGGAACACGGAGTGGCCGGCGCCTCGCACCGGAGGGTGGCGGCGGCCGCCGACGTGCCCCTGGGGTCGATGACCTATCACTTCGAAGGCATCGACGAGTTGCTGTACCTGGCATTCGAGCGGTTTTCGATCCAGGAGGCCGCCCACTTCGAGCGACGCATGCACGCGGCCACGACCTTCGAGGAGGCGATTGAGGCGATGCTCCGCATCACCACGGAGGATGTCTTCGACAGCCAGCGCGACCTCATCCTCACGCACGAGTTGTATGCCCTGGCCGCACGTCGACCCGAGTTCCGGGAACTGTGCCACCGGTGGATGGGACGCAGTCGCGCGGCGCTCGAACGGCAGTTCGACGCCCGCACAGCACGCATCCTCGATGCCCTCAATGAGGGCCTGACCACACAGCGTGCCCTCGATACCCAGCCTTGGGGCACCGCCGTGGTGGTCGATGCCATCCAGCGGGTCACGCGTTCGCGGCAACCTCCGTCCCCGCGCCCCGACGACGGGTCACCGTCTCCGGCGCAGTCGCGGTGAGGCGGTGGTCGGAGCCGTAGATGGTATAGCCACCGTCGGCCAGCATCCCGAGATCCTGTGTCCCGGCCTGGCCCTCGGAGGTGAGGTAGTCGCCGAGGAACAGCGAGTTGCAGATCTCGAGGCTGAGCGGCTGCAGGGAGCGCAGGTGCTGCTCGCGCCCTGCCGAGACGCGCACGTCGGCGGCTCCGTGCACGAAGCGGATCATCGCGAGGATGCGCAGGCACGTGTGGGGCGTGAGCTCGTGGTGGCCCTCGAGGGGCGTGCCGTCGAAGGGCATGAGGAAGTTGACGGGCACGGAGTCGGCGCCGATCTCCTTGAGTTGCAACGCCACCTCCACCAGTTGCTCGTCGGTCTCGCCCATGCCGGCGATGAGGCCGGAGCACGCCGAGAGCCCGTGCTCGCGGGCGTGCTGGACGGTGTCGCGGCGGTCGTCGTAGTCGTGGGTGGTGCAGATGTTGTCGTAGTGGGACTCTGCGGTGTTGAGGTTGTGGTTGTAGGCGTCAGTCCCGACGGCGGCCAACTTCTCGGCCTGTCCGTCCTTGAGGATGCCCAGGCAGGCGCACACCTCGACGGCGGGGTTCTCGTCCTTGAGGTCCTCGACGATCCTGGAGACACGCTCGACGTCACGGTTCGACGGGCCCCGCCCGGAGGCCACGAGGCACACGCGCCCGGCGCCGGCGCGGATCCCCGCCCTGGCGGCGGCGAGGGCGTCCTCGTGCGTGAGCCAGGTGTAGCGGAGGATGTCGGCTTCCGAGCCGAGTCGCTGTGAGCAGTAGAAGCAGTCCTCGGGGCACTTGCCCGACTTCAGGTTGACGAGGTAGTTCACCTTGGTGGCCACGCCGTGGAAGTGTCGGCGCACGCGCCCGGCTGCTGCCACGAGCTCGTAGGTGCGCTCGTCCGGCAGTTGCAGGACGGCCAGGGCTTCGTCGGGGGAGATGCCGCCGTCGGCGATGGCCTTCTCCGCCAGGGTGTACAGGTCCACGGGTGCTCCTTCGCGTTTGAACAGTGTTCAATCGCAGCTTAACAGTGTTCAAATCCGGCTCGCTGGGGCGGTGCCGTGAGTGATGGGATGGGGTCACGGCACATTCGCCCTCCGTTTGGTTGCTCACGGCGCCCACCGCAACCCACCCGACCCGTGCTGGCACTCGGCTTGATTGAGTGCTAAACCCGCGATAGTTTGGGCACTGGCACTCGACACCCTCGGGTGCCAACTGCCTAGGCGGCACCGCGACGACGCCCGGGTCCAACAGAAGAAGACATCTCAGCCGGCCCCCGGCCGGAGAACACAAAGGAAGGTGTTTGGCGTGGCAACCACGATCAAGCCTCTCGAGGACCGCATCCTGATCCAGCCCCTCGAGGCCACCCAGCAGACCCAGTCGGGCCTCTTCATCCCCGACACCGCCAAGGAGAAGCCGCAGGAGGGCAAGGTCATCGCCACCGGCCCCGGCCGCATCGACGACAAGGGCAACCGCATCCCGCTCGACGTCGCTGAGGGCGACGTTGTCATCTTCTCGAAGTACGGCGGCACCGAGGTGAAGTACGACGGCAACGAGTACCTGCTGCTCAACGCCCGCGACATCCTCGCCGTCGTCTCCAAGTAACGAACGGGGGCAAGCCCCCGTTGACCCCCGAGAAGATTAACGAACGGGGGCAGCCCCCGTTGACCCCCGAGAAGATTTAGGAAACCCATGGCAAAGATTCTTGCTTTCGACGAGGAAGCCCGCCGCGCGCTCGAGCGTGGCGTCGACGTCCTCGCCAACACCGTCAAGGTGACGCTCGGCCCCAAGGGCCGCTACGTCGTCCTCGACCAGAAGTGGGGCGCCCCGACCATCACCAACGACGGCGTGACCGTCGCCAAGGAGGTCGAACTCGACGATCCCTACGAGGACCTCGGCGCCCAGCTGGCCAAGGAAGTCGCCACCAAGACCAACGACGTCGCCGGTGACGGCACCACCACCGCAACCGTGCTCGCCCAGGCCATGGTCCACGCCGGCCTGCGCGCCGTCGCCGCCGGGATCAACCCGGTCGGGCTCAAGCGCGGCATGGACAAGGCCGTCGAGGCCGTCGTCGAGCGCCTGCGTGAGAACGCCCGCGTGGTCGACACCACCGCCGAGATGGCGTCGGTGGCCACCATCTCCTCCCGCGACGAGCAGATCGGCGACCTGATCGCCGAGGCGTTCGACAAGGTCGGCAAGGACGGTGTCATCACCGTCGACGAGTCGCAGACCTTCGGCACCGAACTCGAGTTCACCGAGGGCATGCAGTTCGACAAGGGCTACCTGTCGCCGTACTTCGTCACCGACACCGACCGCATGGAGGCCGTGCTCGAGGACCCGTACATCCTCATCCACAGCGGCAAGATCTCGTCGATGAACGAGCTGCTCCCGCTGCTGGAGAAGGTCATCGCGGCCAAGGGCACGCTGTTCATCGTGGCCGAGGACGTCGACGGCGAAGCCCTCTCGACGCTCGTGGTCAACAAGATCCGCGGCACCTTCACCTCCGTCGCCGTCAAGGCCCCCGCCTTCGGCGACCGCCGCAAGGCCATGCTCGAGGACATCGCGATCCTCACCGGCGGCCAGGTCGTCGCCCCCGAGGTCGGCCTGAAGCTCGACCAGGTGGGCCTCGAGGTCCTCGGCCGCGCCCGCCGCGTCGTCGTCACCAAGGACGCCACCACCATCGTCGACGGCGCTGGTGACTCGTCCGAGGTCGACGGCCGCGTCGCGCAGCTGCGCGCCGAGATCGAGCGCACCGACTCCGACTGGGACCGCGAGAAGCTCCAGGAGCGCGTCGCGAAGCTCGCCGGTGGTGTGTGCGTGATCCAGGTCGGCGCCGCCACCGAGGTGGAGCTGAAGGAGAAGAAGCACCGCATCGAGGACGCCGTCTCGGCCACCCGTGCGGCCATCGAGGAGGGCATCGTCGCCGGTGGCGGCTCCGCCCTCATCCACGCCGGCTCCGTGCTGGCCGATGGCCTGGGCCTCGAAGGCGACGAGCGCGCCGGTGTCGACGTCGTGGCCAAGTCCCTCGTCGAGCCGCTGCGCTGGATCGCCGAGAACGGTGGCGAGTCTGGCTACGTCATCACCACCAAGGTCGCCGAGATGGAGGTCGGCCATGGCTACAACGCCAAGGTCGGCGAATACCAGGACCTCGTCGCCAACGGCGTGATCGACCCGGTCAAGGTGACGCGTTCCGCGCTCGCCAACGCCGCGTCCATCGCCTCGCTGCTGCTCACCACCGAGACCCTCGTGGTGGACAAGCGCGAAGACGCCGACGACTGATCCCAGATCAGCCTGCAGGCCCCGTCCGGTTCTTCCGGGCGGGGCCTTCCTCATGGCCGGGTGTCGAGCTGGTCAGCCGCCGGCGCCGGCGATAACCTGGTCCCGACTTGGGAGGGGACGGAAAAAGTGGGCAAGCGGATCACGGTGGTGGGTGCGGTCTCCGTGCGGGACGGACGCATCCTGGCGGCGCGACGCAGCGAGGCGATGTCGCTGCCGGGGCTCTGGGAGTTCCCCGGCGGGAAGATCGAACCCGGCGAGACGCCGCAGGAGACGCTGCGCCGCGAGATCGACGAGGAGCTCGGCTGCACCGTCGAGGTGGGCGACTTCCTCACCCGCACCGAACACCAGTACTCCTTCGGGCTGGTGGACCTGAGCACGTACTGGTGCCGCATCGTCGACGGTGAACCCGAGCCCACCGAGCACGCCGAGGTGCGCTGGGTGGATGCGGACGAACTGGCCGGGTTGGAGTGGGCCCCCGCTGACGTGCCGGCCGTCGAGATGATCGTCGAGGCCCGTAGCCGATGGAGCTAGCCGCGGCCTACGGCCGCGACCTCACGTTCGGGTTCGTCGACCACACCCACCCCTCGCCGCGCCTGCACCACCCCCGGCTGATCGTCAACGACGGCCGTGACACCATGCTGCGGACGATCCGCCACGAGCTGCGGCGCGCCGACAGCTTCGTGTTCTCCGTCGCGTTCGTCACGTCGGGCGCCATCGCCGCGCTGAAGCAGGCGCTGCTCGACTTCCCCGGCCGCGGCACCATCATCACGTCCACCTACCTCGGCTTCAACTCGCCCGCGGCGTTCGAGGAGCTGCTGAACCTGCGCGACATCGAGGTGCTCCTCCTCGACGGCACCTCCGAGGGCTTCCACGCCAAGGGCTACGTCTTCCGGCAGCAGCACAGCTCGACGGCGATCGTCGGCAGCTCGAACCTCACCGAGTCGGCGTTGCTGCGCAACCATGAGTGGAACCTGCGGTTCTCCGCGATGGCCGACGGCGACATCGTGCACCAGCTCGAGGCGGCGGTGGAACGCCAGCGCGCCCGCGCCGTGCCCCTCACCCGCGCCTGGGTCGACGCCTACCGCCGCACGTGGCGGCCACCGTCGGCCCCGGCCACGCCGCACCCCATCGTGGAGGGGTGGCCCGCCGTCGAGGTGGTGGCCAACTCGATGCAGGTGGAGGCCCTGGCGGAGATCGACCTGGTGCGCTCCCGCGGCGAGCGTCGCGCCCTCGTCGTGTCGGCCACCGGCACCGGCAAGACCATCCTCGCGGCCCTCGACGTGCGCACCGCCCAACCCGAACGGATGCTGTTCGTGGTGCACCGCGAACAGATCCTCGACAAGGCCATCGCCGAGTTCAGGCGCGTGCTCGGCGCCCCCGCAGGCGACTTCGGCAAGCTCGCCGGCGGGCGCCACGAGATCGACCGCCGCTACGTGTTCGCCACCGTCCAGTCGCTGACCACGAACCTGGCCCGCATCGCGCCCGACGCCTTCGACTACGTCCTCATCGACGAGGTGCACCGCGCAGGCGCCGACGGCTACCGCCGCGTCCTCGACCACCTCGCGCCCCGCTTCCTCCTGGGCATCACCGCCACCCCGGAGCGCACCGACGGCTTCAACATCTTCGAGCTGTTCGACTACAACGTGGCCTACGAGATCCGGCTGCAGAAGGCCCTCGAGGCCGACATGCTGGCCCCCTTCCACTACTACGGCGTCACCGACTACGTCACCGGCGACGGTGAGGTCATCGACGACATGACCAGCCTCTCGCGCCTCGTGTCCACCGAGCGCGTCGACCACGTCCTCGCCGCCGTGGAGCGCTACGGCCAGGCAGGGGTGCCGGTGCGCGGGCTGGTCTTCTGCTCGCGCAACGAGGAGGCCGCCCAGCTGGCGCAGATCCTCAACCAACGCACGTTGCGCGGCCGGCCCCTGCGCACCGTGGCGCTGTCGGGCAAGGACCCGGTACCGGTGCGCGAGGAGGCCGTGGCGCGGCTGGAGCGTGGCGAACTCGACTACCTCCTCACCGTCGACATCTTCAACGAGGGCATCGACATCCCGGCCATCAACCAGGTGGTGATGCTGCGCCAGACGCAGTCGGCGATCGTGTTCACGCAGCAGTTGGGCCGCGGGCTGCGGAAGGCGGCGGGCAAGGACTACCTCGTCGTCATCGACTTCATCGGCAACTACGCCAACAACTACCTGGTGCCCGTCGCGTTGTTCGGCGACACCAGCCTGTCCAAGGATTCGGTCCGCCAGAACCTCATCGAGGCGGAGGAGGCCGGCTCCATCGCCGGGCTGTCGAGCGTGAACTTCGACGCCGTCGCACGCGACCAGGTGTTCAGGGCCATCGACCGGGTGAGGCTCGACTCCATGGTGGCGCTCAAGGCCGCCTACACCGAGATGCGCAACCGGGTCGGGGCAGAGCCGAGGCTGCTCGACTTCGCCCGCTTCGACACCGCGGACCCCGTCGTGCTGGCAACCAGGGAGAGCAACTATTGGCAGCTGCTCGCCAAGTTCGCGAAGCTCGCGCCCCCCACGCCGCGTCAGGGCAGGCTGCTCAACCTGCTCAGCCTCGAACTGCTCAACGGCAAGCGCCCCCACGAACTCCTGCTGCTCCAGGCACTCCTCGAACGGGGGAAGCTCACCCCAGACGACATCGTCAGCCTGCTGCACGCACACCACTGCACCACGGCAGCCGACGTCGTGCGCAGCGCCGTCAGCCTGCTCACGCTCGACTTCTTCCCTGCCAAGACCAGGCCCGGCTACCTGCCCCTCGCGGTGGAGGCCGACGGCGTGCTGACGCTCGGCGCGGAGCTCGCCGCCGAATGGGACCACCCCACCTTCCGCGCGCACGCCACGGACGTGATCGACACCGGCCTGTTCCTGGCCCGGCACCGGCACGGCTGGGCACAGGAGCTGCGCCCGGGCAGGCGCTACTCGCGCAAGGACGCCTGTCGGCTGCTGGGCTTCCGCGGCGACGAGACGTCCACGCTCTACGGGTACAAGGTCGACGACTTCTCGGGCACCTGCCCCATCTTCGTGACCTACCACAAGGCCGACGACGTGGAGTCCTCCGTGGCGTACGGTGACGAGTTCGTCGACGAGTCCACGATGCGCTGGTTCACTCGCAGCAGGCGCACCCTGCGCAGCAACGAGGTGCGGCGCATCGTCGAGCACGACGTCGAGCCGCACCTGTTCGTGAAGCGTGACGACGCCGAGGGCTCCGACTACCTCTACCTGGGCACCGTCACTGCGCACAACGCTCACGAGGAGACCATGCCCACCGGCGACAGGCTCCCCGTCGTGACGATGGACCTGCGCCTCGACCAGCCCGTCGAACGGGGCCTCTACGACTACCTCACCGCGGCACCCATTCCCGCGCCCGAGCGCCTGGACGACAGGGGCGGGCGCAGCGTCGTGCTCGATACCTCGTCAACCGCTCATCCCGAGACCGCGCAAACGGGCAAGGTAGTGCCATAATCGAGCGATGACCACGACGGGGGACGAGAATCTCGGGCTGACGCAGCGCTCGCTGGCGGAGCGCGCCCGCGACGTGATCCGTGAACGCATCACCACCGGCACCTACCAGCCCGGCTACCGGATCAAGGAGCGCGAGCTCTCCGAGGAGCTGGGCATCTCACGCATCCCGGTGCGCGAGGCCCTGGCGGGGTTGAAGACCGAGGGCTTCATCACGCTGCAGCCACGGCGCGGCGCCGTGGTGACCGAGTTGGTCCCCGAGGACCTGCGCGAGATCTTCGAACTGCGCGAGGCGCTCGAGGTGCAGGAGGTCGAGCTCGCGCTCAGGCACGGCAGCCCCGAGGAGCGCGCGAAGCTGCTGCGCGTCGTCGAGAAGGAGCAGTCGGCGCTGAAGTCCGGCAACGGAGACCTCGTGCGCCGCTACAACGCGGAGTTCCACGAGGTGCTGATCCAGATGACGCACAACTCGCTGCTGGCCACCCTGTTGGAGCCCCTGCGCAACCGCCTCAACTGGCTGTTCAAGCAGAACGACGACCCCAGCATCATCTGCGGGGAACACAGCGAGATCGCCCAGGCCATCGCGTCCGGGGACGCCGAAGGAGCCCGTGCGCTGGCCGAGGCACATGTGGCAACATCGCGCCGGCTCGCGCACAGGCTCCTGTTCAACGACGGCGGCGAGGCGTAGCCCCCGCCGACGGCCGGGTCAGCCCCGCAGCACCGTGCCGGCGTTGCCCTCGAGGGCGTCACCGATCTTGTCGAGTGCGGTGATGATGCCCATGGGGCCACCGTCCTCGACGAAGCGACGGATGGCGGCCACCTTCGGACCCATCGAGCCCGCGCCGAACTGGCCGTCGGCCTCGTGCCTGCGGATCTCGTCGAGGCCCACCTCGCCCAGGGGGGCGGCGTCGTCCTTGCCCCAGTTGATCCAGGCGTTGTCGACGTTGGTGGCCAGCACGAGGGCGTCGGCGCCCAGCTGGCGGGCCAGCAGCACGCTGGCGAGGTCCTTGTCGATCACGGCTTCGGCGCCGTGCAGCACGCCCTCGGCGTCGCGGGTGACGGGGATGCCGCCACCGCCGCCGGCCACCACCAGCAGGCCGGCCTTCAGCAGCGCGTCGATGGCCGGTGCGTCGAGGATCTCCCGGGGCTCGGGGCTGGGCACGACGCGGCGGAAGCGGCCGGGCTCGATCTCGCGGAGCACCTGACCGAAGTGGGAGAGTCGCTCGGCGGTGGCTTCGTCGACGTAGCGGCCGATGGGCTTGGTGGGGTTGTCGAACGCGGGGTCGTCGGCCTCGACGAGTGCCCGGGTGACGACGACGGCGGGCCTCATGTCGACCCGACGGCGCGCCAGTGCGCGGTCGAGCGCGTTGAGCAGGATGAACCCGATCGAGCCCTGCGTGTTCGCCACGCACCAGTCCAGCGGGACGGGCGTGAGCACATAGGCCGCCAGGTCGTTCTTGGCCAGGATGTTGCCCACCTGCGGGCCGTTTCCGTGGGAGATCAGCACCTGGTGGCCGTCGTTGGCCAGAGCTGCGATCTGTTCAGCGGCCGCCTCGACGGCCGCGATCTGGTGATCGGCCCGGACTGATTCTCCCGGGCCGGTCATTGCGTTGCCCCCCAGGGCTACCAAAATCCTCATGCATCTGGTATACCATATGCCAGAGGGTTTGAGTAGGGGCGAAGCAGCCCAGGAAGCAAGGCAGAACATGACCCAGACGCAATGGCCGGAACTCGTGGCCACAGCGACCGCGGACGAGGTCCGCGAGCACCTTGCGGCGGGTGCTGACCCCAGCGCCGTCGCCACCACCGAGCAGCAGCGGTCCTCCGCCGTCCTCATCGCCGCCCGCGCAGGCAATCACGCCGCGCTCGACGTGCTGATCGAGGCCGGCGCCGACATCGACGCGCAGAACCGCATCTCGCTCAACCCGTTCCTCTGGGCCTGCATCAGCAACGACCTCGCCGTCGCGCGCCGCATGGTCGAGGCCGGCACCGACCTCGAGCTCGTCACCCGCTTCGGGGGAGTGGGCATCCACCCGTCGGCCGAGAAGGGCCACGTGGAGCTGACCCGCTACCTCGCGGAGGAGACCGACGTCAACGTCAACCACACCAACATCTGTGGGTGGACCCCGCTGCTCGAGGCCATCATCCTCCGCGACGGCGGCCCGGAGCAGCAGGAGATCGTACGCATCCTCCTCGCCGCCGGGGCCGACCCGAAGATGGTGGACCAGTGGGGCGTGACCCCGCTCCAGCACGCGGAGAAGATGGGCTTCACCGAGATCGCCGACCTCCTCAAGGCTGCGGGGGCGTGACGTGACCAGGATGCGGGCGCTGGTGGCCGACCGGGAGTTCATCTCCTGGACGGTCACCCGCCCGCATCCCCGCGTGCACTCGGTGTTCGCGCGCACCATCAACATGGTCGACGACTCGGGGCTCTGGACGCTCGCTGCGTCGACCGTCCCGGTCGGCCCCCGCACCGCGGTCCTCGACATGAGGGCCGCAGCAGAGCTGCGGCTCGCGGTCGGCGACCCCGTCGACCTCAGCTCGGTGGACCTGGACGGCGCCACCACCTGGAACCCCTCGCACTGGCCCCTGGGCATCACCCGCGGCGCGCTCGACGTGGTGCGCGGCCACCTGCCGGTGGCGGGGCCGACGGACCCGTTCGAGCTCGCCGTCGAGGGCCGCATCGCCACGCACCGCGTGCGGCTGCAGAACGCGATGCGCCGCGCCGACTTCGTCACCGCCAAGATCGTCGCCGGCGGACTCATCGGGCTGGGCCCGGGGCTGACCCCCGCAGGCGACGACCTCCTGGCCGGCTTCATCATCGGGTGCCACGCCGTCGGACGGCACGCCGCCCTGGCCTGGCTGCGCTCGGCGGTGGCCGAGCACGCCGCCGCCACCAACCAGATCAGCCTCACGATGCTGCGCGCGGCCCTCGACGGCCGCGCCACCAGCGTCCTCCACCACCTCGTCGACGCACTGGGCGTCGGCGAGCCCCGCCGCATCGTCGCGGCCACTGACCAATGCCTCGCGGTCGGGCACACCTCAGGACTGCACATCGTGGGCGGACTCGTCGCCGCCCTTGAACTCACCGAGAGAGGAATCTGATGACGACAACGACGCTCATCAAGAAGAACACCTACATCGACTCCGTCTCCCTGATGTCGGTGTCGACGAAGGCCAACGCGCTGCCGGGCGTGCAGCAGGCCTTCACCGCCATGGGCACCCCCATGAACAAGGAGGTGCTGGAGGGCCTGGGCCTGCTCACCGAGGACATCGAGGCCGCCACCCCCGGAGACCTGATGCTGATCGCCATCACCGACGACGGCGTCGACACCGACGAGGTCATGGGCCAGATCCAGGAACTCCTGGTCCGCAAGCCCCGCGGCGACGAGGACGAGGAGATCACCTACCGCACCATCAAGGGTGCCGCCGGCGCACGCAAGGACGCCAACCTCGCCGTCATCTCGGTCAACGGTGCCTTCGCCGCGAACCAGGCCCACGCCGCCCTCGACGCGGGCCTCAGCGTGATGATGTTCTCCGACAACGTCACCATCGAGGACGAGCTCGCACTCAAGCGCAAGGCGCACGACAAGGGCCTGCTGATGATGGGCCCCGACTGTGGCACCGCCATCCTCGGGGGAGTCGGGCTCTGCTTCGCCAACGAGGTGCGCCGCGGCCGCATCGGCATCGTCGGGGCCTCCGGCACCGGCAGCCAGGAGATGAGCGTGCGCATCCACGCCTTCGGCGGCGGCATCAGCCACCTCATCGGCACTGGCGGCCGTGACCTCTCCGAGGCCATCGGCGGCATCATGATGCTCGACGGCATCGCGGCGCTCGACGCCGACCCGGGCACCGACGTCCTCGTCGTCGTGTCCAAGCCCCCGGCGCGCTCCGTCGCCAGCAAGGTGATCGACGCGCTGGCCGCCTCCGCGAAGCCCGCCGTCGTCTGCTTCCTCGGCGCCCCGCAGGACCTGCTCGACGAGGCGGAGGGCAAGGGCGTCAAGGCGTTCAACCGCACCAAGCCCGCCGCGATCACCGCGCTCGAGGCCAGCGGCGTCGACACCAGCACCATGAACCTGCACCCGCTCAACTGGCCCCTCATCGAGGAGGTCCGGGGCAAGCTCAACGACGAGCAGCGCTACATCCGCGGCATCTTCGCCGGCGGCACCCTGTGCGACGAGGCCATGTTCCTCGCCATGGAGGACTTCACGGACGTCTACTCCAACCTCCGCAGCGGCGAGTTCCACCTCGAGGCGGGCGAGAAGTCGAAGGCCCACACGTTCCTCGACTTCGGCTCCGACGAGTTCACCAACGGCAAGCCGCACCCGATGATCGACCCCTCCAACCGCATCGGGCGGTTCCTCGAGGAGGCCGCAGACCCGACCACCGGCGTGATCGTGCTCGACTTCGTGCTCGGCTACGGCGCGAACCCCGACCCGGTGGGAGTGATGCTCCCGGCGATCAAGCAGGCCAAGGAGCAGGCCGCCGCCGAGGGCCGCCACCTGGAGGTGCTCGCCTTCGTGCTGGGCACCGAGAGCGACCCCCAGGACTTCGACTCGCAGGTCAACCAGCTCACCGACGCGGGCGTCACGTGGGCATCCTCCTCCACCAACACCGGGCTGCTGGCCCGCGAATTCGTCAAGAAGGGCAACAACTGATGAGCATCACGGACCTCCTCACCAACCCCCTGTCGGCCGTCAACGTCGGCGCCGAGATGTTCGCCGACGACATGGCCGCCCAGGGCGCACGCGTCACCCACCTCGACTGGGCGCCGCCCGGCGGCGGCCAGCCCGACGTCATCGCCGCGCTGACCAAGCTGGCCGACCCGGCCAACGCCGAGCGCATCGAGGCGGCCAACGCCATCGCGCTGGAGCGCATCATCACCTCGCAGCCCATGCTGGTGGGCTTCGGCCAGGCGATCGACGTGGTGCCCGGCATGACGAAGAAGACCATCCTGCACGCCGGCCCGCCCATCGCGTTCGAGCGCATGGCCGGCGCCATGAAGGGTGCAGTCACCGGCGCCCTCGTGTTCGAGGGCCTGGCCAAGGACCTCGACGAGGCCTACGAGCTGGCCGCCTCCGGCGAGATCGACTTCAGCCCCTGCCATGAGCACAACGCGGTGGGTTCGATGGCGGGCGTCACCTCGGCGTCGATGTTCATGCACGTGGTCGAGAACCGGCCCTACGGCAACTACGCCTACACCAACCTGTCCGAGCAGCTGGCCAAGATCCTGCGGATGGGTGCCAACGACCAGAGCGTCATCGACCGCCTCAACTGGATGCGTGACGTGTTCGGCCCCATCCTGCGCGACGCCATGGTCTCGGCCAAGGAGATCGACCTGCGCATGATGCTGGCCCAGGCCATCCACATGGGCGACGAGGCGCACAACCGCAACAACGCCGGCACCGCGCTGCTCATCCAGGCCCTCACGCCGCACATCCTCGAGTCGGACTTCTCGACCAAGGACAAGCAGGACGTGTTCAACTTCGTGCTCAGCTCCGACTACTTCTCGGGCCCCACCTGGATGGCCACCTCCAAGGCCGCCATGGACGCGGCGCACGACATCCCCGACTCCACCGTCGTGACCACGATGTGCCGCAACGGCGTCGAGTTCGGCATCCGCGTGTCCGGCATCGGCGGCAACACCTGGTTCACCGGCCCCGCCCAGCGCGTCGTCGGCCCGCTGTTCGCCGGCTACAAGGTGGAGGACTCGGGCCTCGACATCGGCGACTCCGCCATCACCGAGACCTACGGCATCGGCGGCTTCGCCATGGCCGCGGCCCCCGCCATCGTGCCGCTGGTCGGCGGCACCGTCTCCGAGGCCATCGGCTACTCGAAGACCATGATGGACATCACCACCGGCACCAACCCGAACATCACCATCCCGCTGCTGGACTTCCGGGGCATCGCCAGCGCCATCGACGTGCGCAAGGTCGAGGACACCGGCATCCTCCCGGTGATCAACACCGCGATCGCCCACAAGGACGCGGGCATCGGCATGATCGGCGCCGGCATCACGCACCCGCCGCTCGAGGCGTTCCACAAGGCCACCCTCGCGCTGGCCGAGAAGTTTTGAAACAAGAAGAACCGGGTGGGCAAGGAAGCCACCCACTTGAACCCTTGAAAGGGGAAACCACATGTCAACGCTCAATGTTGACGCTGCAGACGTAGTCGACATCTCGGACGAGCAGTTCGCCGAATACGCCTCTCGCGGCTACTCCGAGGAGGTGCTCCCGGTACGGCGCAAGGACCGTACCTGGGGCGTCCGCAACTTCGCCACCGTGTGGATGGGGCCCATCCACAACATCCTCAGCTACTTCACCGTCGTCGGCTTCTTCGCCTTCGGCCTGTCCGCCTGGCAGGTCATCGGCGCCATCATGACTGCCGCGGTCATCGTGTCGATCGGCTACGTGCTCAACGGCCACGCGGCCGCCAAGTACGGCGTGCCGTTCGCCATGCTCATCCGTGACACGTTCGGCGTCAAGGGCGCCGTGTTCCCGGCCCTGCTGCGTGGCCTCATCGCAGGCTTCGTGTTCTTCGGCCTGACGACGGTGTCGTCGGCACAGGCCATGGACATCGTCTTCGAACGGCTCTTCCCGGGCTTCCTGAACATCGGCGGTGGCGCGGACTTCCTCGGCCTGCCGATCCCCACCCTGATCAGCTACGTCGTCATGTGGGTCATCACCGTGGTGCTCTACCTCGCCGGGCAGAAGTTCATCGGCAAGTTCTCCGACTGGGCCTCGCCCGCCGTCTGGGTGCTCATGGTCATCGGCGTGGTCCTCGCGGTGGTCAACGCCGGCGGCGTGGGCAACGTGCTGGCCCTCGACCCGATCAGCGAGCCCGTCACCGTCGTCGGTTTCGTCACCTGCGTGTCGATGCTGGTGTCGAACTGGGCCGGCCCGATCGTCAACATCGCCGACATCTCGCGCACCGCCGAGAACCAGCGCGCCCCGCGCCTGGGCTTCCCGATCGGCATGATCGTGTCCTACATCCTGTTTGCGATCGTGACCGTGGCCTTCATGGCCAGCCTCCACGCGGTCAGCGGCGGCGAGATCGACGTCAACAAGCCGACGGTCTTCGTCGACGCCATCAACTCGATCGGCAACCCGTTCGTCGTGATCCTGCTCATCCTGGCCATGAACGTCGGCGCCACTGCCTTCGTCGTGTTCGGCAACATGCTGCCGTCCGGCCTCCAGATGACCGCACAGCTGCCCAAGTGGTTCAACGTCAAGACCGGTGGCCTGCTGGCCGCCGTCGTCGGCACGCTGATCCTGCCCTGGCAGTTCGTCGAGAACACCACGATGCTGTTCCTCTTCTACAGCTTCATCGGCTCGATGTTCGGCCCCATCGCCGGCATCATGCTCGCCAGCTACTACCTGGAGCGCAGGAAGGTCCTCAACCTGGACCACATCTACACCGCGCCCGGCTCCGACGGCGCCTATCCCGGCGGCGTCAACTGGCGCGCCATCGGCGTGCTGGTGGTCAGCTTCATCGTCACGATGTCGGGCAAGCTCTTCACGGGCGTGGCCGTGCTGGCCACCATCAACAACTGGGCCTTCTTCAGCGGCCTCATCATCGGGTTCGTCGGCTACCTGCTCGTGCGTCCCCGCACCTCGACCACCAACTGACAAGTCCACAGACAAAGGAGTTCAACAATGGACGAATACTTCAAGCTCGCCGTCGACGCCACCATGGAAGGCATGCGCGAGGGCACCGGTGGCCCGTTCGGCGCCACCCTGGTGCGTGACGGCGAGATCCTCGCCGCCGTCGGCAACACCGTGCTCAAGGAGGTGGACCCCTCCGGACACGCCGAGCTGGTCGCCGTCCGGGAGGCGTGCGGCAAGCTCAACACGCTCGACCTGAGCGGCTCCATCATGTACGCCACGTGTGAGCCCTGCCCCATGTGTGTCGCCGTGATGATGTGGGCGGGCGTCGAGAAGTGCTACTACGCCTCGACGCGCACCGACGCCGCCGAGGCGGGTTTCTCCGACCAGCACCTCCGCGACTTCCTCGACGGCACCGACAAGAGCCTGTTCGACCTCGAGCACCTCGAGGACGGCCGCGAGGACTGCGCCGAGATCTGGACCGAGTTCGCTCGGTTGAAGGCCGAGCGGGCCTGATCCCCGCCCGCTCGCGATGACCCCGCCAGGTTCCCCTGCCTGGCGGGGTCATTTGTTTCACGGTGCTATCGACGGCCTGTGGACAATCTGTCGGCAGGCCACGATAGATTCCCTGCCATGCCAGCCCCCACCACGCGCCAGGAGTTCGCCGAGACGCTTCGTGTGGCGCGCCTCCACGCTGGAATGTCGTTACGCGTGCTCGCCAAGCGGGTGCACCTGTCGTCGTCCACCCTGCAGGGCTGGTTCGAGGGCAAGCACCTGCCCACGCTGGCGCTGCAGGACAACTTCCTCGCGCTGGCGCGGGCCCTGGACCTCACCGCCGAGGTGCCCGAGGAGGAGTGGCTGCAGGTGCTGGCGCGCCTCCGCACGCAGGGCCAGGTCGGCGCCAACCCCTACGTCGGCATGCGCGCGTACTCCGCAGAGGATTCGGAGCGCTACTTCGGGCGCCAGGTGCTGCTCGACGAGCTGGTCGCCGCCGTCGAGAACGTCCAGACCGCGCCCGGTGCGCGCCTGGTGGCCGTGGTGGGGGTCTCCGGCTCCGGCAAGTCGTCGCTGCTCCAGGCGGGCCTCATCGGCACCGAGTGCCACGGCGGCCGCCTGAGCCGCTTCACGTGCGTGGCGCTGCCCCCAGAGGAACTCGCCGCATGGCGGCCGCCGGCACAGGGCGATGTGCTGATCGTGGCAGACCACATGGAGTCGCTGCGCAGCATGACGCCCGAGGCGGCACAGGACGCCGTCGACGCGTTGACCTCGCTGCCGTCCAACGTCACGTGCGTGTTCGGCCTGACGGCCGACGCGTTCGGCGTGCTCTCCTCCGACAACAGGCTGCGCCGGGCGCTGACCGCGCCCGTCCTGGTGGGGGCGCTGATGCGCGACGAGTTCGAGGACATCATCCGGCAACCCGCCATCGCGAGCGGCCGCCCCGTCGACGACGCGCTCGTGACGCTCATCCTGAGCAGCCTCTGGCGCTACGGCGAGCCGCCCGCCTCGGTGCTGCCCATGCTCTCGAACTCGCTGCGCCAGGCGTGGGCTCAGGCCACTGGCCCCACCGTCACGGTGGATGACTACCTCGCCACCGGCGGCATCTGGGGCGGCCTCGAGCGGCTGGCGGAGGGCATCCACGAGGCGGCCACGCCCCAGGAACAGCTCGGCATCCGCAAGCTCCTCCTCGACCTCGTGCAGGTCAGCTCCGACGGCATCGAGCGCCGCTCGGTGGACGCCACCCACCTGCCCGAGGACGTCGTGGGGCCGGCGGAGGCCTACCTCAACGCGCGGCTGCTCACGCTGGACGGCACCATGCTCAGCATCGGCCACTCGGCGCTCCTGGGGCGGTGGAAGCGGCTCGGCACCTGGGTGGACGAGGAGCGCGAGCACCTGCTGTTCCGCCGACGGATCGCCAAGGCGGCCGAGGTCTGGGAGGAATCCAACAGGGATCCGCAGGCCCTCATCCCCGTCGAGGCACTGGTCTTCGACCAGTTCACCCGCACCACCGACATCGCACTGACGCCGCTGGAGACGGACTTCTTCGACGCCAGCCTCGCCAAGGCGGAGGAGGAGAAGAGGGCCCATCGTCGGCAGATCGGCCAGCTGCAGCGCCGCAACGCGGTCATGACGGTCCTGGCCCTCCTCGCCGCTGCAGCGCTGCTGCTCACGTTCCTGCAGATGCGCCGCGCAGACTCCTTCGCGATGGCCGCGGAGATCGCCAAGGCGGAGGCGCAGTCGCGGCAGCTGGCGCTGGTCGCGGAGGAACTGCACCCGACGGACCGCAACCTCGCGGCCCAGTTCAGCCTGGCGGCACTGCGCACCGCCCGCACCGCGGAGGCCGAGGCCGCTGTCCTCAAGGCCGGCGGCCTGGGGGCGCCGTGGCGGGTGATGGGCCCCCGGGGGACGGTCCGGATCGCCGCCTCGCCCGACGGCGCGCTGGTGGCGCGTGCCAACGGCGCCGGAGTCGTCGACGGGTGGCGCGACGGAGACTTCAGCGCGCCGGCATTCTCGTTCGAGGCGTCCAGCGGGCAGCTGTTCGGCATCGCCCACGGGCGGCGCGACGGCCGCGAGCTGCTGGCGGTCAGCGGTCAGGGCACCGCCAGCGTCTGGGACGTGACCGGCCAGCCGGAACTGCTGGTCGAACGGGCCGGGGCCGAGGAGGCCGCGTACGGCGCCGCCTTCGGCGACCATCACGCGTACCTGGGGTTCGGCGACGGCACCATCGCCCAGGTGGACCTGGCCACCATGGCCGAGGTGGCGCGGTGGGACACCGGCGAGGACCGGCCCGTCGAGGGGCTGGCCGCGCAGCCCGGCGGCGGCCTCGTCGTCGCAGGGGGCGACGACATCCAGCTGTGGGATGAGAGCGGCGCCGTGCTCCCCGCCACGGAGGCGATGCGCCGCGTCACCCGGTTGCAGTTCTCGCCTGACGGCTCCAGCCTGGCGGCGGCGGGCTCGGACGGGCAGGCCACGATCTTCGACGTCTCGGGCCAGACCCTGACGGCCGGTCCTCAGCTGCAGTTCGGTGCGGTCTACATCCACTCCTTGGCCTACGACGGGCACCGTGTCATCCTCGGCACCTGGGACGGCAGGGCCGGGGCGTTCGCGGCCGACGGCACGCCCCTGGGAGAGGTGGCCGAGCCCGCCTCGGTGACCGGCCTGGCTTGGGCGGACGGGCGGGTCGTGACGGGCACGCTCGACGGCACCATGCGTGTGTGGCCGCAGCGTTTCTCAGGGGAACTGGTCGAGGGCAGCGCCACGCCCCTGCCCAGCGCGTTGACCGGGCAGCACTTCGTCAAGTACTTCGAGGACCACGCGAGGGCCTACCACTTCGACGGTTCCGAGGGGCACAGGCTGCAGTTTTCCGAGGACGCCGGCACCGGCTACGGCCCCGTGCTCTCCTCCGGTCACGTGCTGTCGCTGCCCACGGCCTCCGGGCGGCTGGCCAGCTGGGACACCAACGTCCACACGGCTCAGCCGCCGGTGTGGTCCCAGGTCGGCACGGAGATCGCCTACGAGTTGTTCCAGGGCCCGGACGGGTTGGCCCTCTACGCCGAGACCAGCCAGGACTGGGCGCGGGTGATCCGCCGCGAGGGGCTCCAATGGCACCCGGTCGGTGACATCCAGACCTGGTCCACGCTCGCGGCCGGGTGGCATCCCACGAAACCGCTCCTGGCGGCCATGAGCACCGCCTCCACGGAACTGGTGATCCACGACGTCTCCGGAGGGCAGCCGAAGGCCGTGGGCCAGGTGGGCGTCCCAGCGGAGGGGGCCTCGATCGCGCTCACGTGGACGTCGGACGGGGAGGGCATCATCGTCGGAACCGACGCGGGGCTCGTCTACCGCGTGGACGTCTCGGACCCGGCCGCCCCCGTCGTGGACCCCGACGTGATGGAGCTGAGCGCCGGCGTGGCGTCGCTGTCGCTGTCCCCGGGTGGCGGGCTCGTGGCCGCCGGGCTCATCGACGGCCGCATCTACCTGCTCGAGACCAGTGAGGAGGGCGGTTTCCGCACGGACCTCGTGCTCCGGCCGGGCCGTGGCGCGGTGGCCGACATCCACCTCGACCAGGAGAGGGTGGTCTTCGCCACCGACACCCAGGGTGCCTACGTGTGGCCGCTGGACGTGGACGACGTCGCCGTCCAGCTGTGCGACGCGGTGGGGGAGCGGTTGACCGCGCGCGAGTGGGACCGCATGGTGCCGGGGGTCGACCAGCTGGAACCATGCGGATGAGGGCTTCACCCGTGGCTGAACAGCGGTCCGCCGGAGCCTCGCTGGTTAGCTCAGCCACAGCCCGCGGCGTAGACTGAGGCCTCGACTGCCGCGACAGGAAGGGTGCCCACGTGTCCGAGGAACTGACTGGATCGGGGGTGCCCGCGCCGTTCGCGGTGCTGGGCCTCACGTATGACGATGTGCTGCTGCAGCCCAACCAATCAGACATCATCCCGTCCCAGGTGGACACCGGAACCCAGCTCACCCGCCGCATCCGGCTCAACGTCCCGCTCGCGTCCGCGGCCATGGACACCGTCACCGAGTCGCGCATGGCCATCGCCATGGCCCGCGAGGGCGGCATCGGCATCCTGCACCGCAACCTCAGCATCGAGGACCAGGCACACATGGTGGACCAGGTGAAGCGGTCGGAGGCCGGCATGGTCTCGGAGCCCATCACCGTCAACCCCGACGCCACGCTCGGCGAGGTCGAGGAGCTCTGCGCCCAGTACCGCATCTCGGGTGCCCCGGTGGTCGACGCCGAGGGCGCGCTGGTGGGCATCATCACCAACCGTGACATGCGCTTCGAGGACGACGCCTCTCGCAAGGTCGGCGAGGTCATGACCCGGATGCCGCTGGTCACCGCCTCCGTGGGCGTGTCGAACGAGGAGGCCATCGCTCTGATGGCCAAGCACAAGATCGAGAAGCTGCCGATCGTCGACGACTCCGGCAAGCTCAAGGGCCTCATCACGCTCAAGGACTTCGTGAAGGCCGACAAGTACCCCAACGCCGCCAAGGACGAGGCGGGCCGCCTGCGCGTCGGCGCCGCCGTCGGCTTCTTCGGCGACTCCTGGGCGCGCGCGATGGCGCTGGTCTCCGCCGGCGTCGACACCATCGTCGTCGACACGGCGCACGGCCACAGCCGCGGCGTCGTGGACATGATCAAGCGCCTCAAGGCCGAGCCGTCGGCCGCCCACGTCGACATCATCGGCGGCAACGTGGCCACGTACGCCGGCGCCAAGGCGCTCGTCGAGGCCGGTGCCGACGCCGTCAAGGTGGGGGTGGGCCCCGGTTCCATCTGTACCACCCGCGTGGTCGCCGGCGTCGGCGTGCCGCAGGTCACCGCCATCTACGACGCGGCCCGCGCGGCCAAGCCCGCCGGTGTCCCGGTGATCGGCGACGGTGGCCTCCAGTACTCGGGCGACATCGCCAAGGCGATCGTCGCGGGCGCGTCCACCGTCATGCTGGGTTCCCTGCTGGCCGGCTGCGCCGAGAGCCCCGGAGAGCTGGTGTTCATCAACGGCAAGCAGTACAAGAGCTACCGCGGCATGGGCTCCCTGGGTGCCATGGCCGCGCGCGGCCGCAAGGCGTCGTACTCGAAGGATCGCTACTTCCAGGGCGACGTGACCGCCGACGACAAGCTCATCCCCGAGGGCATCGAGGGCCAGGTGGCCTACCGCGGGCCCCTCGCCGCCGTCGCCTACCAGCTGGTGGGCGGCCTGCGGCAGTCCATGTTCTACTCCGGCGCCGGGACCATCCCCGAACTGCAGGATCGCGGCCGTTTCGTGCGGATCACGGCCGCAGGGTTGCGCGAATCGCACCCCCACGACATCCAGATGACCGCCGAAGCGCCGAACTACTCGTCGCGCTAGGAAGAGAACAGGTATAAACAACTCCATGTACGAGCTCGAGCGTTCCAAGCGCGCCTCCCGCGCCTACAGCTTCGACGACGTGGCCATCGCGCCCACGCGTCGCACCCGCAGCGACGAGGAGGTGGACCTCAGCTGGAAGATCGACGCCGTCAGTTTCGACGTGCCGATCGTGGCCGCGCCCATGGACTCGGTCATGTCGCCGGCCGCGGCCATCCGCATGGGCGAGCTCGGTGGCCTCGGCGTGCTCAACCTCGAAGGGCTCTGGACCCGCTACGAGGACCCGCAGAAGCAGTACGAACTGATCACGCAGCAGTCTGACCAGGTGACCGCCACCAAGCGGCTGCAGGAGATCTACGCCGAGCCCGTGAAGGCGGAGCTGATCCGCGACCGCCTGGCCCAGATCCGTGACGCCGGCGTGCCGGTGGCCGGGTCGCTGTCGCCTGCTCGGACGCAGGAGTTCGCGCCGATCATCGAGAAGGCCGGCATGGACTTCTTCGTGATCCGCGGCACCACGGTGTCGGCCGAGCACGTCGGCGGTGAGGACACCCTGAACCTCAAGGAGTTCATCTACCGCTTCGACACCCCTGTGCTCGTGGGCGGCGTGGCCACGTACCGGGCGGCGCTCCACCTGATGCGCTCCGGCGCGGCAGGCGTGCTCGTCGGCTTCGGTGGCGGTGCTACGCACACCACGGCGTCGGTCCTGGGCATCCAGGTTCCGATGGCCTCCGCGGTGATGGACGTGGCGGAGGCCCGCCGCGACTACCTGGAGGAGTCCGGCGGCCGCTACGTGCACATCATCGCCGACGGCGCCGTCGGGCGTTCCGGCGACATCGCCAAGGCCATCGCGTGCGGTGCCGATGCCGTCATGGTGGGTTCCCCGCTGGCCCGCGCCACCGAGGCCCCCGGTCGCGGTTGGCACTGGGGTTCCGAGGCGTGGCACGCCTCGCTGCCCCGCGGCGAGCGCTCGTTCTTCGAGCAGGTGGGCACCCTCGAAGAGGTCGTGCTCGGCCCGTCGCGTGTGCCGGACGGCACGATGAACCTTGCCGGCGGGCTCCGCAAGGCCATGGCGCTGACGGGTTACACCGACCTGAAGTCGTTCCAGCGCATCGACCTCATCCTGCTCTGACGAATGGGGATCCCGATGGACGAAGCCGTCGCCGAGCTGAAGCGGATGCGCAGCAGCATCGACAACATGGACTCCGCCCTCATCCACCTGCTGGCTGAGCGATTCAAGATCACCCAGCGGGTCGGGGAGCTCAAGGCCCGAGCCGGCCTGCCGCCGGCAGATCCCAACCGGGAGGCCGAGCAGATCGCGCGGCTGCGGGCGCTGGCCGAGAGTGCCGAACTCGACCCGGAACTGGCCGAGAAGTTCCTCACGTTCATCGTGCGCGAGGTGGTCCGGCACCACGAGCGGATCGCGGCCGAACAGACGGACTGACCGTTCCCTGAGCCGGGCGCCTGCGAGGTACGAGCAGCGGCCCGGTCGAAGGGCCCCAAGAGTTCCCTGAGCCGGCCCCCTGCGGGGTACGAGCAGCGGCCCGGTCGAAGGGCGCCCAGGCCGCCTGAGTCAGTCGTCGGCGTTGATCATGAACTCCGCCGCGCGCACCAGGTACTCCCGCAGCACCTCGTCGTCCTCGGGCGGCAGGCCCAGCGTGTCGCAGGCGTTCATCATGTGGTGCACCCACCGATCACGCTGCAGCGGCGTGACGCGGAACTCGAAGTGCCGCATGCGCAGCCTCGGGTGGCCGCGCTGTTCCTGGTAGGTCTTGGGGCCACCCCAGTACTGCTCGAGGAACATGCGCAGCCGGTCCTCGGCCGGCCCCAGGTCTTCCTCGGGGTACAGCTCGCGCAGGGGCGGGTCGTCGGCGACTCCCTTGTAGAACTCGTGCACCAGCCGATGGAAGGTGTCGGCGCCGCCCACGCGGTCGTAGAAGCTCTTGTCGGTCACGCAGCCCATTGTGGCAGGCTCCGCGCGGACCCCCTTTACAGAAACCTGAACGAGGTGTCAGGATTGCGCGCAGGCACACCCCAACGACGAGGAGTCCCGCGATGAACCACTTCGCCCCGCACCGCATCCAGACCGGTCGGCTGACCCAGAACGTGTGGACCGCCGGTCCCGACGGCGGCACGCCGCTGCTCCTGGTGCACGGCAACCTGAGCAGTGGAGGATTCTGGAGGTACGTCGTCGAGCACCTCGACGACGACGTGCGGGTCGTCGCGCCGGACCTGCGCGGCTTCGGCGACACGGACGCCGTGCCCATCGACGCCACGCGCGGGCTGGGCGACATGGTCGACGACGTGCACGAGCTCCTCGAGCACATGGGCCTGGCGGGGCAGCGGCGGGTCAACGCCGTCGGGTGGTCCATGGGGGGCGGCGTGCTGCAGCAGCTGATGCTGGAGCACCCGGATGACCTGTCGTCGGTCACGCTGATCGCGCCGCTGTCGCCGTACGGCTACGGCGGCACCAAGGGCCTAGATGGCGTACCAGCCACCGCCGACCATGCGGCATGCGGGGCGGGCGGGGCCAACCCGGCCTTCGTCGCGCGTCTCGCGGCCAACGACACGTCCGAGGGTGATCCGCAGACCAGCCCCCGCGTCATCATGCGCACCTACTTCGGCGGCGGCGCCAACCACGCCAACCTCGACGAGGACTTCCTCACCGAGGAACTGGTCAAGATCCGCACCGGCGACGACTTCTACCCGGGCAACTCCGTCCCGTCCGACAACTGGCCGGGCACGGCGACGGGGGACCGGGGCATCCTGAACACCATGAGCCCGAAGTACTACGACGCCTCCGGCATCGTGGACCTCGAGCGCAAGCCCCCCGTCGTGTGGATCCACGGCTCGGAGGACAAGGTGGTGGCCGACGGCTCGCTGTTCGACCTTGCCACGCTGGGCCAGTTGGGCGCCATCCCCGGCTGGCCGGGCGAGGACGTGCTGCCGCCGCAGCCGATGGTCGAGCAGATGCGCAGCGTCCTGGGGCGCTACCGCGCCAACGGCGGCGACGTCACCGAGGTCTTCCTCCGCGGGGAGGACCACGGCATCCCGCTGGCCGTGCCCGCCCGAGTCGCCGAGGAGGTCTCGCGCGTCCTGGTGCGGTGAGGTGGCCGTGAGTAAACCACCGCAACGTTGATACAAGCGTACAAGTAGTTATACGCTTGTATCGTGACGGACGACAGGACGACAAGCGCGAAGCTGCGCGACGCATGCATCCAGCTCGTCGCGGAGGCCGGGACGAAGGCCGCCACCGCCCGCGCCGTCGCAGAGCTCGCGGGAGTCTCGCTGGGGCTCATCCGGCACCACTTCGGGTCGATGGGTGAGCTGCTGCACGCCTGCGACCAGCACGTCGCAGGCCTGGTGCGCACCAAGAAGGAGGACGCCATCGCGCAGGGCGCCGGCTTCGACGCGCTCGCGTCGCTGCGCGCCAGCGGCTCCGAGCACGTCATGGGCTACCTCGCCACGCGCCTGGGCGACGACGCGGAGGGCATCAACGACCTCGTCGACGCCATGATCGACGACGCCGAGGGCTACCTCGCCGCCGGCGTGGCGGCCGGCCTCATCGCCCCCACCGACGACGAACGCGGCCGCGCGGTGGCCCTCACCATGTTCGGGCTGGGCACGCTCACCCTCCACAAGCACCTCGAGCGCCACCTCGACGTCGACTTGCGGGCCGCCGACCCGGCAACGCAACCAGGCTTCGCGCGCTACCTGCGCGTCCACATGGAGGTCTTCGGCGGCCTCCTGCAACCCGCGGTCCGCGAACAGTACCTCGCGGCCATCGCCCAACTGTCCGAGGAGGACGCATGATCCCCATCCAGACGAGCAGGCTCACGAAGCACTACGGGTCCTTCCCGGCGCTGGTGGACCTCGACCTCGAGGTCCAGCCGGGCGAGGTCTTCGGCTTCCTCGGCCCCAACGGTGCGGGCAAGTCGACGACGATCCGCCTGCTGATGGGCGAACTCAATCCGACGGCGGGCTCGGCCACCGTGCTCGGCGCCGCCCCGCGCGGCGTGGCGCACCGCAGCCGGCTGGGGTACCTCCCCGCGGACCTGGCGCTGTGGCCGGCGATGACCGGCCGCGACACCCTCAAGTTCTTCGCGAACCTGCGCGGCGGCGTGGACTGGACCTACGTCGACGCGCTGGCGCAGCGACTCGACGCGACGCTCGACAAGCGCGTGGGTGAGCTGTCCAGCGGCAACCGTCAGAAGGTGGGGCTCATCGCCACCTTCATGCACAAGCCGGACCTGCTGATCCTGGACGAACCCAACGCCGGCCTCGACCCGCTCGTCCAGCACGAGTTCTGGGCCATGATGCGCGAGGTCGCCGACGACGGCCGCACGGTCTTCCTGTCGTCGCACACCTTGTCGGAGGTCGAGCGGGTGGCAGACCGCGTGGGCATCATCCGCAAGGGCCACCTCATCACCGTCGAGCAGGTCTCCGCGTTGCGCCGGAAGAAGATGCGGCGCGTGGAACTCGACGTCGACGGGCGGCTGGAGCCGTCGTCGCTCAACGGCTTGGCGGGGGTGCGGGACCTCGAGATCCTGCCGGACAGGGTGACGCTCGACTTCGACGGCGACATGGCCGAACTCCTCTCCGCGGTCACCTCAGCCGTGACCCTCCGCGACCTGCACACCCAGGAAGCCGACCTCGAGGACATCTTCCTCACCTACTACCAGGATCAGGCATGAGCGCCACCATCCTCCTCCGCGGGCTCCGAGACGGGTGGCGGGGGCTCACCATAGCGACCGTGACCGTGGCGGCCATGCTGGTGCTCGGGCTCATCGTCTACCAGGACATCGACCTGAGCATCTACGAATCGCTCCCCGAAGCGGTGCGCAGCGTGATGGGCATCCCCGCCGACGCCGACGCCACGGTGCTGGCCTACAACGAGATGCTGGCGGCCATCGGGGCGATGGCCCTGGTGGGGGTTGCGGTTGCGATCGGCGCGCACGCCATCGCGGGCGAGGAGGGGAACCGCACCCTGCACCTGACCCTGGGCGCACCGGTGTCGCGGCTGGGCTTCGCGCTGAGCAGGGCCGTGGCCATGGTGGCGCTGATCGTGCTGGCGTCCCTGGTGCTCTGGGGGGCGGCGGAGGCGGCGCCCCTGGTGCTGGGCATCGACACTGGCCAGGCGCACGTGGGCGCACTGATGGCCCACCTCGGCGCCAACGCGCTGTTCCATGCATCGCTGGCGTTCGCCGTCGGAGCTGTCACGGGGCGCAAGGGCCTGGCCGCTGCCATCGGCGCTGCCGTGATGGTACTCGGCTGGCTGGGCTCGGGCCTGTTGCCGATGTGGCGCGAAGGCTCAGCCGACTGGGTGCCCTGGACGTGGTTCAACGGCACGAAGCCGCTGGTCAACGGCATCGACGGCGGGCACCTCGCCCTGCTGCTCGGCGGTGCGGTGGTGCTCATCGCGGCAGGTGTGGCGGTCTTCACGCGGCGCGAACTGCGGCTGCACCAGGGCGCCGGCGCGCTGATGGACAGGATTCGCAGCCGGCCGGGAGCCGGACGGCTGCTGGCTGCCACCGGCCGTGGCACCACGCTCTTCGGGCTGCGCTTCGCGGCCCAGCGCACGCTGCTCATGCTCGTGACCGCCGTGATGACGCTGCTGATGGGCCTGCTCATGGGGCCGCTGTACGCGTCGATGAAGGAGGATCTGGACCAGTTCACCGCGAGCTTCCCCCAGTCGATGGTGGCCATGTTCGGCGGCGGCGACTTGAGCGTGGCCGCCGGCTTCCTGCACCTCGAGACCATGGGCATGATGGCGCCCATCGCCGTCATCCTCGTGGCCACCGCCGCCGCCGCAGCGGGCATCGCCGGTGAGGAGCAGGCAGGGCGACTGACGGCGCTCCTCACGCACCCCGTGTCGCGGGCCCGGGTCTACTGGACGACGGCGGGCGTCGCCGGCGCCTACGTCGCGGTGGTCAGCATCGGGCTCTTCCTCGGCCTGTGGGGAGGCGTCGAGCTGGCGAACCTGGAGGTGGGGGTGGCTGAGATCGCCGCCGCCTGCTTCCTGCTCGCCTGCTTGGGATGGTGCTTCGGGGCACTGGCTCTGCTGCTGTCCGCGGCGGTGGGACGGCCGTCGGGTGCCGTGTGGGGCACCGTGGGCGTGGCGATCGTGACCTACTTCGGCTACACGCTGCTGCTTGCGGCCGGGCGGGAGGAACTGGGCTGGTGGTCTCCGTTCCGGGCCTACCTGTACGGGCCGCCGCTCGAGGTGGGCGTAGCTTGGTGGCAGCCGGTGTGGCTGCTGGTCGCAGCCGCGGCGTTCGCCTTGATGGGCGGGCCGATCTTCGCGCGCCGCGACCTTCGCTGACGGGGCGCTTCGGGGCCTCACTATCGTGGGCGCCATGGAGTTGCGGGAGATCGGGCTGGACCTGCCGCTCGACAGCGTCGGCAACAACGTGCTCGTCGAGACGGAGGCGGGCCGCACGGTCCTGCGCCGCAACCGCAGGGGCAACAGCCACAAGCTCACCGCGCACCTTCCCGACGGCCGCCAGGTCAAGCTCGACGGCGTGCCGGGCCAGCGCACGGTGCGGCAGGCGGTCGCAGCCATGTCGTCGGCGCGGCCGCTGAGGGCCTTCCAACTCCCCGCCGGGAAGGTGGAGGCGAGGCTGCACCCGGTCAGGACCGTGCTGGCCTTCCTCCCGTGGGCCATCGGCATCGTCGCGGCGGGCGTGGGGGCCCACGGGCGACTGGCTCGGCATCTGGCGCTACGCCGTCCTGGCGCTCGGCATCACGATCCTGATCATCGCGCAGGACGCCGCCAAGAAGTCGCAGGGCGGCTCGCCGTCGACGCATCCGCGACGGCGTCGGAGCGGACCACGGCCCTGGAACGTGCGGTGGCCATCCTCGACGACCTGGCCCTCTACTACCTGCCCACCGGGGCGCAGGCCCGCCGGGCGATGCTGGGCGGGGCACCCCCGCAGCTGCCCGGGCGGAGGTCCTGATGTACTCCACGTGGCAGCCGGTACCGCTCGGCGAGAAGTGGGGTGAGGTCGCGCCCGGCTCGGTGCTGCTCTACACCGACGAGGCCGCCGTCGTGGTGGACGCGCGCCGCAGCTCGGGGAAGCTCAAGCTGCGCATCCAGCGGCCCGACGGCGAACGCTTCGAGCGCGAGGTCAAGGGTGGCCAGACCCTCCGGTCGCAGGGGAAGGCGTTGCTGGAGAGCGACGACGTGCGCGCGATGATGCTGCCCGCGGTCATCTGGCACGAGGACAAGCTCTTCTCCCCGCGCAACATGGTGGCATTGTTGGCCAGCGCCGTCGTGACGACGCTGTTGGTGGTGCTGTTGGGCATGGGCGCCGGCGTGGGTTCCTTCCTGTACCTGGTCTTCATGGCGTCCGGGGCCACGGCCATGGGCGTGCGCAGGTTGTGGAAGGGCGGCCGGGTCTCGTTCCTCGCGCCCGACCGGCTGGGCCTGACGATGGGCACCATCCACGCCTACGCCCTGACCCGGGAGCAGGGCAGGTTGTGGGTGCCGCCGTCGCCCGGCGCCGACAGGCGGGGCCTGGCGCGGCAGCGCGTGGCGGCCATCCGCGAGGCCTGCCTGCAGCTGCGCGAGGACATCGTCTACCGGATCGAGTCACCGGCGCTGTTCGACCCGAAGGTGCCCGCCACCGCCGAGTTCGAGGCGTCCCTGGTGGCGTTCGACGACGCCGACGACCTCACCCCGACCGACGCGCTCGACGCCCTCGCGGCGGAAGCGGAGGTCACGTTCAACGTGGCGCAGGCCAACGCGGAGCGCTTGGGGCTGGAGCACTTCCCCGAGGAGGCCCGGGCCGATGCCCGGCGCGCGGGGAAGGCGGCGCGGCTGGCGGCCGGCGCTGCCACGGAGGGTGAGCGTCAGGCGTCGCTGGGCCAGGTCCGGCGCATCCTGGACTCGCTGGCGCTGTACTACCTGCCCACCATCGACGAGAAGCTGGCGATCGAGCGCTGAGGTTCGAGGGTCAGGCCCGCAGCAGCTGCAGCACCGCGGCCACCCGGCGGTGCACGCTCTGGTCCTCGCTCAGTCCCAGCTTGGCGAACAGCCGCTGCGAGTGCTTCTCCACGGCGCCCTCGGTGACGAACAGGCGCTGCGCGATCACTGCGTTCGTGTGACCCTCGGCCATCAGTTCCAGCACCTCGCGCTCGCGGGGTGTCAGGGCGGACAGGGCGTCGGCGGCCCGCCGTCGGCCCAGTACCTGCGCGACGACCTCCGGGTCCAGCACCACCCCACCGTCGGCGACGCGGCGGACGGCGTCCAGGAACGAGTCGAGGTCGCCCACCCTGTCCTTCAGGAGATAGCCGATCGCGCCGTCGCCGGCGGAGAGCAGTTCGTCGGCGTAGGTGGCCACCACGTACTGGCTGAGCAGCAGGATCGGGGCGGTGGGCCGCTGCGCGCGCAGCCGGACCGCCGCCCGCAGGCCCTCGTCGGTGTGGGAGGGCGGCATCCGGATGTCGGCGATGGTCAGGTCGGGGGAGTGGCGCAGCGCCGCCTCGACCATGGCGTCGCCGTCTCCCACGGCCTCCAGGACGACGTGACCGTCCTCCTCCAGGAGGAGCCGGAGCCCCTCGCGGAGGAGGACGGAGTCGTCGGCGATGACTATGCGCAAGGCAGCCACGCCTCCACGACGGTGGGGCCGCCCATCGGTGAGGTGACGGTGAGTTCGCCGTCGACGCCGCGGAGCCGCTCCGCGAGGCCGCTCAGGCCGTGTCCCTTGGCCAGCGCCGCGCCGCCCATGCCATCGTCGGTCACGGTGACGACGACGGCGTCGGCCACCCGCTGCACCGACACCGTGGCGTGCGTGGCGAGGGAGTGCTTGTTGACGTTGGTGAGTGCCTCGGCCACCACGAAGTAGGCGGTGCGGGCGATGTGCTCGGGGAGGTTCCCGGCCGCGCCGTCGACCGTCGTCAGCACCTCCGAGCGGGCGGCGAGTTCCTCCAGCGCGGCGTTGAGGCCGCGGTCGACCAGCACCGGCGGGGCGATCCCGCGCGACAGGTTGCGCAGCTCTGCGAGCGTCTCCGCGGTCTGGGTGCGGGCCTCCGACAGCAGGGCGCGTGCCCGTTCCGGGTCGGTGGTGGAGGCGCGTTCCGCGCGGGCCAGGTCCATCTGGAGGCGGATGAGGCGCTGCTGGGGGCCGTCGTGGATGTCGCGCTCCAGCCGGCTCAGCGAGCTCGACTCGGCGCGGACGGCCGCGGAGCGGGAGTCACGGAGGTCGTCGATCCGGGCCTCGTAGCCGCCGCGCATCGACAGCAGGGCGTGGCTGATGGTCGACTGCAGCGTGGCCAGGCCGCGCACGACGAAGGGCAGGGTGGCCAGGCACACGATGGCCACCGCGTATTCGATGACGTTGGAGATCAGGCGCCCTTGAGCGCCCACCAGGCCGCCGATGTTGGGGCCGATGTCCGGGATCCACGTGACCAGGAGCATGTTGACCAGCCACCCGAACGGGACCCAGAGCGCCGCCGCCCACCAGGTCACCGTCAGGCTGAACGTGAGCGTGGACACCACGAAGTGCAACACGCTCCACAGCAGGTCGAGCCAACGCTGCGGATCCCGCAGGATGGCGAACATCGCCCGGAGGGGCGACGAACCCGCCGGGGCCCGGAGATAGGCCGGGGTGGGGAAGGGGCGCCCGGTGGCGCGTGACGCGAGCGCCCGCTCGACGGCGGCGAACCCGCTCGCGGACACCAGCCCGAACGCGAGGATGGGCAGGCCCACCCAGATGATGATGGTGGACACGCCGAGGCTGAACAACGTCACGCCGGCGACGAACGCGGCGACCGCCAGCGGGAAGCCACCGAGCAGGTAGGCGCTCTCGCGGACCAGCCGGCGGAGCGAGCGCATCAGGGGGGACAGGGTCACGGGAGGAACTTCCATCGAGGTTGAACTCATCATGTCCCAACTCTCGCGAAAACACCCGGATGGCCACCATCCGGTGAGCCGGTCGATGCGTTGTCGGGCTAGCCCGACAAGAAAGCCGCTGGCCGCTCCCTGACCGCACTGTGCGTGCGGCGGGCTCGGCCAGCGGCGATCAGTCAACCGATGTTCGGTCAGTTGTCGATGAGGCCCTCGAAGAGCACAGTGGAGAGGTAGCGCTCGCCGAAGTCCGGCAGCACGACGACGATGGTCTTGCCGGCGTTCTCGGGGCGGGCTGCCACCTCAGCGGCGGCCGAGAGGGCGGCGCCGGAGCTGATGCCCACGAGCAGGCCCTCTTCGGTGGCGGCGCGGCGGGCGAACTCGACGGCCTGGTTGATGTTGCGGGGGAGCACCTCGTCGATGACGTCACGGTCGAGGATCTCGGGCACGAAGTTGGCGCCGAGGCCCTGGATCTTGTGCGGGCCGGGCTGGCCGCCGCTCAGGATGGGCGACTCCTGCGGCTCGACGGCCACGATCTTGATCTCGGGCTTGCGCTCCTTGAGCACCTGGCCCACGCCGGAGACGGTGCCGCCGGTGCCGACGCCGGCCACCACGATGTCGACCTGACCGTCGGTGTCGGCCCAGATCTCCTCAGCGGTGGTCTCGCGGTGGATCTTGACGTTGGCTTGGTTGGCGAACTGGCGGGCGAGGATGCCGCCGCGCTCAGCCGCGACCTCTTCGGCCTTCTCGACGGCGCCGCGCATGCCGGCGGGGCCCGGGGTCAGCACGAGCTCGGCGCCGTAGGCGCGCAGCAGTGCGCGGCGCTCCAGCGACATGGTCTCGGGCATGGTCAGGACGACCTTGTAGCCACGGGCGGCGCCGACCATGGCAAGGGCGATGCCGGTGTTGCCGGAGGTGCCTTCGACGATGGTGCCGCCGGGCTGCAGTTCGCCGGAGGCCTCAGCGGCGTCGATGATGGCCACGCCGATGCGGTCCTTGACGGAGTTGGCGGGGTTGTAGAACTCCAGCTTGGCGGCGACGGTGGCGTTGTCGCCGGCGACCCGGTTCAGCTTCACGAGAGGGGTGCGACCGACGAGGGCCGTCACGTCAGAGAAAATGCTCATGCCACCGCCAACCGGGCCCATTCGGCGAATATTCCCCTTCCGGGGAAATTTCTGTGACCGATGCGCGAACGACGGCTCCCCCATTTAGGGCCGAGCCACCCCCCGACATTAGACTCTGCCGCATGATTGCCCACGAGAAGGTGCTGGTCGTCGACTTCGGCGCCCAGTACGCCCAGCTCATCGCGCGCCGCGTGCGCGAGGCCAACGTATATTCGGAGATCGTCAGCCACCGGCTGAGCGTCGAGGAGATGCTGGCCCAGAAGCCCGCCGCGATCATCCTCTCCGGCGGGCCGTCCTCCGTCTACGCCGACGATGCACCTTCCGTCGACCCGGCCATCTTCGACGCAGGCGTCCCTGTGCTCGGCATCTGCTACGGCTTCCAGGCGATGGCGCAGGCGCTCGGTGGCACGGTCGCCAAGACCGGCCAGCGCGAGTACGGGCGCACGTCCCTGTCGATCGCCGAGGGCGGCTGCCTGCTGGGCTCGATGCCCAACACCCTCAATGTGTGGATGTCGCACGGCGACTCCGTCAGCAAGGCCCCCAAGGGCTTCAAGGTGCTGGCCCGCACCGCCGGCGCACCCGTCGCCGCGTTCGAGGACAGGGAGCGTGGCCTCGCCGGCGTGCAGTGGCACCCCGAGGTGAACCACACGCAGTGGGGCCAGCAGGTCATCGAGCACTTCCTGTTCAACATCGCCAAGCTCACGCCGGACTGGACGCCCGAGAACATGGTCACCGAGTCCATCAACGCGATCCGCACCCAAGTGGGCGACAAGCACGTGTTGTGCGCGTTGTCCGGCGGCGTGGACTCCGCCGTCGCGGCTGCCCTGGTGCAGCAGGCCATCGGCTCTCAGCTCACCTGCGTGTTCGTCGACCACGGCCTCCTGCGCGAGGGCGAGGTGGAGCAGGTCCGCAACGACTTCGTCGCCGCCACCGGGGTCGACCTGGTCTTCGCCGACGAGCGTGAGCGCTTCCTCACCGCGCTGGCTGGCGTCAGCGACCCCGAGGAGAAGCGCAAGATCATCGGCCGCGAGTTCATCCGCACCTTCGAGGAGAAGGCCCGCGAGATCGCAGGGGAGCGTGGCATCGACTTCCTCGTGCAGGGCACGCTGTACCCCGACGTCGTCGAGTCCGGCGGCGGCGAGGGCACGGCCAACATCAAGAGCCACCACAACGTCGGCGGCCTGCCAGATGACCTGCAGTTCACGCTGATCGAGCCGCTGCGCCAGATGTTCAAGGACGAGGTGCGCGCCGTCGGTGAGCAGCTCGGCCTGCCCGAGGCCATGGTGTGGCGCCACCCGTTCCCCGGCCCCGGCCTGGGCATCCGCATCGTCGGCGAGATCACCGAGGACCGCCTGGCCATCCTGCGCCAGGCTGACGCGATCGCGCGTGAGGAGCTGGCCAACGCCAAGCTGGAGCGCGACATCTGGCAGTTCCCCGTGGTGCTGCTGGCAGACGTGCGTTCCGTGGGCGTACAGGGCGACGGCCGTACCTACGGCCACCCCATCGTGCTGCGCCCCGTCGTCTCCGACGACGCGATGACGGCAGACTGGGCCCGCCTGCCCTACGAGCTGCTGGAGAAGATCTCCAGCCGCATCACCAACGAATGCCCCGAGGTCAACCGCGTGGCGCTCGACATCACGAGCAAGCCGCCGGGCACCATCGAGTGGGAGTGACGCGGGTTCCCTGAGCCAGCCGCCTGCGGCTGGCCGAAAGGGCGCCCAACCGCCGGCACCCCACCCATCCGGCAAAGCCGAAACCCCCAAGCCCCGACGAGGGCTTGGGGGTTTCGCGTTTCCGGCCGGCGTCAGCCAGCTGTCAGATGTCGTAGTTCGGGCCCTTGGGGCCCTGGTTCTTCCGGTCGTCGTACCAGATGCGGGCCTTGTCGAAGCCGTCCTCGGCGATGCTGCCGCCCTCTTCGCGCGGGATCACGGCCCACAGGATGAGGTACACGAGCAGGCCGCTGCCGGCGAAGATCGAGATCAGGATGAAGGCGATGCGCACGAGGGTGACGTCGACGTTGATGGCCCGGGCGATGCCTGCGGCGACGCCACCGATCATGCCGTTGCGGGAGCGGGTGAGTTTCATGGGAGTTCCTTCCGGTTGTGGTTGCGGCCACGCGAAGCGAGGAGTCCGATCGTGCCGGCGGCGGCCAGGGTCACGGCAAGAATCGGTTGGATCAGGGGCGAGGAGATGTTCTCGGCCAGGAGGAGCACCACGGCGAAGCCGACGGCGGCGAGCCCGATCGTCAGGGCTGCGATGTCGAAGCTGGGGCGGGTCATGATGCCTCCTGGATGACGACGTCGGAGAGTTTGGCCGACACCTCGATGTTCAGGTTCGGCGTGGTGTTGCCGTCCGTCGCGGTGGTGTCGGGGCCCATGCGGATGTCGGAGAGCCAGCCGGTGGTGGTCATCGACTTCGTCGGGCCGGGGAGGATGAGCTTCACGTCCGAGGCGATCACCTCGACGTGGAGCGTCTTGGCGCCCGCCAGCTCGAGGTCGGTCAGGTTGACCGTCCCGTCCGTGCCGACGATGCGCACCACGTGGGTGTCCTCGGTGAACTCGGGGAAGGCCGCGGTCTGCGTGGCCAGCCACCCCGTCGCCACGACGGAGGCTGCGAGTGCTGCCAGCACCAGCCGGGGGATCCGACGGTGGCGCAAGGCAAGCGCCAGGACCACCGTGGCCAGGCCGCCGACGGCGGTGGTCGCCGTGAGGGTCACCACCATGTCGAGGCCCAGCAGGCCGGCGGAGACGAACGAGGTGGCCATCATCGCGGCGAGGATGCCGAGGCCGGCCCACCAGTTGGGCTTGGGCTGCGGCGTGGCCGGCCGCGGTGGCGTCGGGGGCTCGTCCTCCGAGTACAGGTCGACGGTGGGCAGGTGCGGCACTGGGACGGCCGCGCGGCGGGTGCCCACCGCGTCGCCGATGTGGCGGCGCCACGTCTCGACCAGCGTGTGGTCGTCCACCGGTGACATGGTGGACGGCGCGGCGGCGGGGGAGAACGGCGAGGGGTAGTGGACCTGCGTCGGGGCGGCGGCGCGGCGCGCTCGTCGGCGCACCAGGGCCAGGGCGATCAGCACCAGCACACCTGCGCCCCAGGGGAGGGGGAGGGCCGCGTCGAGCGTGGCCACGAGGATGATGGTGGAGATCACCACGGCCAGCTTCTGCATCAGCGGCGACCAGTCGCGGAAGCCGGGGAGGACCTGGTCGATCGGGCGGGTGCCCTGCGGGCCGCGGGTCAGGATGGTGCCCCAGCCGTACAGCGCCAGGCCGAGGCCGGCGCAGAAGGCGAGGACGATGAACACGACGCGCACGATCACCACGTCGACGCCGAGGCGTTCGGCGATGGCGCGGCTCAGGCCGGTGGAGACGCCGGAGGCTTCGCGGCGCTGCAGCGCACGCAGGCTCGGGTCGAACCAGCCGAGGTCGAGTTCTGTGGTCATGTACCCAGTCTGCTCGATCAGCCGTCCGCGGGGCATCGGGTGACCCCCTGAAGGACCCCGGAAAAGGGCTTCCGGCGCTGGCCTGAGGGGGAGCTCCATGACAATCTGGGGTCATGACACAGCTCCCGGTGGTGCCCAGCGCGCCCACGCGCGCCCCCCTGCAGCGCCGCATGGAGTCCGGTGTGATCGCAGGCGTGGCCTCCGGTCTGGCGACGCATCTGGGGCTCAACGTGCGGATGGTGCGCGCTGCGTTCGTCATCGCCTCCCTGGCCTCCGGCCTGGGGCTGCTCGCCTACGGCGCGATGTGGGTGCTGCTGCCCAGTGGCCGCCTCGAGGAGGCCGCCGGCCTCCAGGCAGCCAGCCGTCGTGGCATGCGGCCAGCCCTGCTGCCCGAGGCGCGCCCCGACAACGGGGTGCTCGTCGCGGGCGGGTTCGTGGTCGTCGGGCTGTTGTGGTTGTTCGTGTCGGGTGGCGTGGTGCCCACCACGCTGTTCTGGCCGATGGTGATCGGCGGCGTGGGCATCATCGTGATCTGGCTCCAGGTCGACGAGCGCGTGGTCGCGCCCAAGCGCACCGACCAGCCGCTGTGGACGCGGATCACGCGCGGCGGCGGCACGATGAGCATCGTGCGGCTCGTGGGCGGGCTGGTGCTCGTGGGCGCGGGCATCTCGTGGACGCTGGCGACGCAGATTGGCCTGGCGCAGCTGCCGGGCGTGCTCGGTGCCTCCGCGCTGCTGCTGGCGGGCCTGTTCATCGTCGCCGCGCCGTGGTTGTACCAGCACCGCAACCGGGTGCGCCTGGCGGACGCCGAGCGGCACCGGGCCGAGGCCCGCGCGGACATGGCCGCGCACCTGCACGATTCGGTCCTCCAGACCCTTGCCCTCATCCAGCGACAGGCCGACGACTCGGCCACCGTCGCCCAGCTGGCCCGCCGGCAGGAACGGGAGCTGCGCACCTGGCTCTACGGTGAGACCACGAGGGCGGCCTCGCTGCGTTCCGCGCTGCAGGAGATGGCCACGGACGTCGAGGGCCGGTTCCCCGTGGACGTGGAGCTGGTCTGCGTGGGAGACGCCACCGTCGACGACAAGGTGCAGGCGCTCATCCTCGCAACGGGGGAGGCCGTGACGAACGCGGCCAAGCACTCCGGCGCCGCGCGCATCGACGTGTACGCCGAGGTGGAGGACGGTCACATCGAGGTGTTCATTCGGGATCGTGGCAAGGGCTTCGATCCGCAGCAATTGCCCGACGGGCGCATGGGCGTGAGAGAATCGATCCGGGCTCGCATGGAACGTTACGGGGGGAACGCGACGATCCGCTCGGAGCCCGGCGACGGTACCGAAGTGAAACTGGAGATGAGCGGATGAGCGAGGATCAGGCACTGGATGTGACGGATCTGCGGGTTGTCATCGTCGATGACCACGCGATGTTCCGGGCGGGGGTCAATCACGAGATCGGCCAGCACGTGAAGATCGTGGGTGAGGGCGAGGACGTCGAGACTGCGGTGAAGGCCATCCTGGAGACTGAACCCGACGTCGTGCTCCTCGACGTGCACCTCCCCGGAGGCGGTGGCGCCGAGGTGATCAAGCAGGTGCTGCCCACCAAGCCCGACGTGAAGTTCCTGGCGCTGTCGGTCTCCGACGCGGCCCAGGACGTGATCGGCGTGATCCGGGCGGGGGCTCGGGGCTACGTGACGAAGTCGATCAGCTCGCAGGAACTCATCGAGGGCATGGCGCGGGTCGCCGCTGGCGATGCGGTGTTCTCGCCGCGCCTCGCCGGTTTCGTGCTGGACGCGTTCAGCGGCGCCATCGACATCGCCCAGGTGGACGAGGAGCTCGACAAGCTCAGCGCCCGCGAACGCGAGGTGATGAAGCTGATCGCCCGCGGCTACTCCTACAAGGAGGTTGCGAAGGAGCTGTTCATCTCGATCAAGACCGTGGAGACCCATGTGTCGTCGGTGCTGCGGAAGCTGCAGCTGTCGAACCGACACCAGCTCACGAAGTGGGCCACCGACCGCCACCTCGTCTGACGTTCCCTGAGCCTGTCGCCTGCTCGGTCCCTGAGCCAGGCGCCCCGCGCCTGGTCGAAGGGCCGGTGGGTGGAACGGAATGCGAGGGTCAGGTGATCTTCGCCAGCACCCTGCTGCGTGTGCCCGTGTACAGCAGTTCGTAGTCGCCCAGGCGCACGCTGTCGCCGTCGTTCAGCTTGGCCTTGATCGGTTTCTCACCTGGGAGTGCCGCCTTCACTAGGACCTGCTCCGCCTTGCCGGAGATGCCCGACACCGTCCCACTTGGGCCTCCTGTGCCGGGCGGCGGTGCGAGGGGCACTGAGCGGCCTGTCAGCAGCAGCTCCTGCACCAGTTGGCCGTCACGCAGGATGGTCAACGAACCCTCCAGCCGGGTCCGGCTGCGGAAGAGCAGGAAGGCGAGCGCCAGCACCGCGACGGCTGCCAGCACCAGCCAGGGGAGCAGGCCGAATCCTCGGGGTTCGGGGTCCTCGACCGCCGTGTCCTCGACCGGCTGGGGTGACGGGGATGGCTGGCTTTCGACGGACGGCGTTGGCGACGGGGCAGGCTCTGCGGCCAGTGTCAGAGGGGCGGACTCGAGCTTGAGCTCCACCGGCGTCCGGAGGTCGATTGTCAGGACATCTGCCCAAGCCGTGCCGATGGTGGCGGCCAGCCGGAGCTCGGAACCGGCGCCGCTCCAGTCGCCGACGGTCAGGGTGACGGGGAGATCGATTGTTTCACCGGGGGCCAAAACGACTTCGGGCGGTAAACCCTCGGCGACTACGGGCGCCGTCCCAGCGCGCTCGATGGTCAGGTTCGTGAGGTGGGTCGGCAGCTTGGCGTAGGCGGAGGTCAACCTCAGGGTGGCCTCGTGGGTGCCCGGCCCCAGGGGCTCAGCAGCGTCGAATTGGGCTGACAAGGAGCCGGCGGCGAGGTCTGCGTCGACCTGTTGCTTTGCCTGGAAGGCGAGCAGCTCGGTGCGCAGGTCGCTCAGCACCTCGGCGAACTGCCCGACCGGAATCTCCTGGGTTTGCGGGAACACGCCGGTCATGAGGGCTGCGTCCGTCTCGGTGTTGAGTTCGAGCGCGTAGGTGGCCAGTTCGGCGGTGTCCAACGCGGCCGCGCGTTGCTTGAGGTCCGCCCAGCCGGCCGACGTGGGCTCAGCGAACGGGGAGTCGGGCTTTGCGTCCAGGTCGCCGTCGGTAACCAGCACCAAGGCGCCGACGGCGTGCGCATCTGGCCGTTCGAGTTGTGTCAGCCCGAGTTCCAGTCCGGCGCCGATGTCTGTTTGGTCCCCCGACGGCTCCGCCGGCAGGGTGTCCAGAATCGCCTGTGGATCTGCACCCCTGTCACCCTGGTACGCGACCCGCGCACCATCGTCGAATGTGATCAGTGCAACATGGTCAGTTGGCTGCAGTTCCTCCAGCGTGGACTCCAAGGCGGTCACCACTGTCGTGTAACGATTTTCCGCCTTCATCGACAATGACGTGTCGACGACGATCACATAATCGGACTCCTGCGGCGCGATCTGCAGCGCCGCGAGGACCTCGTCCATCGTGGCAGGTGGAGGCGCCGCTGCCGCCCCATCCACCGTACGGCATCATGGTCGCCGCCATCGCCGCCGTCATCATCATCATCGTCTTCGCTTTGGGCGACCAGATCAACACCATGTTTGAGGGCGTGTCGACGGCCATCGAGAACGGCGGCGAGGCGCCGGCTCAGTAGGTCCAAGCGAGATGGGTCGGGGCGGGGACGCCCCGACCCCTTGCCATCCGATTCAAGCGTGCGGGAGGGGGAGCATGAGGCACGCGCATGACGATCGTGGCGCGGCGGCCGTTGAGTTCGCCATCGTCTCCATGCTGCTGGTCACCCTGCTGCTCGGCATCATGGAGTTCGGATATGCCTTCTTCGTTCAGGGCAACATTGCCGGTGCGGCTCGCGAGTCCGCCCGGGTCTACGCCATCGGCCGCGACTCAGCAAAAGCGAAGCAGGCGGCGGTGGACGCTGGCGCTCCCATCGGGATCACCGAGGCGATGGTAGGTATTCCGAGCGGTTCGTGCCCCGCAACGCCGCCCAGCGGCAGCATTCCTGCCGTCACCGTCACCATCACCTACCCGTACAAGGGTATTACTGGCTTCTTTTTCGATTCGCTTTCACTTGAAGGTCGGGGGACGATGCGATGCAACGGTTGAATGTGAAGGATGAGCACGGCGCCACAGCTGTCGTCGTGGGACTCATGCTGGTAGTCCTCCTGGGATTCGGCTCGCTCGCAGTCGATGCCGGTGCGCTCTGGTGGGACAAGAAGCAACTGCAAAATGGCGCTGACGCGGCCGCGTTGGCAATCGCCCAAGCCTGCGTGCGCGACGCCGCGAGCGCCGAATGCACGGTGGGGGAAAATGCGACTGCGGCAGAATTTGCCCAGCTGAACAAGGACTCGGAGACCCGGGGTTCAGTCACGTCGTTGTCAACCTCGGCCGCCGACCGACACGTCACTGTGCGCACCGCCGCGACCCGCGAACCCATCTTGGCTTTCGTGACCGGGACAGAGGTGACGGCAGAGGCGACTGCAACCTGGAGCGGCGCTCCATCGCAGATGAGCACGATCCCGTTTGCGGTGAGTTACTGCCAGTTCAAGTGGCAGAACGGTGGAACCAGCGGGATGCCCGTTCCTGGGACACCCGTGGCGATCTACGCCAAGAGCAAGAAGAACGATTTCCCTGACTACTCCGGTGGGGAACTGCCCTGCGCTGACAATCCTGCCCACAATGAGTCTGGTGGTGGCTTCGGCTTCTTGGTCACGAAAACCGGCTGCGAAACAGAGTTCACCAACAACGAATGGGTGAGCAGCAGCCCCGGCAACACCTTTGATAGCAAGTGCAGCAGGGAGCAGATCCTGCAGCACTTCGGGGCAGTTGAAGGAACGATCGTCAAGATCCCCATGTTCGACAATGTGCGGTTTCCCAGTGGCGCCAACGCGGATTACCAGATCAGCGGTTTTGCGGCCATCCGGGTGTCGGGATATTGCTTCCACACGGTCGGGCTGCAACTCAATGTGAACAAGTGCACTGGTGACACCCAACGCATCGTGGGCACCTTCGTCGGATTCGGAACGCTCGACGACTATGCCAAGAGCGACGGAACGGCTACCGACTACGGGGTCACCAGCGTCAAGTTGACGCTCAACTGAGACAGGAACCATGAATAGTCGAGCCCTTTTCGGTGCCCTTGCCGCTCTCTTGGCGCTGATGGGAGGCGCGCTGCTTTTCGTCTACGTCAGTGGCGCTGACCAGCGTGCATTGGCGTCTTTGGACCCGACACCAGTGCTGGTGGTGACGCAGGAGATTCCGGCGGGAATGGGCGCTGCAGAGGTCGCCAACTTCGTCGAGGTCCGCAGCCTTCCCATTCATGCAGTGGTCCCAGGGGCGCTGAAGAGCGTTGACGAGTTGCCAACCGATCAAGTCGCGGTGACGTCGTTGAAGGTGGGTGAACAGGTGCTCGTGGAGCGGTTCGTGAGTCCTGACGACAATGAGGTTGCCGCTGCAGTTCCCGTTCCCGAGGGGCTTCAATTGATGTCGATCCTACTCCCTCCGGAACGCGTGGTAGGAGCTCAGATCATCGCTGGTGACAAGGTCGGCATCTACGTCACCATGACCGCAGAGGTCGGCGCGACCGAGGGGACGACTGCAACGCCTGACCCGGCAGCTGAGGGGGAGCCGGAGCAGACGCAGACCGATTTGCTTTCTGCGGACGTGCTCGTGGCACGGATCCAAGGCACCGTGGCGCCCCCGGCTGGCGACGGTACTGCCGAAGAGGGGCAACTGCCGGGCTCCGAACTGATGGTCACAGTGGCCGTGGACTCCCAACTTGCCGCCAAGATCATCTACAGCAAGGAGAATGGCTCACTCTGGCTTTCCAGGCAGACACCCACCACCGACATGAGTGGCGTAGAGCCTGTCACCTCGGGAACGGTCTTCAAGTGATCCAGCTACTGCTCAGTACCGCGGATGACACTCTGGAACGGCGCGTCCACCTCGCCATCGGCGATGGCTTCACGCGTGTGCCACCGCCTCATGTGGAATCTGGGCAAGATCCGGCCACGGCCCTCTTCGGACGCGCCCACATCCCAGACGTGTTGATCCTGGATGCCAGTGGGCTTGAGGATGTCGTCCTTCGAGTGGCCGAGGATCTCGCCCCACTCGCTGACGTGCTGCTGGTGCATCGCGAGCCCGCGCATATCGCCATGGCCGCGGTGCGTGCGGGGGTCCGCGACATCATCTCTGCTGACGCCGAGCCCCAAGAACTGAGGGCTGCTCTGGACCGAGCCGCCGACCGGGTGTTTGCGGCGCGGGCAGGGGCCGGACTCGTGCCGCCTCCGGCCCCGCACGAGCCCGCCGCGGTGGGCAGAGTGGTGACCGTGACCTCGCCCAAGGGTGGGGTGGGCAAGACCACGATTGCCACCAATGTGGCCGTGGGCCTGGCGCAACGCTTCCCGCAGCGGGTGGTTCTCATCGATGCCGACGTCCACTTCGGGGACGTCGCCAGCGCGCTCAATCTCGAAGCAAAGCATTCGCTCCCTGACATCGCGCGCGGGCCGGCGGCACGGGACAGCATTGCTGTGAAGAGCTACTTCACCCAGCACGTCTCCGGCCTGTTCGTGGTGCCTGGGTCTGATTCACCGGCAGATGCGGATGCGGTCACCCCGGACGATCTGGCGCAACTCATCGCAATGCTCCGTGAGCAGTTCGCCTTCGTCATCGTGGACACTGCACCGGGCCTCACCGAGCACACACTGGCCAGTTTGGACAACACTGACCACCTCGTCCTCGTCACGAGCCTCGACGTCCCCGGTGTGCGCGGGCTCAGGAAGGAGATTGACCCGCTCGACAACCTCAGCATGGTGGTGGGCCGGCGCACGATCGTCGTGAACTTCAACGAGCGCTCACGGGGCATGACAGTCGCCGACGTGGAGGCCACGATCAGGGCCGGAGTCGACTTCGTCTTGCCTCAGTCCAATGCGGTTCCCCTGTCAACCAATCAGGGCATTCCTCTCCTCCAGGGGGCCCGCAGGGATCCAGTCAGCCGGGAACTGCGCGTACTGGTGGACGCTGTGGCTCCGTCCGCCTCCGAGCCCGTCACTGGCCGGCTCAGCAGGAGGAAGCGATGAGCCTCTGGAAGCGGCTGGAAGAGGCGCAATCCGAAGCCGGCACGTCCGCCGTCGTCCCGTCTTGGCCGGCGCCGGACCCGCAGCAGCAGAGTCCCTGGGGGCGACCAGCGGCACCGCCGCAACCCGCGCGATCCGCAGAGTCACCGGCTGTCGAGCCGCCCAGTGCACCGACCGATGTGCAGCCACAGGCCATGCGAGCCACGGCCAGGCTGGCGGAACGGGCCCCGTCGAGCGCCAGTGTCCCTCCGGCGCGTAGCGACGCGCTCAGCTCACTGAAATCGTCCGCTGTGGACACTCTTTTCACACGGTTGGGATCCAGATTCAACGATCCCAACCTCGAGGAGGCGACGCTCCGGCGCATGGTCGTCGACGAACTCAACGCGGTTGTCGACGGCGCGAACGTTCCGCTGACCACTGCGGAGCGTCAGCGTTTCATGAAAGAAGTGGAGGCAGACGTCCTGGGGCTCGGTCCCTTGGAGCCGCTGTTGGCCGACTCCACCATCACCGAGGTCATGGTCAACGGGCCGGACTCGGTCTACGTGGAGCGCAAGGGCAAGCTCACGAAAACCGAGGTCTTCTTCGACGGCGAACCCCATTTGCGCCGGATCATCGAGCGGATCGTCACCCGGGTGGGGAGGCGCATCGACGAGTCATCGCCGCTTGTTGACGCCCGCCTCGAAGACGGCTCGCGAGTCAACGCCATCATCCCTCCGCTGGCGGTGAGCGGTTCCACCCTCACGATCCGAAAGTTCTCGCGGGATGCGCTATCGGTCGCCGATCTGGAGCGCTTCGGGACGATGACGCCCGAAATGGCGGAGTTGCTGCGAGCCTGTGTGGAGGCGCGCCTCAACATCTTGGTCTCCGGCGGTACGGGCACAGGCAAGACCACCCTGCTGAACGTGTTGAGTTCCTTCATCCCTTCGCAGGAGCGGATCATCTCGATCGAGGATTCCGTCGAATTGCAGTTGCAGCAGGACCACGTGATCCAGCTGGAGTCACGGCCGCCCAATATCGAGGGTAGAGGCGAGATCACCATCCGAGATCTGGTTCGCAACTCGCTGCGCATGCGCCCCGACCGCATCGTCGTGGGTGAGGTGCGTGGCGCGGAGGCGCTCGACATGTTGCAGGCGATGAACACGGGCCACGATGGGTCTCTGTCCACGGTGCACTCGAACTCCCCTCGTGACTGCCTCGCCAGACTCGAAACCCTCGTGATGATGTCCGGCTTCGACCTGCCGCTGCGCGCCATCCGCGAACAGGTCGCCTCGGCGGTCAACCTGATCGTGCAGCTCAGTCGGCTGCGCGACGGTACGCGCCGCATCACAGCCGTGACCGAGGTGAGCGGAATGGAGGGCCAGATCATCACGCTCCAGGACGTCTTCCTCTTCGACTACTCGGCGGGCGTCGACCAGAACGGCCGGTTCCGTGGCCGAACCATGCCTACCGGTGTGCGGCCACAGTTCAGCGACAAGTTCGCCGACATGGGTATCAAGCTGTCGTCGGCAGCGTTTGGCGGGGGCGGGGTTGAATGGGGCATGGGGAAGTTCCGATGAACCCCTACGTGCTCGTTTTCGTGGGCGGCGGATTCCTCACGGTCGCTGTCGTCACGTTCCTTGTGCTGTACTTCACGGCCGACCGCGTGGTGCCCATGTCTCGTCGGCGCCCAGCAGATGCCGTGCAGAGCGGGCTGATGCCGAACGCCGCCAAAGCAGCGTCGACGGCGGCAGGTTACGCGCTCGGGGGACGCGCCGGTGCCTTGGGCGAAGCCCTTCTCAGGGCCGGGATTCGCACCCGGCCACAGGATTTCCTCGTGCTGGTGGTCTCTGGGATGGTGGTGGGTTTCGCCGCTGGCCTCATCCTGAGCGGCCCGCTCCTCGCGGTGCTTGCCCTTCTGTTGGTCCCACTTGCAGCGATCCTCGTGGTTCGTCAGAAGGCGGCGAGGAGACGCCGTCAGTTCAGCCTCCAACTGGAGGAGACCCTATCCACCCTGTCGGGAAGCCTGCGCGCAGGCTTCAGCCTTCCGCAGGCCTGTGCAACGGTGGCCGCGGAACTGGACGAACCCACCTCCTCCGAGTTCACCCGGGTGATCAATGAGTCGCGGCTGGGCAGGCCCTTCGTCGAGGCGATGGCCGAGGTTGCACAGAGAACCCAGGACGAGGACTTCGAGTGGGTGGTGCAGGCGATCGCGATCAATCGAGAGGTGGGCGGCAACCTTGCTGACGTTCTCGCCGGAGTGGGCGCCACCATTCGAGAACGGGTTCAATTGAAACGGCAGGTAGAGGCGCTGGCCGCTGAGGGCAAGCTCTCAGGCCTCATCCTGAGCCTTCTACCCATCGCTGTCTTCTTCCTCCTCTGGATCGGTAATCCCGAGTACATCGCCCGATTCGGTGAGTCGATCCTCGGGATCGGAGCCCTGGTCCTGGGAGCGATCCTGCTCATGGTGGGCATCTTCTGGTTGAGTCGACTCGTCAAGATCAAGTTCTAGGAGGCGAGATGCCGTCTGCTGTTTACATCGGCCTCGCCTTGGTGGTCGGTGGTCTCGCGTATCTGTTGAACCTCATGCTCGTGGGCGAGGGACGCGTGCGCCGCACCGTGGTGCACAACTTGCAGCGCGGACTCGCCGATGCCCCGAGCGCGGGCGGTCGAGTTCAGGCAGGGGCGTCCTTTGGGCGGAATCTCCTCGGCAAACGTGCCACGGGTGTCCTCGATCGGTTGCTCATGCAGGCTGGCAGGCCGCAGTCCTGGCCGCTGGACCGAGTGATCGGCGTCAAGATGACCAGCACCGGCGCCGCGATTTCCCTCGCGTTCTTCCTGATCAGGAAGAACCCTAGCCCTGCATCGATCGGGATCGGCTTGGCGTTCATCGTGTTCGTATTCTTCCTGCCTGAACTGCTGCTGTGGAACACGGGAATAAAGCGGCGAGAGACCGTGGCTCTGGAGCTACCGGATGTTCTCGACCAGATGAGCATCGCGGTTGAAGCGGGACTCGGCTTCGATGCGGCCCTTTCGCGCGTTGCCCGTGGGGGCAAGGGAGTATTGGCGCCAGAACTCATCCGCACCCTGCAGGACATCCAGTTGGGACAACAGCGACGTGCGGCATATCAAGGGCTGGCGCAACGGCTGGCGGTCCCCGAGCTGCGGAGGTTCATTCGGTCAGTAATTCAGGCCGACGAGCACGGCATTGCATTGTCGGAGGTGCTTCACACCCAGGCCAAAGAACAGCGGGTTGCGCGGCGTCAGCGAGCCGAGCACAAGGCCATGGAGATCCCGGTGAAGGTCGTCTTTCCCCTCATTCTGTTCCTGATGCCTGCCCTGATGATCGTGATCATGACCCCCGCTGCCATCAGCATCATCGAGGCCTTCTCCGGATGACGTGGCTCTGGACGGCGCTGGTCGCAGCCGCTGGGGCCGGGCTGGCGTCGAGGTTCCTACCCCGAGTGGCGCTGGAGCCGACCACGAGGCTCTGGTGGTCCATGCCCCTCGCTGCGGTTCTCGGCGCAGGAGTAGGGCCCGTGGCCACGAGTCCTATCGTCGCGGCCGCCCTCACGGCGGTGGCGGGCCTGGCGACGGTGTTGGCGGTCGTCGATCTCGCGGAACACAGGCTGCCCGACATCCTCATCATCACGGGGCTCATCGTCTGGGTGGCTGGTCTCCTCATCGAGACCGTCGCGACGGGGGAGTGGGCGCGGTTCGGCGGGGTCATGCTGGCCGGTGCGGTGCTGTTCGTCGGGTTCTTCATCGCGGCGCTGCTGGCCCGCGGGATGCTCGGCTTCGGTGACGTGAAGCTCTCGGCACTGCTCGGGATGGTGCTCGGCTGGTACGGCTGGCTGGCCGTCGGTAGGGGGCTCCTGTTCGGTGTGGTACTGCACGGACTGGCGGCGGTAGTGGTGCTGATCATCACCCGCGACAAGCGGGCCGACGTTCCGATGGGGCCGGCGCTGATCGCGGGCGCCGCGGCGGCCATCGCGATCAGCGCCTGACCCTCACCAGAAGATCGCGATGACTGCGTTGAGCAGCGTCAGCCCGAAGATGCCCCAGAACGGCCCCGACGCCACCGTCTCCTTCTTCCGGTTCATCAGCACCAGGACGAAGATCACGATCAGGACGAGCAGCTTCACGCCGATCTTGATGTTGTTGACGTGACCGTCGCCCATCTCGAGCGACCCCACCAGGAGCAGCCCGGAGACGAGCATGGTCAGGGCACCGTGCCACATGGCCGGATTGACGATTCGGTTGGGCCCCTTCAATTGCACAAAGGCGCCCCCGAAGAGGGCAGCGAAGCCGATCATGTGGAAGAGAAAGAAGATTCCATGCAAGATTTCCATGACTCCAGACCCTACCCTTAAGGGCGAAACCGGAGCGATTTTCACGCTCACGAGGGGAGTTTCAGGGTTGCACACCATTTACAGTGACCCACCCTGCTCAATGCTTGAAGCATGTTGTGGACAATCATCGTCTGGATTATCGTCGGCCTCCTCGGAGGCGCAATTGCCAAGGCCATCATGCCTGGGCGTCAGGGTGGCGGCTGGCTCGCCACCATGATTCTCGGCATCATCGGCTCGTTCGTTGGTGGTCTCATCGGTTCGCTCATCTTCGATGGTGAGCTCAACCTCTCGGGCCCCGACTTCTCGATCGGCGGAGTCATCACCTCCATCATCGGTGCCCTCATCGTTCTCGCCATCTACGGCTGGGCTCAGCGCCGCCGCGCCTGATCCAGCAACAGCCACCAAGTAAGGGGGCGGCCCGGCAGCAGCCGGGTCGCCCCCTTCGTCGTGCTCAGAAGAAGGGGCGCCAGGGCGACAGGAACAACTCGGTCACCTTGGCAACCCAGGAGCGGTGCGCCCAGCGCTGCTCGTTCAGCTCGATGGTGTTGGACTGGTCCGTGCGGAACACGTCCTCCATGTGCTTGGCCACATGCTCGTCGGTCACCTCGAGGTTCACCTCGTAGTTGCCCCACAGGCTCAGGCGGTCCAGGTTGGCCGTGCCGATCGTCGACCACACCCCGTCCATCGTCGCCGTCTTCGCGTGCACCATGGCCCCTTGGTAGAGGTACAGCTTCACGCCGGAGCGCAACAGCGTCGTGTAATAGCCACGCGAGAGCCAGTCGGCCACCACGTGGTTGGAGCGGGCCGGCACGATGATGCGCACGTCCACGCCGCGGTGCACGGCGTCGCGCAATGCCCCAACCAGATCGTCGTCGGGAATCAGGTACGCATGCGTGAGCCAGATGTGCGACGTGGCCCGGTCGATGGCCTCCAGGTACATGTTGCGGATGGGATAGACCTGAATGCGCGGAGTGTTGCGGTGCACCCGGATGGTGGGCAGCCAGTCGCGCTCCGGGTTGTCCTCGATGCGGTCGTGGTGTTTGCCCGCGTGCATGTTCCAGAAATCGATGAACGCGTTGTCCAGCTCCGCGACGCTCGGGCCGACGACGCGGGCGTGCGTGTCACGCCAGCCCGTGGCGTACAACGAGCCGATGTTGTAGCCGCCGATGAAGCCCACCTTGCCGTCGACGCTCAGCAACTTGCGGTGGTCGCGACCCCAGTGCCGCGGCGACCACGGAATGGGGAAAGCCGGGTGCGGCATGGTGATGATGTTCTTCGGGATGGACTTGAAGAACGCCCGCGGCACCACCATGTTGGCGAACTCGTCCCACACGGCGTAGACCGTCACGCCACGGTCTGCGGCGCGGCCCAGTGCGTCGCGGAAGCGGCGGCCGGTGGCGTCGCCCTTCCAGATGTAGGTCTCGAAGTAGATGTGGCTCTCCGCCGCGTCGATGGCCTCGATCATCGCGTCGAACAGGTACTCGCCGTAGGTGTAGACGGTGATCTCGTCTTCCTCGACGGGCAGCGGCTCCGGGCGCGTCACCGGGAACTTGCGCAACTTGCGCTTCTTCTTCCGGAACGACTCCACCAGCGTCAACGCGATCATCGCGAGGATCTGGGCGACCAGCACCGTCGCAGTGAGGCGGTTGAAGACCCGTCGTCCACGAGCCCAGGCGTTCTTCATGGGGCCAGAGTACAGACGGCGGCGTCAGCGCGAGCAGGTAGGCTTGGCAGCCGACATGAGTGACTCCCTCTTCCCAGATCTGTTCGCTGTCTTCCAGCCCGACGAACCGGCCCCGCCGCGCGCGGAGGCCTTGGTGACCCCACGTCAGGCCAAGGCGAAGAAGATCACGGAGGAGGAACTGCTCGAGGGCCTCAACGCGCCGCAGCGGCAGGCAGTGGTGCACGCCGGCGGCCCCGTCCTCGTGGTGGCCGGCGCGGGCTCGGGCAAGACCCGGGTGCTGACCCGGCGCATCGCCCACCTGGTCAGCCAGCGCGACGTGCACCCCGGCTCCATCCTGGCCATCACCTTCACCAACAAGGCCGCCTCCGAGATGCGCCAGCGCGTCATCGAGCTGGTGGGCAACCGCGCCAAGCTCATGTGGGTCTCCACCTTCCACTCGGCATGCGTGCGCATCCTGCGCGCCGACATCGACAGGTTCGGCCTGGCCAAGTCCTTCTCCATCTACGACGACGCCGACGCCAAGCGCCTGATGTCACTGGTGGTGCGCGACATGGAGCTCGACCCCAAGCGCTACCCGGTGCGCGCCGTGATGAACGCCGTCAGCAACTACAAGAACGAACTCGTCGACCACGAGCGCGCCGTCTCGGAGGCCGAGAACCCGCGCCAGGAGACGATGGCCCGCGCCTACGCCGACTACCAGGGCCGCCTCGTCGCAGCGAACGCCCTGGACTTCGACGACCTCATCATGACCACCGTCCACCTCCTGCAGGCGTTCCCCGACATCCGGGAGAAGTATCGGCGGCGGTTCCGGCACGTGCTGGTCGACGAGTACCAGGACACCAACCACGCCCAGTACGCGCTCATCCGCGAGCTGTGTGCCGGCGACGTCACCGGCGTCGTCGAAGGATCCCCCATGGTGGAGCCGGCTGAGCTGATGGTGGTGGGCGACTCCGACCAGTCGATCTACGCCTTCCGCGGCGCCACCATCCGCAACATCCTCGACTTCGAGTCAGACTTCCCGGGCGCCAGCACCATCGTGCTCGACCAGAACTACCGATCCACCCAGAACGTGCTCACCGCCGCCAACGCGGTCATCTCGCGCAACCAGGGCCGTCGCGAGAAGCACCTGTGGTCAGACCTCGGTGAGGGCGACCTCATCGTCGGCTGGGTCGCCGACACCGAACACGACGAGGCACAGTTCGTCGCCGACGAGATCGACAGGCTCTCGGACAAGGGCGAGAGCCAGTACGGCGACACCGCAGTGTTCTACCGCACCAACGCGCAGTCGCGAGCCTTCGAGGAAGTGTTCATCCGCGTCGGCATGCCGTACAAGGTCGTCGGCGGCGTGCGGTTCTACGAGCGCCGCGAGATCCGCGACGCGATCGCCTACCTGCGGGCCATCGTCAACCCCGCAGACGACGTGTCGGTGCGGCGCATCCTGAACGTGCCCAAGCGCGGCATCGGGGACCGTGCCGAGGCGGCCATCTCGACGCTGGCCACAGCTGAGCGGATCAGCTTCTTCGACGCGCTCCAGCGGGCCGACGAAGCCCCGGGCCTCGCCAGCCGCTCGGTGAAGCTCATCCAGGGCTTCGTCGACGTGATGAACATCCACCGCGCCATGGTGGCCGCAGGCAAGCCGGCCGACGAGGTGCTCACCTCCATCCTCAAGGAGTCGCAGTACCTGCCGGAGCTGCAGGCCTCGACGGACCCGCAGGACGAGACCCGCATCGAGAACCTGGTGGAGCTCGTGTCGGTGGCCGCGGAGTTCGTGGCTGCCGCCAACACCGTCGACCTCGACGACGAGGACGCCACCGAATCCGGCCTGGCCGCAGGCATGCCCGAACCCGACGACTCGCTCGCCGCCTTCCTGGAACGCATCGCGCTGGTCGCGGATTCCGACCAGGTGCCAGACCACGAGGAGGGCAAGGGCGTCGTCACGCTCATGACCCTGCACACCGCCAAGGGGCTCGAGTTCGACACCGTCTTCCTCACCGGCATGGAGGAGGGCATGTTCCCCCACATGCGGGCACTGACCGATCCCGACGAACTCGAAGAGGAACGACGACTCGCCTACGTGGGCATCACCCGTGCGCGCAAGCGTCTCTACGTGAGCCGATCGGCCGTGCGGGTGACGTTCGGCCAACCTGCATACAACCCGGCCTCCCGGTTCCTCGAGGAGATGCCGGCCCACGTGCTGGACTGGCGGCGCACCGCTGCCGCCACGACGCAGTGGGCGAGCAACGCCGCCACGCGCAACAGGCAGACCTCGGCCTCGATCCAGAGCTTCGGCTCCGGCAACGGCCCGATCAAGACGGTGCCCAGCGTCGCCGTCGGCGACAGGGTGCTGCACGCCACGTTCGGCATGGGCACCGTGACGGCCGTGCAAGGTGTTGGCGACAACGTTCGGGCGGAGGTCGACTTCGGGTCGGCGGGCATGAAGCGCCTCAGCGTCAAGCACGCACCCATGGAGAAGCTGTAGGTCCGACGGCGCGACGCGTTGATCGAGATCGCGAGGGGGCTTGGGGCCCTTCGACCGGGCGCTGGGCGCCCGGCTCAGGGAACGGGCTTGGGCCCTTCGACTCGCGGGCCCTTCGACCGGGCGCTGGGCGCCCGGCTCAGGGAACGGTCAGGCGTTGACGCCGAGCGAGCGCAGGAACACCATCGGGTTGGAGGCGCTGTACACGTCACCGGGAGTGGTGCCCGGCTTGTAGTACTCGAAGTGCAGGTGTGAGCCGAACGAGCGGCCGGTGTTGCCGACGTAGCCGATGAGCTGGCCGGGCTTGACCGTCTGGCCCGTGCGGACCACCTTGCGGCTCATGTGGGCGTAGAGGGTGGCGCCACCGTTGTTGTGCTGGATCACCACGTTGGTGCCCGCCCAGCCGCCGGCGGTGGGGCTGAGCACGACGCCGGAGGCGGCCGCGTAGATGGGGGTGCCGGTGGGGGCGGGGAAGTCCTGGCCGGTGTGGTAGCGCGACCAGGTGCCGCGCTTGCCGAAGCCCGCACCCACGCGGTAGTTCGACTTGACCGGCATCGAGCCGCCCTTGTTGGTCAGGTTGGCGATGTCCTCGGCGCTCATCGAGTCGACGTCACCGACGTCGACACCGCGGGCCTTGGCGTCACGGGCGGCGGCGCGGGCCTTCTCGAGGAGCTTGGCGGCCTCGTCGGCCTCCTCCTTGAGCTTCTCGGCCTGCGCGGCGACCAGCGCCATGTCTGCGTCCATCAGCTTGTCGCGCTCCGCCATCGACTGGTCGGCCTGGGCCTGGACGGCGGATTCGTTGGCGGCGCCCAGCTGCTGCTGGCGTTCCTGCGCGGCCTTGTCGGCGACGACGTCGCTCAGCCCGCTGCGGACGGCGTTGCGGCTGACGTCGTCGCTGCGGTCCTCGAAGCTCTCGGCCGCAGCCGACATGGCCGCGGCGGGGATGGCGGCGGAGGCGTCGATGGTGTCTGTGACGTCGTTGCCGCGGGCGGTGAACGCGAAGGCGAAGAGGGCGGAGGCCCCGACGGTGCCGGCCACGCCCATGGCGATCATCCGGCGGGAGAAACCGAGCGCGCGGGAGGCGCGGCGTGCGGGGGAGGTGGTGGGGGTGACGACCTCTACTTCGAGGATCTCGTCGTGTGCAGGGTCAGCGGCGCGACGGGCGTTGCGCGAAGGGGTGTCGTTCACCTGGCTCCTGACCTTGAGACTGCTTTCCCTGTGGTGTCCGACTGGAACCTTAACAGTTCTCAGGAACCTCTCAAAATCAAATTCGCAATATGATCTCGGGTTCTTTTTCCGCCTGCAACTTCGTGCAACCGGGGTGGTGCCGTTCGCCCTCGGCGATCAGTGGAAGGCCTACCGTGTAGCCCCTTGTCCCGATACGCTGACGAAGGCTTGACCATCCCAATCGAACAGGAATCACCGTGGATCTCCTCGAATACCAAGCGCGCGAGCTCTTTGAGCGTTTCGACGTACCGGTCCTCCCCGGGCGCACCGCCACCACACCTGAGGAAGCGCGCGATGCCTACAGATCGCTCGACTCCGGCACCGTCGTGGTCAAGGCGCAGGTGCGCACCGGCGGCCGCGGCAAGGCGGGTGGCGTGAAGCTCGCCCACAGCGAGCAGGAGGCCGTGGACACCGCCGCCCAGATCCTCGACCTCGAGATCAAGGACCACCCCGTCAACATCGTGATGCTCAGCCCGGGCGCCGACATCGCAGAGGAGTACTACTTCTCGATCCTCCTCGATCGCGCCTCCCGCGGCTACCTCGCCATGTGCAGCGTCGAGGGCGGCGTCGACATCGAGACACTCGCCGAGGAGCGTCCCGAGGCGCTCGCCAAGGTCGAGCTGCACCCCGTCGACGGCATCACCGCCGAGGTCGCGCAGCGCATCGTCACGGAGGCCGGCTTCCCCGAGGACGTCCACGCCTCCGTCGGCGAGGTCCTGCAGAAGCTGTGGACCGTGTTCAAGGAGTCCGACGCCACGCTGGTGGAGGTCAACCCGCTGGTCAAGACCGGCGACGGGACCATCCTCGCGCTCGACGGCAAGGTCACCCTCGACGCCAACGCCGACTTCCGCCACGAGGAGTGGCAGCAGTACCACGAGACGACGGCAGACGTGGACCTGGAGCGCCAGGCCCGCGAGCTCGACCTGAACTACGTCAAGCTCGACGGCTCGGTCGGCGTGATCGGCAACGGCGCCGGCCTCGTGATGAGCACCCTCGACGTGGTGGCCGCTGCCGGCGCCGAGCTGCCGGGCTCCCCGAAGCCGGCCAACTTCCTCGACATCGGTGGTGGCGCATCGGCCCAGGTGATGGCCAACGGCCTGCGCATCATCATGAGCGACCCGCAGGTCAAGTCGGTCTTCGTCAACGTCTTCGGCGGCATCACCGCCTGCAACGACGTGGCCAACGGCATCGTGCACGCCCTGGAGATGCTCGGCGACGAGGCGCGCCTGCCCATCATCGTGCGGCTCGACGGCAACTCCGTCGACGTCGGCAAGGCCATCCTCGAGGAGGCCAACCATCCCCTCATCACCGTCAAGAACACGATGGACGAGGCGGCCCGCACCGCGGCCAAGCTCGCCTCGGAAGGAAACTGACCCATGGCGATCTACATCAACGCATCATCGCGCGTCCTCGTGCAGGGCATGACCGGCCGCGAGGGCCGCAAGCACACCCAGCGCATGGTCATGTCGGGCACCCGCGTGGTGGGCGGCGTCACGCCCGGCAAGGGCGGCGACTCCGTCACGTTCGAGGAGGACCCGGTACCGGTGTTCGGCTCGATGGCCGAGGGCGTGGCCGCCACCCAGGCCGACGTCTCCGTCGTCTTCGTGCCGCCGAAGTACGCCAAGGCCGCCGTGATGGAGGCCGTCGAGGCCCGGATCGGCCTGTGCGTGGTGATCACCGAGGGCATCCCGGTGCGCGACACCGTCGAGTTCCAGGCCGCAGCCGCCGAGGCCGGCACCCGCATCATCGGCCCGAACTGCCCGGGGCTCATCTCGCCCGGCAAGTCCAACGTCGGCATCATCCCGGCGCACATCTCCGGCCCGGGCCGCATCGGCCTGGTGTCGAAGTCCGGCACGCTGACCTACCAGATGATGTACGAGCTGCGCGACCACGGGTTCTCCACGGCCGTCGGCATCGGCGGCGACCCCGTCGTCGGCCTCAAGCACATCGACGTGCTGCAGGCCTTCGAGGAAGACCCGGACACCGACGTGATCGTGATGATCGGCGAGATCGGCGGCGACGCCGAGGAGCGGGCGGCCGACTACATCAAGGCCAACATCACCAAGCCGGTGGTGGGCTACGTCGCCGGGTTCACCGCGCCGCCCGGGCGCACCATGGGCCACGCCGGAGCGATCATCACCGGCTCCAGCGGCACCGCGCGCGCCAAGAAGGAGGCCCTCGAGGCCGCGGGCGTGCAGGTGGGGGAGACCCCGTCGCAGACGGCCCAGCTGGCGCGCGACGCCATCGCCGCGCTCCGCGCCCGGAACCTCTGACCCGACGTCAGCCGAGCTGGCTGGCCCGGACCGACACCCGGGCCGCCAGTTCGGTGAGCTGCTCCTGGGAGAACTGCACCTCGGGCGTGGCGGAGATGATGGTGTAGGCCACCTTGTTGGTGGCCACCGACACGATGAGCTGGTAGGTGACCTTCTCAGTGTCCGAGATGGCCTGCGTGGCGGTGAACACCAGCGACGACAGCGCGTTGCCGTCCGCGTCCTTCGCGGGCACCGCCGTGTGCTCCTGGACCTGCGCGGTCAGCACCCGCTGGCCGCAGGTGCGCAGGTTGGTGCCCAGCTTTGTGACGAACACCGCCGCCTCCTCCGTCGAGGGGAAGGTGAACAGCAACTCGTCGATGCCGAAACGCTCAGGGATGGCCGGGTCCCGGGTCAGCGCGTAGGCCGTGCGCTGCCGCTCGGTGGGGCCGGCCTCGGTGGCCAGCTCGAAGTTCTCGCAGCCCATGCTGGTGCCGTCGACGGGGTGTGGGCCGGTCATGGTCCACCGCCCGGCGCCCGGGTGGATGCGGGGAAGGTCGAGGGGCACCAGCCAGCCCTGCGGGTTCGACGCCGGCACCGTCGTGGCACCGGCGGTCACGTCTGCCGGCGCTGGCGCGTCCTGGGCCTCCGCGAGGGCTGCCTGCGAACGCTCGAGCGACTCCGCCGCGGCGCCCTCGTCGACGGGCTGCGCGTCCCGGGCGATGTCGGCCATCTGGACGGCCGCGCCGTCGCGCGTCACCAGCACGGTGTGGAACTTCGAGACGGTCTCCTCCTGGACGATCGTCACCTGGAAGGACTCCTCGGCCAGCCCGCTGACGGTGGTGGCGCGCACCAGGCGGGCCGGCACCTCGGAGCAGGTACTCAGCGCGGCGACGCGCTCTGCCATCACCGACTGCGCGGCCTCCGCGTTGGCGTACACGTCGATGCGGTGGAGCGCGGCGAGCTTGTCGGCACCGGTGGTGCCCAGGGTGCGCTGGAACGAATGCGTGGGGTTCACCGTCGACTGGGCGGTGCTCAGGCAGATCGCCCGCATCGTGTGGTCCGCCTGGGCCTCGGTGGTGGAGATCACCGACCACTCGGAGGCGGGCGCGATGGGGGCAAGATCGTCCGCCGTGACGAGGTCGGCGACTTCGGCGGGCTGGGCGGACGCCGACGGGCTGCCGGGGCTGGCCGATTCGGAACCGGTGGGGCCGCTGGTGGGTTCGGCCTGCAGGCCGCGCACCACGAAGAAGGCGATGAGCCCCACCACGAGCGCGCCCACCACGCCGCCGATGGCCCAGGTGGCCAGCGTCGACCTGTGCGCGGTCACCCACGACGACGACCCGCCCGGGGCGGCCGGCTCGGCCTCGACGGGGGTGTCGCTGGACATCGCGGATCGACGGGGGGCCGGCCCCGGCTCGTCGGCGTACTCCCCGGCGGAACGCGGGAAGACGGGCGCAGGGATCATCGGCTCGGGCTCTGGTGCGGGCGGGACGAAGCCCACGCCACCGCCGGGCCCCACGCCGCTGCCGGGCCGCGCGAACGGGTTGTCGGGCTGCGCCCTGGCCGGCTCCACGGGGTCGTCGCCGAGCCCCGCGATCGCCGTCGGTCGTTCCGCGGCGGCCGCGCCGCGTCGGGGGCGGGAAGCGGCATCGGCTGCGGTATCGTCCGGAACCAGGGGCTCCTGGAGTTCCGCCTCGGGCTGCCAGGCCCGGCGAGGGCGCGAGTGCTCGTCAGACACAGGGGCTCACCTCCTCCAGAGCGCTGGTTGGCCGAGTTACGTTGGGCCAGACTACCGGGGTGGCGAAAAGCTGCGCGACAACCTCAAGGGAAGGGTGATGGTGGAAGGGTTCCAACACCGCACTGTGGCAGTCGACGTCGACCAAGCGCCGGCTCCCCAACCGCGGCAGTGGCCGTGGCCCTGGTACCTGCCGGCAGTGCTCGGACCCCTCGCGGTGCTGCTGGGCGGGTGGCTCCTGCTCTCCGGCCTGGGCGCCGTCGCCTGGCTCACCTCACCCGACGCCGAACTCACCCCCGCGCTGCGCATCGCGGCCGAGGTGCTGGTGCTCGCGCACGGCGCCCCCGTCGAGATCGCCGGGCAGGCGGTGTCGATCGCGCCGCTGGGCCTGACGCTGTTGCTGCTGTTCCTGGCGCTGCCGCTGGCCTCGCACGCCGCCCGACAGGCCGCCGCCCACGGCGCGCAGGCCGACGACACAGGTGAGCTCTGGGTCGACGGCGAACGGCTCGTCGCGAAGGTCGCCGGCACGTTCACCCTCACCTATGCTGCCGCCGTCGTCATCCTCGCCGCTGCCCTGGGCGCCGGGTCGTGGCGCGCGGTCGTCGGCGGGCTGGTGGTCGGCGGGGTGGCCGGTTTCTGGGGCGCCGCCCGCGGCATCGGCTACGCACCGAGGGAGACCTGGCCCGCGTGGCTGCGATCGGTGCCCAAGGCGATGGGCGCGGCGACGCTGACCGTCCTGGCCGGGGGCGCCGTCGTCTCGGCGCTGGCCGTCGTCGACGGCTGGGACCGCGTGACCGGCATCGCCGATGCCCTCGACGGGGGCACCAGCGGGCTCATCCTGCTCATCGTGCTGCACCTCCTCTACCTGCCCAACGTGGTGCTGGCCGGCGCCTCGTGGCTGCTGGGCGCCGGGCTCACGCTGGGCGACGGCTCGGTGGTCACGATGACCATCACCGACGTCGGCCTGCTGCCGGCCATACCCGTCTTCGGTGCCGTACCGCCCAGCGGCACCGCACCGTCGTCGTACCTGTGGTGGCTGGCAGTGGGTGTCCTCGCCGGCGCGGCGGCCGCGCTGGTGGTCGGCTTCGCCCGCCCGCGCGCCCGGTTCGACGAGACGGCGCTGGTGGGGGGCCTGTCCGGAGTCGCCGCCGGGGTGCTGATCGCCACCTTCTGCAGCATGGCGGCCGGGGCGCTGGGGGATGACCGGCTCAGCCACATCGGTGCCCGGATGCCCGAGCTGCTGGTCTTCGCGCCCACCATCCTGGGGATCTCCGGCGTCGCCGCGGGGCTGGCGCTGGGGTTGCTGCGCCGCCGCGGCCGCGCAGAAATGGTGGACCAGGACACCGTCGACGCGACACCCGGCGAGCCCACGGCGTAGGGTATGCGGGTGACCACCCGCGTTGTCGTCCTGCTCTCCGGCTCCGGCACCCTCTGCCAGGCCCTGCTCGATGCCATCGCCGCAGGCGAGCTCGACGCCGAGGTGGTCGCCGTCGTCTCGGACCAGTCCTCCGCGTACGGCCTCGAGCGGGCGCGGGCTGCGGGCGTCCCCGCCATCGCACACCCGCTGGCCAAGGGCGGTGACCGCGAGGCCTGGGACGCCCAGCTGCGCGACATCGTCGCAGGCTACGAGCCAGACCTGGTCGCCTCGGCGGGCTTCATGAAGCTGCTGGGCCCCGCGTTCCTCGAACGCTTCGGCGGCCGCACCATCAACACCCACCCCGCGCTGCTGCCCAGCTTCCCCGGCATGCACGGCCCGCGCGACGCGCTGGCGGCCGGCGTCAAGGTGGCCGGGGCCACGGTGTTCCTCGTCGACGCAGGGGTCGACACCGGTAAGATCCTGCTGCAGGGGGCCGTTGACGTGTCGGACGACGACGACGTCGAATCCCTGCACGAACGCATCAAGGTGGTCGAACGCCGCCTCCTGATCCGAGCCGTTTCCGAGTGGAAGAAGGAACACCCGTGACCGAGCTGATCCCGCTGCGCCGAGCCCTCGTGTCCGTCTACGACAAGTCAGGGCTGGTCGAACTCGGCCGCGACCTTGCCGCAGCGGGCATCGAGATCGTCTCCACCGGCTCCACGGCAGCCAAGCTGGCGGCCGCAGGGATCGAGGTGACCGGCGTCGAGGAGGTGACGGGCTTCCCCGAGTGCCTCGACGGGCGCGTCAAGACGCTCCACCCGCACGTGCATGCCGGCATCCTGGCGGACCGGCGCCTGTCCACGCACCGCGAACAGCTCGACGACCTGGGCATCGCCCCCTTCGACCTGGTCATCACCAACCTCTACCCGTTCGCCGCCACCGTAGCCTCCGGCGCCTCGCAGGACGAGTGCATCGAGCAGATCGACATCGGCGGCCCCACGATGGTGCGCGCCGCCGCGAAGAACCACGCGTCGGTGGCCGTGCTGACGTCGGCTGAGCAGTACCCGCTGCTGCGCGCCGCGCTGGCCGCCGGTGGCTTCACGCTCGAACAGCGCAAGGAACTGGCAGCCGCGGCGTTCGTGCACACCGCCACCTACGACGTCGCAGTCGCCTCCTGGATGTGCGCCGAGGTCGTCGAGCGCCACGACGACGGGTTCCCCACCTGGTACGGCGCGGCCTGGCACAAGGTGGCAGACCTGCGCTACGGCGAGAACTCGCACCAGAAGGCCGCCGTCTACCGCAACAGCAACGGCACCGCGGGCCTGGCAGACGCGACGCAGCTCCACGGCAAGGAGATGAGCTACAACAACTACGTCGACGCCGACGCCGCCCGCCGCGCGGCCTACGACTTCGAGGAGCCCGCCGTCGCCATCATCAAGCACGCCAACCCGTGCGGGATCGCCACCGGCGCCGACATCGCCGACGCGCACCGCAAGGCACACGCCTGTGACCCGGTCTCCGCGTTCGGCGGCGTGATCGCCGCCAACCGCCTGGTCTCCGTCGACATGGCGCGCCAGGTGGCCGACATCTTCACGGAGGTCATCGTCGCGCCCGGGTACGAGGAGGGCGCCATCGAGGTGCTGCAGGGCAAGAAGAACCTGCGCATCCTGATTGCCGAGGGAGCCACCAACGACGGCCTCGCGATCCGCGAGATCGACGGCGGGCTGCTCGTGCAGCAGGCGGACGCCATCGACGCCGACGGTGACGACCCCGCCAACTGGACGCTCGCCGCGGGCGAGGCCGCGGACGACGCGACGCTGGCGGACCTGGCCTTCGCATGGCGGGCCGTGCGCGCGGTGAAGTCCAACGCGATCCTGCTCGCCCAGGACGGCGCCTCCGTCGGCGTCGGCATGGGGCAGGTCAACCGGGTCGACTCCTGCCACCTGGCGGTCGACCGCGCAGGGGACCGCGCCAAGGGCTCCGTCGCCGCCTCCGACGCGTTCTTCCCGTTCGCCGACGGCCCGCAGGTGCTGCTCGACGCCGGGGTGCGCGCCATCGTCCAGCCGGGCGGCTCGGTGCGCGACCAGGAAGTCATCGACGCGGTGACCGCCGCCGGCATCACGATGTACTTCACCGGCACCCGCCACTTCTTCCACTGACGGAGGTTCACCCATGACCGCAGTCACGCTCGACGGCAAGGCCACGGCCGCCGCGATCAAGGCCGAACTGACCGTCCGGGTCGCCGCGCTCCGCGAGCACGGCGTGGTGCCCGGGCTGGCCACGGTGCTGGTGGGCTCAGACCCGGCCAGCCAGAACTACGTGCGGATGAAGCACCGCGACTGCGACGAGGTGGGCATCGCCTCCATCCGCGTCGAACTGCCCGAGGACGCCACCGCCGAGCAGCTGCGCGACGCCATCGAGGGCCTCAACCAGGACCCGGCCTGCACCGGCTACATCGTGCAGCTGCCCATCCCGAAGCACCTCGACGAGAACTGGGCGCTGTCGCTGATCGACCCCGACAAGGACGCCGACGGCCTGCACCCCATCAACCTCGGCCGCCTCGTGCTGAACGAGCCCGCGACGCTGCCCTGCACGCCGCGCGGCATCGTCGAGCTGCTGCGCCGCCATGGCGTGGAACTCAACGGCGCCGAGGTGTGCGTCGTGGGCCGCGGCATCACCGTCGGCCGGCCGCTGGGCCTCATCCTGACCCGCCGCAGCGAGAACTCGACGGTGACGCTGTGCCACACCGGCACCCGTGACCTGGCGGACCACACGCGGCGCGCCGACGTCGTGGTCGCCGCAGCGGGTGTGCCCGGGATGATCACCGCCGACATGATCCGTGAGGGCGCGGCCCTCGTCGACGTCGGCGTCAGCAGGGTCGACGGCAAGACCGTCGGCGACCTCGCGCCCGACGTCTGGGACAAGGCCGGCTTCGTCACCCCCAACCCGGGTGGAGTCGGCCCCATGACCCGCGCCATGCTGCTCAGCAACGTCGTCGACCGCGCGGAGCAACTCCATGGTCTTCGGCGGTAGGCTCCAGGGCCGCCTCAAGCGGCGGGGCCGTGACAAGCCCGCTGACTCCTATCCCGACAGCCCGTTGGCGTTGGCGCTGACCGTGGCGGTACTGGGCGTGGGCGTCGTGTTCGCGACGCTCGGGCGCTGGCGGATGGCTTCCCTCATCATCGGGGCCGCGCTGCTGCTGGGCGCCGGGCTGCGCCTGGTCCTGCCGCGGACGGCGGCCGGGTTGCTGGTGGTGCGCAGGCGCTGGATCGACGTGAGCGTGCTGGCCGTGCTCGGCGCCGCCGTCGTGGTGCTGGCGTTCGTCGTGCCGCCGTCGGCCCCCTAGGACCTCGGGTTCGCGCCCCACAGCTGGCCGGGGGCGCCGGGCAGCTGCGTCCAGCCCCCGCCGCCGCTGAGGATGCGGTGCACCTCTGGGCGCTGGTGGTGGACGAGGTCGGCGAGTTCGCCGTGCAGCCTGATCCACGACTCGGGCGGTTCGCCGCCGCGCTGCGCCCTGTCGAGCCGGCCCCGGATGAGGGCGAGCTCGGTGACGTTCTGGATGAAGTCGCGCAGCAGGCCCTTCTCGCTGCCGGCCGCCGCCACCATGCGACGGCGGGCGGTGAGATCATGCAGCCAGCCGGCCTCCAGCGGGGTGATCCAGCCGAAGTGGACCAGCGCGGGGAGCTGCTGCAGCAGCGTGGCGCGCTCCTGGCGGCGGGCGACCACCCCGACGATGACCAGGCCTGTGAACACGAGCAGCTCGATGCCGGCGGCGATCAGGTAGCCGCCGTCGCCGAGCAGTTCCATGGACGAGTTGTGCAGGAAGTGCAGGCCGACCGCCAGACACCACGCCAGGAAGGGCCACCCCAGGCGGAGGGGGCCGCGCGCATTGAGGCCGGCCCAGATGCCGATGGACACGATGATCGTCAGCATGGGGTGCAGGTAGGCCACCAGCACGAGTCGGATCATGATGATCTGCGTGGAGTCCACCATGGTCTCCGGCATGAGGGCGTAGCTGATGTGTTCGATCCAGGCGAAGCCGAGCCCCACCATGGCGCCATAGACGATGGCGTCGGTGAGGCTGTTGAACTCGGCGCGCCCCCGTCGCGTGCTCAGCAGCACGATGACGAGGAACAGGCCCTTGGTGGACTCCTCGATGAGCGGCGCCGAGTAGATCGCCGCAACCGACTCCGACTGCAGCGACAGGCCCACCACCGAGTTGACGATCCCGCTGATCAGCGCGGAGACACCCGCGCCCCAGACGAAGGCCCCGATGATGAACAGGGGCGGCTCCGGCTCCCACTTGTCGAGCCACCGCACGAACGCCACCCCCAGGGCGAGCACGACGGTGAACGTGACCACCGCGACGAGCGACTGGGTGACCGGCCGGTCGAGGAACACGAGCAGGCCGAGCAGCGTCCCGACGCCGCCCACGACGAGGAACACCAGCGGGAGGACGACTGCCTGCTGCTTGTGCCGTCTGGCTACGCGGTACATGCTCATGCCCCCACCGTATTGCCTGCCGCGGTCTTTGGCACGGGTGGGTCCTCCGGGCCCCGACGGCGGGCTGGGCCTTGCCGATGTCGCCGTCCCGCCGTCGGCTGGTGTTGGCGTTGCTGCCCGGGCGCTTGGGGCGGCTCGGCGTCGCTTGGGGGTGGTTGGGCATTGTTGAGTTGTGCAGGGATGCTGGTGCACAACTTCACTTTGCCTGGACGGGGGGCTCGGGTAGCCGACGGCGGGCTCGGGCGGGCCGACAGCGGCTTGGGCATTGTTGAGTTGTGCAGCGATGCTGGTGCACAACTTCACTCTGCTTGGGGCTGGCGTTGACGGTGGCTTGGGCATTGTTGAGTTGTGCAGCGATGCTGGTGCACAACTTCACTTTGCTTGGACGGGGGCTCGGGCGGGCCGACGGCGGGGCGACGGCGGGCGCAGGTGGGCCGACGGCGGCTTGGGCATTGTTGAGTTGTGCAGGGATGCTGGTGCACAACTTCAGTCTGCTTGGGGCTGGCGGCGTCGGTGGCTTGGGCATTGTTGAGTTGTGCAGGGATGCTGGTGCACAACTTCACTCCGCTTCGGAAGGGCCTACGGCAGCCGCATGGGGCATCCGGCCCTGACTGTCGCCGGATGCGTCTCCCAATTCGTCGCCGTCAGGCCGCCGGGCAGTTGCGACAGGGCGTGACGGAGCCCGTCCAGCCACGGGAGACGAGCAGCCGCCCGACGGCGAGCGCCACCTCGCATGGGCGGTTGACGATGTCGTCCCAACCGATCCGCAGCGTGAGGTAGCCCTTCATCGCGTTCCTGTTGTCGCGGTCGAAGTCCCGGAAGATGCCATCTCCCGTGTGGCCCAGCCTGCCGTCGAGTTCAACGACGACGTGGAACTCGACGTAGCCGACATCGCTGTAACGACTGGGCTGCAGGCTGACCTGGCGCACGCCGTCGGGTAACCCGTGCCGCCTCTCCACATCACGGAAGTATCGGCGCTCAAGGGCGCTGTGGACGCCACCTGCCACGTCCCCGAGGGCTTCCACCATCAGGGCTCGGTGCCTGAGGTTGGGGTTTGCCACGGCGGCCTGTAGAAGTCGCTGGGGTGTGGTGCGCCGTGAGGTGACCGCCCGGGCGAGTCGGCTGAACAATTCGTCGGGATCAGCGTCTGCGCAGATTCCGAGCGCGGTCTGCTCGATGAGCGCGACGGGCGGCTCGCCGCGGGCATCGAACTTGGGCGTCCGGTGGAACCGCCAGCAGCCCCGGTCGATTCGCTGATGTGGAGTGAGCACGTCGATGACCGAGGGCGCGGAGCAGAGGTCGAGCTTGTGCCCGGCGGCTTCGAAGCCCAGCGCGGCGTCGGGCCCGCCCAGCAGCACCCCACCCCAGGCGAGTCCCTCCCACGGGGTCTCGTTGGACAGGGAATAGAGCCCGCGGGCGAGAGACCACCAGATGTGGTCGTCGAGGAATCGTTGGGTGACGGCGCGGGTGATCCCGGCATCGGCTGCTTGCTTCGTCGTGAAGACCCCGCCCTGCGACCGGGCGGTCGTGACGAGCTCTTTCGGCATGGGGAACTTCGAGTACATGCCTCCACTTATGGTCAACGCGGACGCCGATTTCCCACGTCGGTGCGCATCTGTGGACAAACTGCCGACGTTGGGCGGGAGGTCCGCGCGGCCGTTGCTCGCCTGACCATCGGGTGGGGCGGCGGGTGTCGTCGCTTGGCGCACCACCCTCGGGCCCGAGGCGCTGGGCTCTGGGGCCCCGCAGTTGCCCTGCCGGGCGTGGTGCCCCGGGGGTGGCCGTCAGTGAACGGTGGGGCGCTCAGCAGAGTGAAGTTGTGCAGGGATGCTGGTGCACAACTTCACTCTGCTTGGGGCTCGCGGCAACCGCGGCTTGGGCATTGTTGAGTTGTGCAGGGATGCTGGTGCACAACTTCACTTTGCCTGGACGGGGCTGGGGCGGGGCGACGGCGGGCGCAGGTGGGCCGACGGGTGCTTGGGCATTGTTGAGTTGTGCAGCGATGCTGGTGCACAACTTCACTTTGCCTGGACGGGGCTGGGACGGGGCGACGGCGGGCGCAGGGGGGCCGACGGGTGCTTGGGCATTGTTGAGTTGTGCAGCGATGCAGGTGCACAACTTCACTCTGCTTGGGGCGGGCGGCGACGGCGGCTTGGGCATTGTTGAGTTGTGCAGGGATGCTGGTGCACAACTTCACTTTGCCTGGACAGCGCCTGGACGGGGGCTGGGGTGGGCCGACGACGGGCTCGCGCGGACCGACGGCGGGCTCAGGTGGGCCGACGGCGGGCCCAGCCGGAGCCGACGGCGGGCCCAGCCGCACTCGACGCCGCCGCGTTGTGGCGACCCGCGCGAACACCCTTGCGCCGGTAGTTACGATGTACGCGTGCAAGAGACCATGACCTCGTCGTCGGAGATCCTCGACCCCGCAAACCCCGGGTCGGACCCGCGGCCGGTGCCCCCGCGGCGCCAGCGTTACATCCTCTTCGGCGAGATGCTGGCCTTCGCCATCGTCAGCCTCATCGCGTCCTGGGTGCTCAGCTACGACGCCATCGTGCTGGCCGCCAACCCCGACGCCATCCTGGCCTGTTCCATCAACGAGGTCTTCGACTGCGCGAAGGTGGGCGCCACCTGGCAGGCCAACGTGTTCGGGTTCCCCAACGCGTTCCTCGGCATGATCGCCGAGCCGGTCGTCATGACGATCGCCGTCGCGTCGCTGTCCGGCGTCCGGTTCCCGCGCTGGTTCATGTTCACGGCCAACGTGGTCTACTTCCTCGGCGTCATCTTCGCCTACTGGCTGCTGTTCCAGTCGACCTTCGAGATCGGCGCGCTGTGCCCCTGGTGCCTCACGGTCACCATCGCCACCACCTTCGTGTTCTGGTCGATGACGGCGTGGAACATCCAGGAACGCAACCACTACTTCTCCGAGAAGACCGCAGAGAAGTTGGAACGCTTCCAGCGCGGCGGCTGGCTCACGATCACGTTCATGGCCTGGATCGCCATCATCGTGGCCATCGAGCTGGTCAAGTTCGTCCCCGCGTTCATCTGACCGACGCCCGTGTGATCCGCCCTCTCGCGGAACGGTAGAGTCTCTCCCGTAGGACCTACCCGTTCCAAGAGAGGAATGCGAAGTGAGCACTGCAGCTCCCGTCAAGATCGCCGTCACCGGCGCCGCTGGTCAGATTTGTTACAGCCTCCTGTTCCGCATCGCGAGTGGCTCGCTGCTGGGGGACACCCCCATCGAGCTGCGTCTGCTCGAGATCACGCCGGCGCTGAAGGCGCTCGAGGGCGTCGTGATGGAGCTGGACGACTGCGCGTTCGGCAACCTCGTCAACATCGAGATCGGCGACGACCCGAAGAAGGTGTTCGACGGCGTGAACCTGGCCATGCTCGTCGGCGCGATGCCGCGCAAGGCCGGCATGGAGCGCGGCGACCTGCTGTCGGCCAACGGCGCCATCTTCACCGCGCAGGGCAAGGCGCTCAACGAGGTCGCCGCTGACGACGTCAAGGTCCTCATCACCGGCAACCCCGCCAACACCAATGCGCTGATCGCCTCGAAGAACGCCCCCGACATCCCCGCGGAGCGCTTCAACGCCCTCACCCGCCTCGACCACAACCGTGCCCTCTCGCAGTTGGCCGCCAAGCTGGGCGTGCCCGTCACCGAGATCACCAACATGACCATCTGGGGCAACCACTCCGCCACCCAGTACCCCGACCTGTTCAACGCCAAGGTGGGTGGCAAGAACGCCGCCGAGCTGGTCGACGACCAGGAATGGCTCGAGAACACCTTCATCCCCACGGTCGCCAAGCGCGGCGCCGCCATCATCGAGGCCCGCGGCCTGTCGTCGGCCGCCTCCGCGGCCAACGCCACCGTCGAGCACATGCGCGACTGGGTGCTGGGCACCCCCGAGGGTGACTGGGTGTCGATGTCGGTGCCGTCCGACGGCTCCTACGGCGTGCCGGAGGGCCTCATCTCGTCGTTCCCGTGCATCGTCAAGGACGGCAAGTACGAGATCGTCCAGGGCCTGGAGATCAACGAGTTCTCGCGCGCCAAGATCGACGCCTCCGTCGCCGAGTTGGCCGACGAGCGCGACGCCGTCCTGGCGCTCGGCCTCATCTGATCCCACACACGCAGGAACCGGCCCGCCCCGAATGAGGGGCGGGCCGGTTCGTGTGCCGGGGCTCAGTGGTCGATGGCCGCCGCTGCGCCCGCGCCGGTCATGGAGCGGACCTCCATCTCCGCGCCCTGGTCGGCGAACTGGTCACCGTCAGGCTTGACCACGGAGCCGAGCCAGCCGAGGAAGAAGCCCACCGGGACGGAGAAGATCGCCGGCGAATCCCACGGGAACCACGAGAAGTCGACGTCCGGGAACATCGAACCCGGGCTGCCGGACACCGCGGGCGAGAACGCGATGAGCACGATGGCCGTGATCAGGCCGCCGGTGATCGACCACACAGCGCCCGCCGTCGAGAACTTCTTCCAGTACAGCGAGTACAGGATCGACGGCAGGTTGGCCGAGGCCGCGATCGCGAACGCCAGCGACACCAGGAAGGCGACGTTCTGCTCCTTGGCGAGGATGCCGCCCAGGATGGCCACCACGCCGATCAGCACCGACGTCCACCTGGCCACCTGCACCTCCTTGGCGGGGTCCGCCTTGCCGTCCTTCAGCACGTTGTTGTAGATGTCGTGCGCGAACGACGCGGAGGCCGTGATCGCCAGGCCGGCCACAACGGCCAGGATCGTCGCGAACGCCACGCCCGCGATGACCGCCATCAGGACGGCGCCACCCAGGTGGTAGGCCAGCGCCGGTGCCGCAGCGTTGGCGCCGCCGGGCATGCCGCGGATCGCCTCCGGGCCGACGAGCCATGCGGCGCCGTAGCCCAGCACCATCGTGAACAGGTAGAAGGCGCCGATCAGGCCGATGGCCCAGGTCACCGAGCGGCGGGCCTCCTTGGCGGTGGGCACCGTGTAGAAGCGCATCAGCACGTGGGGGAGGCCGGAGGCGCCCAGCACCAGCGCGATGCCCATCGAGATGAGGCCCACCGGGTCGGTGTAGCGCTCCATCGGGGCGAGCAGGTCGAACGTGGGCAGCTCCGGGTTCGCGGCTGCGTCGGCGGCGGTCTTGTCGATGGCCTCGCCGATCAGCGCCGACATGTTGAAGCCCTTGAACGCCAGCACCCACACCGTCATGACCAGCGCGCCCGCGATCAGCAGGACGGCCTTGATCATCTGCACCCACGTCGTGCCCTTCATGCCGCCGATCAGCACGTAGCCGACCATCAGCGCGCCCACGATGCCGATGACGAGGTTCTGGCCCCACCCCGAGCTGATGCCCAGCAGCAGCGACACGAGCGCGCCCGCGCCGGCCATCTGCGCCAGGAGGTAGAAGAAGGAGATCACCAACGTCGACGTGGCCGCGGCCGTGCGGACCGGCTTCTGCCGCATGCGGAAGCTCAGCACGTCAGCCATCGTGTACTTGCCCGTGTTGCGCAGCGGCTCGGCCACCAGCAGCAGCGCCACCAGCCAGGCCACGAGGAAGCCGACGGAGTACAGCAGGCCGTCGTAGCCGTACAGCGCCACTGCACCGACGATGCCGAGGAAGGATGCCGCGGAGAGGTAGTCGCCGGCGATCGCGAAGCCGTTCTGGCGCCCGTCGAACTGGGCGCCGCCGGTGTAGAAGTCGCCTGCGCGCTTCTTGCCGCCCTGGCTGACGCGGATCACCACGAACATGGTGATGACGACGAACCCGGCGAAGATGCCGATGTTGATCAGGGGGTTGCCCAGCAACTGCGTCTCGAGCGTGGTCATCGTGCGTTGCCCTCCAGTTCGGCCCGCAGGCCCTCAGCGACCGGGTCGACCTTCTTGTTCATGTGGCGGATGTAGAGCCAGGTGATCAGGAACGTGCTGATGAACTGCCCGATCCCGAACAGGAAGCCGACGGACACGTTGCCGAACACCGGCGTCATCATCAGGTCCTTGGCGAAGATGGAGCCGAACACGTAGGCCAGGTACCAGACGAGGAACACCAGCGTCATGGGGAAGGCGAACGTTCGGAAAACCTTCTTCAGATGCGCGAAGTTCTCGGATTGCTGGACCCGGTGGAACTCCTCTGGGGGAATGGTGCCCTTGTGGGGCGATTGGACGTCACTCATGACGGATCTCCTCAGGGGGATGTCGCGCTTCGTTGCGCGCCTGCATGCTAGCAATCGTGCAGATTGTTTGCGCGTTTCTGTGATTTATCCCATTTTGTCCACGTGTCGGACTTCCGGACCCCTGCGGGATGCACCGCGGCGGGCGCACCGCGGCATACCGCTAGGCTGTTCGCCATGCACCAGCTCGTCGTCACCCTCGACTGCCCTGATCGTCCCGGCATCGTCCACGCGATCACCGGAGGCATCGTCCGGGCAGGTGGCAACATCACCGAACTCCAGCAGTTCTCGTCGCCCGACACCGGCCGCTTCTTCACCCGCATCCAGGTGGAGGGGTCGCAGCCCGAGGAGCTGCGCGGCAGCATCCAGGACGCCACCGAGGGCTTCGAGGCCAAGCTGACCGTCGACGACGCCACGCGCCCGGTCCGCACGCTGCTGCTCGCCTCGAAGGCGGGGCACGCGCTCAACGACCTGCTGTTCCGCTGGAAGGGCGGCGACCTGCCCATCGACGTCGTCGGGATCATGGCCAACCACGCCGTGCTGGCCCCCATGGCGGCGTTCTACGACGTGCCGTTCAAGCACCGCTTCGTGACTGCCGAGACCAAGCCCGACTTCGAGGCCGAGGTCCGCAAGGTCGTCGAGGAGCAGGACGTCGAACTCGTCGTGCTGGCGCGCTACATGCAGATCCTCAGCCCCGAGCTGTGCGAGTTCCTCGCCGGCCGCGCCATCAACATCCACCACTCGTTCCTGCCCGGCTTCAAGGGCGCCAACCCGTACCGTCAGGCGCACACCCGTGGCGTGAAGCTGATCGGCGCCACGGCGCACTTCGTCACGGGGGACCTCGACGAGGGGCCCATCATCGAGCAGAACGTCGTGCGGGTCGACCACACCATGGACGTGGCCAAGCTGGTGCGCAAGGGGCAGGCGCAGGAGTCGCAGACCCTCGCCGAGGCCGTGCGCCTCTTCGCCGAGCACCGCGTGCTGGCCGACGGCGACCGCACCGTCATCTTCCGCTGAGGGCGTCCCCGTGTTAGGCGACATCGCCCTCATCGGCCTGTTCATCCTCGTCGGCGGCGTCTTCGCGGCCGCCGAGATGGCGCTGGTGACGCTGCGGGAATCGCAGATCCGCCACCTGTCCGTGAAGGGAAAGCGGGGCCGCGCCGTCGCGCGGCTCACCAGCAACCCCAACCTGTTCCTGTCGGCCGTGCAGATCGGCGTCACGATCTCGGGGATGCTCTCGGCGGCCTTCGGCGGCGCCACGATCGGTGCCCGCCTGGTGCCCGTCCTGGTCGGCTGGGGAGTGCCCCCGAACGTCGCCGCGCCGCTGTCGCTGGTGGTCACGACGGTGGTCATCGCCTACTTCTCCATCGTCGTCGGAGAGCTCACCGCCAAGCGCCTGGCGATGCAGCGCTCCGAAACCTTCTCCCTCGCGCTCGCGCCGCTGGTGTCGGGGATCGCGACGATCACCCGCCCGGTGATCTGGCTGCTCGACATCAGCACCAACTTCCTGGTGCGGGTGCTCGGCGGAGACCCCAACCTCTCCAAGGACGCGGTCACCGACGAGGAACTCAGGGCCATGGTGATCAGCTCCTCGAGCCTCGGCGTCGAGGAGCGCGGCATCGTCGACGAACTCTTCGACGCCGGCGAACTCAGCCTGCGTGAGGTCATGGTGCCGCGCACCGAGGTCGACTTCCTGCCCGCCGACATGCCGATCTCGCTGGCCTACCGCGAGGTCCGCGGCGCACCGCATTCGCGCTACCCGGTCACCGACGGCTCGTCGGACCGCATCGTCGGCTTCATCCACGTGCGCGACCTGATGGACGTCGAGGGCGCCGCCCGCGCCGGCAACGTGCGCACGCTGGCGCGCGAGGTGCTGTTCCTGCCGGAGACCGTCAAGATCCTCACCGCCATGACCGCCATGCGCAGCCGCGGCGCCCACCTCGCCGTCGTGCGCGACGAGTACGGCGGCACCGCCGGCATCGTCACGCTGGAGGACCTGTTCGAGGAGCTCATCGGCGACATCACCGACGAGTACGACGTCGCCACCGGCAACGGGGCGCGTGAGGTCAACGACGTCGACGGGCTCACCACCATCGAGGAGTTCGCCGAACTCACCGGCCACGTCATCCCCGAGGGCCCCTATGACACGGTGGCCGGCTACTACATGTCGGTGGTCGGGAAGGTGCCGGTGCTCGGTGGCCTCATCACCGTGCGCCTCGACCCCGTCGCGGACGCGCACGGCGCCCGGCCCGCGTGGTACACGCTCGAGGTGCGCGAGCTCGACGGCCGACGCGCCGCCTGGTTCACGCTGCGCCGCGAGGCCGCCGCCACCGCGGAGCCGGAGGGGGACGCGGATGCCTGACGACGGCATGCGGCTGCTGACCAGCCCGCGCGTCGAGCCGCTGCTGCGCGCCGCCGTCGAACACCAGGGTGGCAGCCTGCTGAGCTGGTCGCTCGACCACGTGGACGCCGCGCCCGAGCATTCGACGACCGCCACCTACCTGGCGAGGATCCGCTGGCCGCACGGTGAGCGCACCGAACTGCTGGGAGTCAGCGCCCGCACCGGCGAACTGTCCGCATCCGACGCCCGCGCGGAGATCTTCGACGACGGCAACCGCCGCGTCGCCGTGTGGCTCTACCCGAACGACCCCGACCTCGTGGGCCTGCCGACGGCGGCTTTCCCCGAGCGGATGGCCGACGCCCTCAACTCCGGGGGAGTGCTGGCCCGCCCGGTGACCGGCGCCCAGCTGTCGCTGTCCATGATCGGCTACCGCCCGCGTCGACGGGCGGTGGTGAAGGTGGTCGTCAACGACCCGTCGGAGGTGTTCTACGTCAAGGTGCTGCGCGAGCGCCTGTTCGCCGACGTGCTCGGCAAGCACACCATGCTGCGCGACGCCGGCATCCCCGCGCCCGAGGTGGCGCTGGCCACGCCGGAACACCTCCTGGTGACGCGGGAACTTCCCGGCATGTCGCTGGCCCGTGCGCTGTTCGAGCCCGGGGACCCCTGCACCGCGGAGGACCTCATCGGCATCCTCGACGCCATGCCCCCGGCCGTCGCGCAGCTCGAGCGTCGCGCGCCCTGGGCCGACGCCGTCGGCCACTACTCGCGCATGGTGTCGGCCACGCTGCCCGACGCGGCCGACGAGTTGGCCTGGATGGCGGACGAGATCAGCACCCGGCTGGCAAGGTACCCGCAGGGCGACGAGCCCACCCACGGCGACTTCCACGAGGGCCAGTTGCGCGTCACCGGGGGACGGATCGTCGGCATCCTCGACGTCGACACCATCGGCCCCGGCCGCCGCGCCGACGACCTGGCCTGCCTGATCGGGCACCTGTCGACGATCCAGCGGATGAACGCCGAGCAGGAGGCCAAGGTGCGTGACCTGTTGGCCCGCTGGGTGCCGGTGTTCGACCGGCGGGTCGACCCCGTCGAGCTGCGGCTGCGCGCCGCAGCGGTGATCATCTCGCTGGCCACCGGCCCGTACCGCAGCCAGGAGGTCGACTGGCGGCAGCAGACCCTGCAGATGATCCGCTCCGCCGGAGCGCTGGTGCGACAGGTCGTCTGAGCAGGACCCTCCAGGGGGCCCGACAGACGAATTTGTTGCGTATCTATAACGATCAACGCGCCGCCAAATCCCGCCACGACAGGCGCGGTATTGTCTAGCAAGCCCTGAGAAACGTATGGACCCAAGGAGGATCTTCGTGACGAAGTCCCTGTTCAGCATCGTCTCGGTTGCCGCGGCCAGCGCCCTCGCGCTCGCCGGCTGTGCCGAGCCGCCCGCCACCACCACCCCCGGCGGGGAGACCACCGCCGCGGTGGAGACCACCACGGAGGAGAGCCCGACCGCTGGTGAGACCAGCCCCGCCGCCTCGGAATCCACCGACACCGCCGCCGCTGACTTCAGCGCCTGCATGGTCTCCGACGCCGGTGGCTTCGAAGACAAGTCCTTCAACGAGACGGCGCACAACGGCATGATGCGCGCCAAGGAAGAACTCGGCATCACCACCAACCAGATCGAGTCCAACGCGGAGTCCGAGTACGCCGGCAACGTGCAGGCCATGATCGACGCCAACTGTGACATCGTGATCACGGTCGGCTTCGCCCTGGCCAACGCCACCGAGGCCGCCGCCAAGCAGAACCCCGAGACCAAGTTCGCGATCGTCGACTACGGCTCCTTCGAGGGCGTCGACAACGCCAAGGGCCTGCTGTTCAACGCTGCGCAGCCCGCCTTCATGGCCGGCTACCTGGCCGCCGGCATGAGCCAGACCGGCACCGTCGGCACCTTCGGCGGCGCCAACTACCCGACCGTGTCGATCTTCATGGACGGCTTCCACGAGGGCGTCAACCACTACAACCAGGAAAAGGGCGCAGACGTCAAGGTCATCGGTTGGGACGAGGCCAAGCAGGACGGCCAGTTCATCGGCGGCAACAACCCGTTCGGTGACATCCCCGGCGGCAAGAACACCGCCAACACGCTGATCGCCCAGGGCGCGGACATCCTGCTCCCCGTCGCCGGCCCCGCCGGCATCGGTGCCCTCCAGGCCGCCCAGGAATCCGGCGGCAAGGTCAACGCCATCTGGGTTGACTCCGACGGCTTCGAGTCGGCCCCCGAGTACGGCCCGGTCATCATGACCTCCGTCGAGAAGGGCATGGACGTCGCGGTGTTCGAGGCCATCAAGTCGGCCCTCGACGGCACCTTCACCTCCGAGCCGTACGTCGGCACCCTGGAGAACGGTGGCGTGCTGCTGTCCGAGTACCACGACTTCGACTCCAAGATCCCCGAGGAGCTGAAGGCCGAGGTCGAGCAGGTCAAGGAAGGCATCATCAGCGGCGAGATCGAGATCACCTCGCCCAGCCAGCCCTGAGCTCGGCTGAGATGACGCAGGGGGAGGGGCGCAACGGCGCGTCCCTCCCCCTTTCTTTCGCTACGCTACCAACCACGCCACACAGGCGAGGGAGGAACTCCGACGTGACAGTCACCACCGCGAAGGCACCGACGCTGACGCTGGACAGCATCACCAAACGATTCGGATCGTTGACGGCCAACGACGCCATCACCGTCGACATCACACCCGGGCGCATCCACTGCCTGCTCGGGGAGAACGGCGCGGGCAAGTCGACGCTGATGAACATCCTGTTCGGCCTCCTGGAGCCCGACGAGGGTGAGATCCGACTGGGCGATGAGGTCCTCAACCTCACCAATCCGAAGCAGGCCATGGCCCGTGGCATCGGCATGGTGCACCAGCACTTCATGCTCATCCCCGTGTTCACCGTCGCCGAGAACATGGTGCTCGGCCGCGAACCCGGCTCCGCCGGCCTGCTCGACATCAACTCGGCGCGCAAGACCGTGCGCGAGCTCAGCGCCCGCTACAAGCTCGACGTCGACCCCGACGCGCTCGTCGAGGACCTCCCCGTCGGCATCCAGCAGCGGGTGGAGATCCTCAAGGCGCTGGCCGGCGGCGCGCGCTACCTCATCTTCGACGAGCCGACGGCGGTGCTCACCCCGCAGGAGATCGACGAGCTGATGCTCGTGATGAAGGCCCTGCGCGACGAGGGCCGGGCCATCGTGTTCATCACCCACAAGCTGCGCGAGGTGCGCCAGGTCGCCGATGACATCACCGTCATCCGCCGCGGCAAGGTCGTCGGCCAGGCGGAGCCGAACGCCTCCGAGGCAGAACTGGCCTCGATGATGGTGGGCCGCTCCGTGTCGCTGAAGGTCGAGAAGAGGCCTGCCGAACCCGGTGGGCCGCGCCTCGTCGTCCAGGACCTCACGGTGGCCGCCCCGTCGGGCCAGGTCGCCGTCGACCACCTCAGCCTCGAGGTCCGCGGCGGCGAGATCGTCTGCATCGCGGGCGTCCAGGGCAACGGCCAGACCGAGTTCGCCGAGGCGCTGCTGGGCACCATGACCCCGTTGAGCGGGCACGTGACGCTCGACGGTGTCGACATCACGCGCGCCAAGCCCGCCAAGACCATCAAGGCCGGCCTCGGCTACGTGCCGGAGGACCGGCACCGCGACGGGTTCGTCGGCGAGTTCTCGATCGCCGAGAACCTCGTGCTCAACAACCTCGACGAGTTCTCCCGCGGCGGCTCGCTGCAGCTGAAGAAGATCGCCGACAACGCCGTCGCCCGCATCGAGGAGTTCGACATCCGCTCCGGCTCGCACACGCAGCCCGTGCGGTCGCTGTCCGGCGGCAACCAGCAGAAGGTGGTACTCGCGCGGGAACTGTCGCGGCCGCTGTCGCTGCTGCTGGCCAGCCAGCCCACCCGCGGCGTCGACGTCGGCGCCATCGAGTTCCTGCACACCCGCATCGTCGAGGAGCGGGACCGTGGCACCGCCGTGCTGATCGTGTCGACGGAACTGGAGGAGGTCGAGTCGCTCGCGGACCGGATCGCGGTGATGTACCGCGGCCAGATCGTCGGCATCGTGCCGCCCGACACCCCGCGTGACGTGCTCGGCCTCATGATGGCCGGCATCAGCCACGAAGACGCCCTCGCCACCACCAAGGAGTCGGTCAATGAGTGAGACAGCGGCGAAGGTGAAGGCACCCCGCCCCTCGTGGGTCACCTCCACCATCATCACGGTGGCCGCCCTGATCCTGGCGTTCATCGTCGGCTCCATCGTCATGGTGGTGTCGGACGCCGAGGTCGCCGCCACGTGGGGCTACTTCTTCTCGCGGCCCAGCGACGCGCTGATCGCGTCGTGGGACAAGATCGCCGCCACGTACTACGCCATGTGGGTCGGCTCCATGGGCTCGTGGGTGGCCATCACGAACACGACGGCGGAGGCGGCTCCGCTGATCTGCGCCGGCCTGGGCGTCGCCGTCGCCTTCCGCGCCGGGCTGTTCAACATCGGCGCCCAGGGCCAGGCGATGATGGGTGCGCTCACCGCCGCCTACATCGGCTTCACCATCAAGGGCCTGCCCATCTTCATCCACCTGCCGCTGGCGTTGACCGTCGGCATCGTGGCCGGCGCCATCTGGGGCGGCATCGTCGGCGTGCTGAAGGCCAAGACCGGCGCGCACGAGGTCATCGTGACCATCATGATGAACTACATCGCCGGCTCGTTCCTGGCGTTCCTCATGCTGCAGCCCGCCTTCCAGGCGCCCGGCCGGGCAGACCCCATCTCGCCGGTCCTCGAATGGACCGCGACGATGCCGCGCCTCGCCGGCACCCGCCTGCACCTGGGATTCTTCCTGGCGGTCGCGGCCGCCATCCTCTGCTGGTGGCTGCTGGAGCGCACCAAGTTCGGCATCCACCTCAAGGCAGTGGGCCTCAACCCCTACGCCGCAGCCACCTCCGGCGCCAGCGTCTCCAGGGTCACGATCCTGACGATGGCGCTCGCCGGCGGCCTCGCGGGCCTGGCCGGCGTGCAGGCCGTGACCGCGCCGGAGCTGTTGACCGGCACGCCCACGCAGATGACGGGCACCATCATCGGCACGCTCGGCTTCGACGCCATCACCGTGGCGCTGCTGGGCCGCTCGCGGCCGCTGGGCACGGTGCTCGCGGGCCTGCTGTTCGGCGCGCTCAAGGCGTCCCGCCGCACCATGGTCACCATGGCCAACACGCCCGACAAGCTGACAGACCTCATCCAGGCGCTCGTCGTGCTCTTCGTGGCCGCTCCCGCGTTCGTCGCGTGGCTGCTGCCGTTCCTGAAGGAGCGCAAGGTCAAGCGCCGCAACGTCCCCGTCGCGAAGGTGGCAGAAGCATGAGCACCCGGACCCTGCCCATCCCCGACGGCGACCTCCGCTTGGTCAAGAAGGTCGAGTCGCCCGAGGCGAAGGCCTCCCGCCTCTCGACCGGCACCCTCATCACGGTGCTCGGCGTGGCGCTGCTCATCATGGCGTTCACCGTCGACAAGTCGGGCCTCATCGCGCTGTCCGACGCGTTCGCCGAGGTGAAGCTGCCCACGCTGGAGCTCCCCGGCACCGCGACGGTGTTGATCGCCGCCATCCTCGTGCTCGGGGCGGGCGTCGGCTACCTCAGCGGCAAGCTCAACGGCCGCCTCCGCACGGTGGCGGCGGTCGTCGCCGGCCTGGGCATCGTCGTCGGGTTCCTGGTGTGGGCCGCGGCCAGCTCGCCGCTGCCGTTCACGCTGACCAGCCAGCTCAACCTGACGCTGGAGTACTCCACGCCGCTGTTCTTCGGCGTGCTCGGCGGCGTGCTGGCGGAGCGGGCCGGCGTGGTCAACATCGCCATCGAGGGCATGTTCCTGACGGCCGCGTTCGCGGCGTCGCTGACCTACAGCATGACGCAGTCGTTCGTGGCGGCCCTGTTCGCAGCGGCACTCGCCGGGCTCATGATGGCCGGGGTGCTGGCGCTGTTCACCCTGCGCTACCTCGTGGACCACGTGATCATCGGCGTCGTCATCAACGTGCTCGCCACCGGCCTGACCGGCTTCATCTTCCAGCAGTTGGTGTCCAAGGACACGGGCACCTACAGCAACGTGCGGCCCATGCTGCCCATCGAGATCCCGGTGCTCGGCGACATCCCGTTCATCGGCCCCATCCTGTTCACGCAGCGGCCGCTGACCTACATCGCGTTCCTCGCGGTGCCGCTGGTGTGGTTCCTGCTGTTCCGCACCAAGTGGGGGCTGCGGGTGCGTTCCGTCGGTGAACACCCGCACGCCGCGGACACCGTCGGCATCAACGTGATCTGGACCAAGGCCAGCGCCGTGCTGCTCGGTGGCGTGTTCGCCGGCATCGGTGGCGCGTACTTCACGATCGGCTCCGTGGGCGCGTTCCAGGACAACAATCCGACGGCGGGCAACGGCTTCATCGCGCTCGCTGCGGTGATCATGGGCCGCTGGCACCCGGTGCTCGGCGCGTTCGTGGCGCTGTTCTTCGGCTTCGCCCGGGCGCTGGCGCAGAACACCAAGCTGATGCAGCTGCCCATCCCCAGCGACTTCATCGAGATGCTGCCGTACCTGGCCACGATCATCGCGGTCGCCGGCCTCGTCGGGCGGGTGCGCGCACCCGCCGCCGACGGCGCGCACTTCGTCAAGAGCCACTGATGGCCGACGTCGACTGGGAGGCGCTGCGCGCCACCGCTGCCACCGTGATGGCGCGCGCCTACGCCCCGTACTCGAGGTTCCGGGTGGGGGCGGCGGCGCTCGTCGACGACGGGCGCGTGGTCAGCGGCTGCAACGTGGAGAACGCGGCGTACGGCGTGGTGTTGTGCGCCGAGTGCGGGCTGATCTCAGACCTCGTGGCGGGCGGCGGTGGGCGCCTGGTGGCGTTCACCTGCGTCGGCGGTGAGGCAGAGCCCGAGGTGATCACGCCGTGCGGGCGTTGCCGTCAGCTGCTGTTCGAACACGGCGGCCCCGAGCTCGTCATGGAGACGCCGGCCGGCATCGTGACGCTGGCGGACATGCTGCCGCAGGCCTTCGGCCCCGACAACTTGGCGTGACGCTGGGCCTACTGGTAGGAGACCAGGTGGGGGAGCGGGGTGACCTGCGCCACGGTCTGCGCGGGCGTGAGCATGGGCAGGTCCTCGTCCTCGAAGTTCTTCCAGCCGAGGAAGACGTTTTGCGGTAGGTCCTTCAGCAGCGCCTGCCACGTGGCCTGCTTCGCGGGCTGCCCGCCCTGGCCGTCGGCGTGGATCACGTACTGGATCTCCGGCCGGGAGGTGTCGAGCTGGTCGCGCCCGACGATCATGCGGGGCTGGAACTGGTGCAGCACCAACGCCTTGGTGGGCAGGTCGTTGGCCTTGACGAGGTCTGCCAGCCAGGTGCCGACGGCGTTGACCTCGGCGATGTCGACCTGCCCGATCTGGCGCAGGTGCACCTGGTTGGGCTTCAGCCGCCACTCGGGGTCCAGCGCGAGCCCCACCCATGGCCGCTTGAGGAGTGCTTCGTACTCCTTCGCCTGCGTGAGGAAGTCCAGACGCCCGGGCTGGAGGTCGATGACGACGTAGATGTCGTTGGCCTCGGCCGCCTCGATCCACGGCATGATCGTCTCGATGGGCGTGCGGTTGGAGTACGACCCGTCCGCCGTGCGTCCGGCCGACGCGACGGTGGCGATGATCTCGAACGCCCCGATGACCTTCTCGTCGGGCAGCAGCTCCTGGTACTGGGCGACGAGCGCGTGGACCCGCGCCACGGCCTGGGCGGGTGCCTGCTCCCCGAGCATGCCGAGGACGGGGGCGGTGGGGTGGCCGTAGAGGGCGACCATGCGCCGGCCCGGGAACGGGACCGTGCCGCCGCCCGGGAGCTGCGCGATCCGAGGGCTCGGCGACGGACTCGACGGGCTGGGCGACGGCGACACGGCGGCCGGCGAGGGCGACGGCGAGGGTGCCGCGCTGCTCGGGGCCGCCGTCGTGGAGGCTGCTGCGGAGCCTGAGGGCGTGGGAGTCGGCCCGGCCCCGGTGCAGCCGGTGGCAAGGGCGAACCCGCCTGCCGTGGTGCCGGCGATGAGCGCGCGTCTGGTGAGCGGAGCCATTGAAACAGCTTGCCACGGATCGGGACCACGGCTGCTGCGGAGTCCGACGGCGGCCGGTACCCTGAGGGCCATGCTCACCCTCGACGACCTGCGCGCACTGCCCAAGGTGGCCCTCCACGATCACCTCGACGGGGGGCTGAGGCCGCAGACGGTCATCGATCACTGCGCCGCCAACGGGCACACGCTGCCCACCACGGATCCGGACGCGCTGCGGCGCTGGTTCTTCGACGCGGCGGACTCCGGCTCGCTGGTGCGCTACCTGGAGACCTTCGCCCACACCGTCGCCGCGATGCAGACCGCGGAGCAGCTGGAGCGGGTGGCGCACGAGTTCGTCGTGGACCAGGCCGAGGACGGCGTCGTGTACGCCGAGGCGCGCTGGGCTCCGGCGCAGCACCTCGCGATGGGCCTCACGCTCGACCGCGCGGTGGAGGCCGTGCGTGACGGGCTGGCGTCCGGCATGCGCGCGGCCGCGGAGGCCGGCCACACGATCGTGGCGCAGCAGATCGTCACGTCGCTGCGGCAGGACGACCCCACCGTCGAGATCGCCCAGTTGGCCATCGACCACCGCGACGACTCCGTGTGTGGCTTCGACATCGCAGGCGCCGAGGACGGCTTCCCGCCGTCGCGGTTCGAGGACGCGTTCCGGCTGCTCAAGCACGACAACATGTTCTTCACCATCCACGCCGGCGAGGCGTTCGGCCCGCCCTCCATCTGGGAAGCCGTGCAGCTGTGCGGCGCCAACCGGCTCGGGCACGGCGTGCGCATCGTCGAGGACCTCGGCATCGACGGCGACCCCGTCGAGTTCGGCCGGCTCGCCGCCTACGTGCGCGATGCGCGCATCCCGCTGGAGGTGGCGCCGTCGTCGAACCTCCAGACGGGCATCGCCGCCGAGATGAAGGACCACCCGATCGACCTGTTGCTGCGGCTGGGGTTCAACGTGACCGTCAACTGCGACAACCGGCTGATGAGCGACACCACCATGTCGCGGGAGTACCTCAAGCTTGTCGAGGCATTCGGCTGGGGGATCGACGACGTGCGCGCCACCACGGTGGGCGCCATGCGTGCCGCGTTCCTGCCGCACGACCAGCGCGAGGCCATCATCGCCGACATCGTCGAACCGGCCTACGCCGCGGCCCGCAGCGCCTGATTCCACCGAAGGATGGATGCCTGCGGGAGGCCCGCCGTCGGCCCAATGGCGACGATGGAAGCATGCTGAATCGACTCTTCCTCTCCGCCGGAACCTGGACCGCACTCGGCCTCGCGTCGGGCCTCTACTGGCGCGAAATGACCAAGATCAACGAATTCACCGGCGACACCATGCTCTCCGGCGCGCACACGCACGCCCTGGCGCTGGGCACCCTGGTCTTCCTGGCCGTCCTGGCGCTGGCCAAGGTGTTCCCCATCGCGGAGAAGTCCGCCAAGTTGTTCACCATCCTCTACAACACCGGCCTCGCGTTCACGTTCGGGTCGATGGTGGTCAAGGGCACGCTCCAGGTGCTGGAGCTCGACATCGCCACCTCCGCCATGTGGCCCGGCTTCGCCGGCCTCGGCCACATGCTGCTGACGGGCACCTGGGTGTACTTCTTCCTGATCCTCCGCAAGGCCCTGAAGGTCGACGCCGCGCAGGCGCGCGATGCGGCTACCGTGGGTGCGTGACGACCCCTGCTCGACGACACCGGACCGGCGTGCTCAGCGCGCCGGTCTGGTCTGCTTCCTGGTGGTTGCGGTTCGGCCAGGCGGTGATGTTCGTCGGCCTGCTCATCATCGCGAGCGTGCTGCCCGACGGGGCCGCACATGGGGTGCTGACCTGGCCACTGTCCGTCGTCACGTTGCTGGTGTTCCTCATCGGGCTGCAGCTGGTGGACCGGATGGGTCAGGTGGCCCGCACCGTCTGGGTGGGTGCGCTGTTCGTGCTGTCGACGGTGCTGATGTGGCTGTCGCCGACCTACCTGTGGATCGCGTTCCCGCTGTGGCTGCTCGGCGCGGCGGTGTTGCCGCTGCTGACGGCGCTGCTGATGACTGCCGTCACCCTCGCCGTCATCGTGACGGCCCTCACCATGGCCGGCAGTGAGGTCGTCGGCTCGCTGATGGGCCCGCTCGTCGGTGCCGCCATTGCGGTTGGCCTGTCGCGCGGCGTGCTGAAGTTCGAACACGAGGCCTCAGAGCACCGTCGGCTCCTCGACGAGGTACTGAGGGCCCACGACGAGACCGCCCGCCTGCAGCGGGAGGCCGGCCAACTGGCGGAACGCACCCGCCTCGCCCACGACATCCACGACACCCTCGCGCAGGGCTTCTCGTCCATCGTGCTCCTCGCGCGCGCCGCCGGCCGGAAGGCGGGCGACGGGCAGGCCCGTGAACTGATCGCGCAGATCGAGGCGACGGCGGCCGCCAACCTCGCGGAATCGCGCCGCGTGGTCTACGCGCTGGCGCCCGAGGACGCCGGTGCGGGCGGGCTCGCGGCCCCGCTGCGGCGCCTCACCGGCGAGGTGGCCGACGCCATCGGGGCGAAGTGGCAGGTCACCGTCGACCCGGAACTGCCGCGGCTGGCCACGGCCACGGAAGTCGCCCTGCTGCGCGCCGCGCAGAACGCGCTGGCCAACGTGCGCCAACACTCGAACGCCACGCGCATCGCGGTGGAACTGGCCAGGGCCGGTGACCACGTGCACCTCGACGTCGTCGACGACGGCGTGGGCTTCGACCCGGCTGATCCGGCGGAGGCGACCCTCACGGGCGGCTACGGGTTGCGGGCGCTGCGGGAACGCATCGGCGAGTTGGGCGGCGTCATCAGCGTGGAATCAGAGCCGGGCGGCGGCACCGCCGTGACGGCGCGGTTGCCGCTGGTGCTGGCAACGGAGGTGGGCCCATGATCACGGTCCTGCTGGTGGACGACCACCCCGTCGTTCGGTCCGGAGTGGCGGCGCTGCTCACGCAGGAGCCCGGCATCGAGGTGGTGGGCGCCGCCGCCAACGGCGAGGAGGCGCTGCGCCTCGTCGGCGAGCTCGCGCCCGACGTGGTGCTGTGCGACCTCAGGCTGGGGGAGGGGCTCGACGGCGTCGGGATCACCGAGGCCGTCCGGCGCCTGCCCGACCCGCCGTCGGTACTCATCCTCACCACCTACGACAACGACTCCGACATCGCCCGCGCCGTGCTTGCCGGTGCGGCTGGCTACCTGCTCAAGGACGCGCAGCCCGAGGACATCGTGCGGGGCATCGAGGACGCCGCCGCCGGCAAGCTGGTGCTCTCCAGCGACCTGGAGAGCCGCGTGGTGGAGCGCATGTCGCAGGGCGTGCCCACGCTCAGTGCGCGGGAACTGGACGTGCTGCGGCTGGTGGCCGAGGGGTGCACCAACCGCGAGATCGCCAAGCAGTTGTTCATCTCCGAGGGCACCGTCAAGACGCACCTGGTGCACGCGTTCGCCAAGCTCGGCGCCGACTCGCGCACCGCCGCCGTCGCCGCCGCGCGACGCCACGGCCTCCTCGACTGAACTCAGCCGGGATTTATCGCTACGGGAAAAGAGTGAGTGATGTGGATAATCCACATCACCCCCCGTCCCAGGTAGCGAAAGTCCAGCGATGCGGGGTACCCCGCCGTCCCGCGTACGCCATCAGCAGACGCGTCTACCAGCGAAAGGGCAGTGAGCCCGCTCCCGGCGGGCGCTAGTGTCGGGACATGACTGAGCCCAACGCACCTGAAGCCCCCGTCGGCGACGCCAAGGACTGGACCTGGGTCACGCGGCGGCAGTGCCCGGAGTGCGGTTTCGATCCCGCGACGGTGTCGACGGCGGACCTCCCGGAGCTCATCCTCGGCGCCGCCCAGCGCTTCGAGGTCGCCGTCGAGCGGAAGGGCGCGGAGGAGCGGCCGTGGCCGCAGACGTGGTCGCCCATCGAGTACGGCCAGCACGTGGCCGACGTGATGTCGGTGATGACGCAGCGGCTGGGCCTCATCCTCGACAGCGAGGGCGCGGGCGCCGAGTTCGACGACTGGGACCAGGACGCCGCCGCCGTCGAGAAGGAGTACTGGAAGGCCAACGGTCATGCGACGGCGGTGCTCATCCGCGAGCGCGCCGAGGCCGCCGCCAAGGCCTGGGCCGAGCCGCAGGGCGACCAGTGGGGTTGGGCGGGGCTGCGCAGCAACGGGTCGCAGTTCACGGCGGAGTCGCTGGGGCTGTACTTCGCCCACGACCTGGTCCACCACCTGCACGACGTCGCCGGCTGACGGGCGTATTACAGTCTGCCGCCGCGTAATAGCCCGGCGGCTCAGGGCGCCAGGTAAGCCTTCAGGTGCTGGCCGGTCAGCGTGCCCGACTCGATCAGGCCCTCGGGCGTGCCCTCGAACACCACGTGCCCACCGTCGTGGCCGGCGCCGGGGCCGATGTCGATGATCCAGTCGGCGTGCGACATCACCGCCAGTGAGTGCTCGATGACGATGACCGAGTTGCCGTGGTCCACCAGGCCGTGAAGCATCTCGAGCATGGCCTCGATGTCGGCCAGGTGCAGGCCGGTGGTGGGCTCGTCGAGCACGTAGACGCCGGCGCCCTCGGCCATCCGGATGGCGAGCTTGATGCGCTGCCGTTCGCCGCCCGACAGCGTCGACAGCGGCTGGCCGAGCCTCAGGTAGCCCAGGCCCACGGCCATGAGGCGGTCGAGGATCTTCTTGGGGTTGCCGGTGGTGAACACCTCCGCCGCCTTGGCGATGGGCAGGGCCAGCACCTCGGCGATGTTGAGCCCGTGCAGCGTGTACTGCAGGACCTCCTCGGTGAACCGTCGGCCCTCGCACACCTCGCAGGTGTTGGCCACGCCGGCCATCATGCCGAGGTCGGTGTAGACGATGCCCAGGCCCTTGCAGTTCTCGCAGGCGCCGGCGGAGTTCGCCGAGAACAGGGCGGGCTTGACGTTGTTGGCCTTGGCGAACGCGCTGCGGATCGGGTCGAGCAGGCCGGTGTAGGTGGCCGGGTTGGAGCGGATGGAGCCGCGGATGGCGCTCTGGTCGACGACGCGGACCTCCCCGGCGGCGTGCATGGCGCCCGAGGCGATCGAGCCGTGGATCAGCGACGACTTGCCCGAGCCCGCCACGCCCGTGACCACCGTCAACACGCCCAGCGGCACGTCGACGTCCACGTCCTGCAGGTTGTGCGTGGTGGCGCCGCGGATCTCCAGGCGGCCCTTCGGCGCGCGGCGGTGCGTGCGGAGCGTGGGCTTGTGGTCCATCAGCCGTCCGGTCAGCGAACCCGATGCCCTGAGGCCGTCGAGGTCGCCGACGTAGACGATCTCGCCGCCGTCGGAACCCGCGCCCGGGCCGATGTCGACGATGTGGTCGGCCCGCTCGATCACCTGGGGCTTGTGCTCGACGACCAGCACGGTGTTGCCCTTGTCGCGCAGCGACTGCAGCAGGTCGATCATGCGCCCGATGTCGTGCGGGTGGAGCCCGACGGTGGGCTCGTCGAAGACGTAGGTCACGTCCGTGAGCGCCGAGCCGAGGTGGCCCACCATCTTCACGCGCTGCGCCTCGCCACCTGAGAGCGTGCCGGATTCGCGGTCCAGCGAGAGGTAGCCCAGGCCCACCTCGACCAGCGAGCCCAGTTGCGCGGCGAGTGCCTTCAACACGGGCAGCGCCTTGGCCGAGGTGTCGCGCTCGGCCAGGGCCAGGACCCATTCGCGCAGATCCGAGACCTGCCAGGACAGCGCCGCGGGCAGCGTGACGCCGTCGACCTCCGCGGAGCGTGACGCCTCGTTGAGCCGGGTGCCGCCGCACTCGCCGCAGGGCACGAACGTGCCGATGCGCTCGGCGAAGTCGCGGATGTGCTTCTGGCCGGCTTCCTTCTCGGGGTTGAGGAACTGGCGCTTCACCCGCACCACCAGGCCCTCGTGGGTGGTGTTCATGCCGAGGAACTTCACGCGCGTGCCGGGGTCGTACATCAGGCGCTCGAGTTCCGTGGGGGAGTAGTCCTTGACGGGCTTGTCGGGGTCGAGTTCCGGGTCCTCGCCGTACATCTTCCACTGCCAGGTGCCCACGCCGTAGCCCGGCACGGTGATGGCGCCGTCGTTGAGGGAGAGGCTGACGTCGACCAGCAGCGACTCGTCCACCGACGACACCTTCCCGTTGCCCTCGCACGCGGGGCACATGCCCTGCGGCGTGTTGAACGAGAAGAAGAAGCTGGGGCCCACCTCCGGCGTGCCCAGGCGCGACCAGACCAGCCGCATGAGTGCGTTGACGTCGGTGGCGGTGCCCACCGTGCTGCGGCTGTTGGCGCCCATGCGTTCCTGGTCCACGACGATGGCCGCGGACAGGTTCTCCAGGCGGTCGACGTCGGGCCTGGCCGGCGTCGCCATGAAGCCCTGGACGAAGGTGGGGTAGGTCTCGTTGATCAGGCGCTGGGACTCTGCGGCGATGGTGCCGAACACCAGCGACGACTTGCCCGAGCCCGACACGCCCGTGAAGACCGTCAGTTGCCGCTTGGGGACGTCGACGGAGACGTCCTTGAGGTTGTTGACGCGCGCGCCGCGGACCTTGATCTGATCATGCTCTGCCACCGGGCAAGTATGCCCCGCCGTCGGGGCCGCGGCCAGCGTTCGGGCTTGGGCTGTCGTCGGGGCTGGCGGCGCGTTCCGTGAGCGACTGGATGGGGTCACGGGGCTCCAAGCGCGCATTCCTCGGCGTGTCGCGCCACGACCCCATCCAATTGCTCACGGTGGGAGCCCGGGGCAGGGAGCGGGGCGTAAAGTACGGTGTCAAGATGATCATCGAGGTTCCTGTCGACGCCCCGCGCATCTCGTTGCGGCACCTCGACGAGGAGGGGAGAGCCTCGGACCTCGTCGGGCACCTCGTCGCGGCCGACGACGATCGCCTCGTCATCCTCCCCGAGGACAAGCCCGCCGTGTGGCTGCAACGCTCGATGGTGCGCAACATCCGCCGCGTGCCCGAGCGCACCGTGCTGCCGGCCTCGCCGCCCGACGCCCTGCAGCGCATCCTCGACCGCACGTGGCCCGGCGTCCGGCGCGCCCGGCTGGGTGGCTGGGTGCTGCGTGACGGCCATGGCCGCACCAGCCGCGCCAATTCGGCGCTCGTCAGCGGTGACGCGGGCCTGCCGTTCCCCGAGGCGCTCAAGTTGGCCGACGAATGGCGCGGCCAACCCACGATCCTGCAGGTGGTGATGGGTGACCGCTGCATCGACCAGGCACGTGCCCAGGGGTACGAGCTGCGCGGCCCCACCGTCGTGATGGTGGCCCGTGCCGACGACCTGCCGTACGACCACGTCGAGGTCAAGGTGTCGCCGGAACCCGACGAGGGGTGGTTGTCGATCTGGCGCGGCGGCCGCGCCGACGCGGGGCTGGTGGCGGAGATGACCAGTGCGCCGGCGAGCTACGCGCAGATCCCGGGCATCGCCGTCGGGCGCGTGGCGCTCTGGGGTTCGTGGGCGGTCATCTCCTCCGTCGAGGTGGTGCCGGCGCTGCGCGGCGCGGGGTGGGGCCGGGCGATGACGAGGGCGCTGGTCGACTCCGTGGAATGCCGCTTCGTCGCGTTGCAGGTGGGGGAGGAGAACGCCGTCGCCCGCTCACTCTACGCGAAGGAGGGCTTCGTGGAGCACCACACCTACGCGTACCTGTTCCCGCCCACGGTTGCTTGAGCCGCCCGAGGCCCCAGCCCCAGCTCCGGAGGTAGTCTGGCCGGCGTGATTGTTGCCGCCGCTGATGGTTCCTCCCTCTCCAACCCCGGCCCGGCGGGCTGGGCCTGGTACATCAGCGACGACGCCTGGGCCTCGGGAGGCTGGCCGCACGGCACCAACAACATGGGCGAGCTCATGGCGGTGCTGGACCTGCTGCAGTCGACGGCGCACGTCGACGAGCCCCTGCGCATCCTGTGCGACTCGCAGTACGTCATCAACTCGCTCACCAAGTGGCTACCCGGGTGGAAGCGCCGCGGATGGAAGAAGGGCGACGGCAAGCCGGTGCTCAACGTCGAGCTCATGAAGGAGCTCGACATCGCCATGCAAGGCCGCGCCCTGCAGTTCGAGTGGGTCAAGGGGCACGCCGGGCACGCCATGAACGAGGCCGCGGACGAACGCGCCCGGGCGGCTGCGTTCGCGTTCCAGCAGGGCGTGCCGTTCGACCCGGGCCCGGGTTTCCCGGCCGCGGCCCCCAGGGCGCGGGGGCAGGAGTTCGCCATCGGGGCCACCGACCCCGAGCCCGACCTGTTCTCGTTCGAGCCTGCGGGCGTCCAGACACGCGACGACGACGCGGCGCCGTCCGGCTCAACCAGCGTGCCCGGCACGGCGACACCGCGGGTCAAGGCCAAGCTGGTCCACCTCACCCGAGAACTGCTGGACGACGAGCTGCGCGGCGACGCCCGGGCCCTCGGCGCCCTGCTCCACCCCGACTTCGTGGCGCATGCCATGGACGGGCAGATCATCGACAGGGCCCACGGAGCGTGGCAGCCCACCTCCGCGCGGTTCGAGGTGCTCGGCATCGACACCTACGCAGACGGCGTCGCCGGGGTGCGCTGGCGGCAGGGCGACGACCTCAGCCGACTGCGCTTCTCCCTCTGGCAGCACACACCCGACGGCGGCTGGCGCCTGCGTTTCGCGCAGGTCACCGCACCGGGGGCGTGACTCGGACCATCCGGGCACGGGCCGATCGTAGGATCAGCGCATGAATGCAGATGAGCCGGTGGCCGCCCCCGAGACGGTACAGCGCAGCCGAAGGGTGATGTTCGCCGTGGGCTGCCTGGCCGCCCTCACCGTGACCGTGATCTTCCTCACGCTGGGCGACGGCGTGGGAGCCTCACCCGCCTTCGGCCTGCGGGGCGTTCTGGTCGAGGTGGGGCACACCGCCGCCTGGGCCCTCCTTGCGGTGGCCTTCGGGCTGGCCGCCGTCAGGGGCCGGTGGAGCAAGGTCTCCAACGGACTCGCGCTGGCCGCCCTGGGCCTGTACGTGGCGTTTCTCGCCGCAGTGTTCCTGGGCTGAGCGCGGACGAAACTCCCTCGCTGGGGGTACCCAGCGTGGAGCCACTCAGGGAGGTGCCCACGAGGGAGTTCTCCGGATCAGAGCAGGCCGTTGTCGGTGAGCCAATCGGAGGCGATGGTCTCCGAGCCGAGCTGCTCTCCCACGCTGCGGGCGTTGAGCTCCCGCAGCGCCTCCGGCGTGAGCTTCGCGTTGACCGCGTCGATGGCCGCGGCTGCGGCGTCGTCGACCTTGTCGGAGACGACCGGCACCACCTGCTGCGGCAGGATGAGGCCCTCCGGGTCCTCCAGCACGACGAGGCCCTCCGTGGCGATGACCGGATCCGCCGTGTAGATGTCAGCCACCTGCACGGTGCCGTCCGTCAGCGCGCGGACGGTCAACGGCCCACCGGAATCCTCGACCGGGAGCAGCTCGATGGTGACGCCGTAGACCTCCTTCGCCCCCTCCGGGCCGTACGGCCGAGTGGCGAACTCCGAGTTGGCGGCGATCTTCAGTGGCTCCGCCACGTCGGCCAGGTCCGCGATGGAGGTCAGCGAGTTGGCCTCGGCGAACTCCGCGGTCACCGTGTAGGAGTCCTGATCCGTCGCCTCCGCGGGTGTCAGCACCCGCAGGCCCTCGGGCAGGGCCTCGGCGAGGGCGGCGTTGACCTCATCCGCCGTGCGTGCCGTCGTCCCACCGTCGAGGTACTGCAGCAGGTTGCCGGTGTACTCGGGGAACACGTCGATCTCGCCGGCCTCCAGCTCCGGGAGGTACGCCTCGCGCTGGCCGATCTGGTACTGCCTGTCCACGGTGTAGCCCTCGGCCTCCAACACCTGGGCGTACAACTCGGCGATGATCTCGTTGGAGTAGTACTGCTGCGAGCCCACCACCACCGTGCCGCCCGCCGCCGCCGAACCCTCGGTGGTGGTGGCGGGCGCGAGCGGATCCCCGCCGCCACAACCGGCCAACGCGACGGCGGCAGCGGCCGCCACGAACGTGAGGCGTGCGTGCTTCATGGGAGTTCCTTCCGTCAGCGGGCCCGCAGGCCCAGGGGTGTGGCCCGGCGTTGCAGCCAGGCGAACAACAGGTCGACCATAAGGGCCAGCAGGATCACGGCCAGCGCTGCTGCGAGCATCTGCGGGTAGTCCTGCGTCCGCAGCCCCAGGAACAGTTGGCGGCCCAGGCCGCCGGCGCCTACATAGGCGGCCAGCGTGGCGGTGGCGATGACCTGCAGCATCGCGGAGCGGATGCCGCCGGTCAACAGGGGCAGCCCCAGCGGCACCTCCACCCGCCACAGCACCTGCGCCGGGCTGAGCCCGGTGGCGCGCGCGGCGTCGAGCGTGGCGGGGCTGATGGCCTGGATGCCGGCGTAGGCGCCGGCCAGGATCGACGGCACCGACAACACCACGAAGGCCACCATGGGCCCGATGAGCCCCACCCCGAACGCCAACCCTGCCAGCGTCAGCACACCCAGCGTCGGCAGCGCCCGAGCGGCGCCGGTGGTCGCGACGGTGAACCCACGCAGGCGGCCGGTGTGGCCGACGAACCAGCCCAACGGGACGGCGATCACGCATGCGATGGCGACGGCGGCCACGGAGTACCCGAGGTGCTCGAGCGCGCGGTGCACGATGCCGCCCGCACCCAGCAGGTGGGCGGGATCGGCGAGCCACGCGAGTGCGTCGAGGAAGTGGTTCATGCGTGCCGCCACGGCATGAGGAGGCGGCCGAGCAGCACCCAGGCACCGTCGAGGACCAGCGCCAACGCCACCGTCATCACCAGCCCGGTGAGGATCTCGGCGGTGATGCCACGCTGGAAACCGTCGGTGAACAGCAGCCCGAGGCTGGGCACGCCCAACACGGCACCCACCGTCACGAGCGCCACGGTGCTGACCGACATCACGCGCAGCCCCGCCAGCAGCGTGGGGCCGGCCAGCGGCAGGTCGACGACCACGAATCGCGCGGCGGGCCGGTAGCCCAGCGCGTCCGCCGCGTCTGTGTGGGTGCGGGCAACGGCGCGCAGGGCGTCTGCGACGGCCGGCACCATGAGCGCCAGGCCGTACAGCGTGAGCGCGACGATGACGTTGAGGCTGCTGCGCACGCCGGTGCCGATCAGCGCGGGCAGCACCACGAACAGCGGCAGCGACGGGATGGCGTACATCAGGGCGGCGCCGCTCACGATGGGGGTGCGCAGCAGGCGGTGTCGCGCGGCGAGGCCACCGAGGGGCAGCGCCAGCAGGAAGCTCGCCGCGATGGCGGGCAGCGCGAGCGCCAGGTGCGCCAGCGTGCGCGCCCAGACCAACTCGAGGTTGTTGCCCAGCCAGGTCATGGGCCCTCCGCGAGCCGCCCGGCGGCCCGCCCCCGTTCGTCGACCACGATGCGGCCCTGCGTGTTGTCGCGTACGTGCAGCGTGCGGGTGCCGCGGTGCAGCCCGAGGAAGCCGGCCACGAAATCGTTGGCGGGCGCGGCCAGGATCTCGGGGCCCGTGCCGCGCTGCGCGACCTGTGCCCCCTCCTCCAGGATGATGATCTGGTCACCCAGCAGCAGCGCCTCGTCCATGTCGTGCGTGACGAACACGATGGTCTTGCCCAACTCGTCCTGCAGCCGGACGAGTTCGGCCTGGAGGTCTGCGCGCACGATGGGGTCCACCGCCGCGAACGGCTCGTCCATGAGCAGGATGTTCGGGTCGGCAGCCAGTGCCCTCGCGACGCCGACGCGTTGCTGCTGCCCGCCCGACAGTTGCGCCGGGTAGCGCTTGGCGAGCGTGGGAGCGAGGCCCACCAGTTCCATCAGGTCCGCGGCGCGACGGTGGGCGTCGGCGCGCGAGGTGCCCAGCAGCCGCGGCACGGTGGCGATGTTGTCCAGCACGCTGCGGTGCGGCATGAGGCCGCCGCTCTGCATCACGTAGCCGATGCGGCGGCGCAACGCCACGGGGTCCGTGCCGGCGATGTCCTCACCGTCGATCAGGACGCGTCCGCCGGTGGGCTCCACCATGCGGTTGACCATCCGCAGCAGCGTGGTCTTCCCGGAGCCCGACGAGCCCACCAGGACGGTGGTGGTGTGCGCTGGGATGCGGGCGCTGAAGTCCGCGACGGCGACGGTGGAGTCGCCGTAGTGCTTCGAGACGTGCTCGAACTCGATCACGTGGCACCGGCCATGGGTTCGATACTAGCCAGCGCTCGAGCGGCCTCGCCCTGCATTCCGGATCACACGCCGTCGACGTAGTACCACCGGCCGTCGACGAGGGTGAAGCGGCTGCGCTCCCGCAGCACGCCGTCGCCCTCCGGAGTGGACCAGGCAGCAGCGAACTGCACCACACCGGTGGTGTCCCAGGCCTGGCCCGCCTCGGTGCCTTCGATGGTGAGCCCCGTCCATCGGGTGGTGGCGTCGAGGTCGAGCGACGGCGGCCGCGTCGTCGGGTGCCACGTCTCGAGCAGGTAGTCGCCAAGGCCCAGGGCGAAGGCCGAGTACCGCGACCGCATGAGCGCCACGGCGGTCGGGGCCGGCCGGCCACCGTGAAACCGTCCGCAGCAGCGCTCGTAGGGTTTCCCGGTGTCGCACGGGCACGGCAGCGGTGAGGTCATGGCGCCCACCCTACGGCTTGGCCGCCGGGCCCGGCGCGGGGGAACTGGTCGGGCGATGTGAGGTCAGCCGCGGAAGGTGGGCAGGCCGTGCGCCCGGAACTGCCCCATGACGCGCTCCACCAGGTCCTTCGACGGCGGTTCGGTGTCGCCGAGTTCGTACGGGATGCCGAGCGAGGCCCACTTGTCGCGGCCCATCTGGTGGAACGGCAGGACCTCGACACGTTCGACGGCAGGGCCCAGCGTCGCGACGTGCGCGGCGACGGCCTCCACGTTGGCCACGTCGTCGGTCAGGCCCGGCACCAGCACGAAACGGATCCACATGGTGTTGCCACGCTCGGCGAGGCGCCGTGAGAAGTCCAGCGTCGGCTGCAGTTCGCGCCCGGTGGTGCGGGTGTAGGTCTCCGGGTCGCCCGACTTGATGTCGAGCAGCACCAGGTCGACGTCGTCGAGCAGCTCGTCGGAGGCGTTGCGGCCGAGGAAGCCCGAGGTGTCGAGCGCGGTGTGGACGCCCATCTCCTTCGCGGCGCGCAGCAACCGGCCGGCGAAGGCCGGCTGGAACAGCGGCTCGCCGCCCGACAGGGTGAGGCCGCCGCCCGTGGCGCGGAACACGCCGCGGTAGCGGCGCACCTTGGCCACGAGGTCGTCGACGAGGACGGGCTCGCCCTTGTTGGTGAAGTACGTGTCCGGGTTGTGGCAGTAGAGGCAGCGCAGCGGGCAGCCGGCCAGGAAGACCGTCAGCCGCGTGCCGGGCCCGTCGACCGCCGTCACGAGTTCCCAGGAATGCACCGAGCCGAGCTCACCGCCGCGGACCGCGGCGATGTGCTCGGAGTGCGTCATCTCCCCGGCCGACGCGATGCCGGCGGTGCCGGCGGTCGCGCGCAGCCGCGGCACGTCGGCGAGGGGGAGTCGGGTTGAGGTTTCAGTCATGCTGCGGGGGCCCTTCGTCGTGGCTGGCTCCTTCGTCGCCTCGCCACGCTCAGCCTTGATCCACCGGTTCTGGTGGGTGGGGTGGATGGACGTGTTGTGGGTGTCTGGCTGGG
>NZ_BAABLV010000021.1:0-854 GCF_039544535.1 Tessaracoccus lubricantis
GCAGACCGACCAGAAGGTCGCAGCGCTGACAGTAGCCGCCGCCGGCACGGCAGCAGGAAGTAGAATCGGGCACGTCGAGGTCCTTGAAGATCAGGTGGTGTGGTAACCCCGATTCTTGAGGGCCTCGACCCCCTTCACCCCGCCGACACGCCCGCCATCGGATCCCCGCTCACCCCACGCTCAGGTACGAAGAGATTCCCTAACTGGTTGTCAAGGTCGTGAGGGTGGATTCTTCGGGCAGGGGTGATCGCCGAGAGGCCTCGTGTCACTTGGCCCTCGGTCGTGTCTCGGGTGGGGGTCAGCGGGTGAGCTTGGAGCGGTGCGTGGCCGCGCTGCGTGCTCGGGCTCGGGCCCGGACCTCGGGTGGGACGGCGTAGGTTCGGGCGATCTCTCTGGCCCGGACCCGGGTCAGCGGGGTGCCGTCGATGTCGCGGAGCTGGTAGGGCTGGTCACGGTGCAGGACCGTCCAGGTCCGTTCGATGAGCTTGCGCGCGACGGCGACGGTGGCCTTGGTGTGGCTGTGGCCACGGTCGACCATCAGGTGCCGATAGAAGGCGGCCAGCTGAGGGTCGACCCGTCGGGCGCCGCCGGCGGCCTGATAGAACGCCAGGCGCAGCACCGCCGGGCCTTCCTTGGTGATCGCCCTCGAGGGCTGGACCACCGTCCCTGAGGACCACGTGGAGGGGTTCATCCCGACGTAGGAGGCGGCCGCCTTGGCGGTGGTGAACGCGCCGCCGTCGCCGAGGAAGGCGCGCACGGACGGTGCGGTCATCGGGCCCATCCCGGCTCTTCGTACCTGAGCGTGGGGTGAGCGGGGATCCGATGGCGGGCGTGTCGGCGGGGTGAAGGGGGTC
>NZ_BAABLV010000022.1:0-5738 GCF_039544535.1 Tessaracoccus lubricantis
TGGTAGGTCTTGCAGAACCGGTCATAGCCCATCGCCGGCACCCGCTCCGCGGCGCACGAGTCGGTGTATTCGCCGTGGAGCAGTTTCAGCGTGACCCCGACCCTGGCCATCTCCCTGTGGACCTGGTCCCAGTCCGGGGAAGCGAACACCGTGTCGTGCTCACCCCGCCCCGGGAACAACAGGCGATAGACCTCGTCGTTGCTGCGCTGGGAGACGTCGTCCCACGACACCCCCGCGGTGTCGGCGGCCTCGAACACCGCCATCACGCTCTTACGCGACATCTGCTGGGACGCGGCGATCGCCCGCCCCGACAGGCCCTCGGCGCGAAGCTGCAACACCAGCTTCGCCCTGATCTTTCGTACCATCGAAGAATCTCCTTCCGCCGCGTGCCCTATACACACGGCGGGAGGAGCCTAGAATCCAGCGGCCCCCAACCACGCCACTGCCGGCCCCCAACGAGACGATCACCGCCGCCAGCCAGTGGCCCCCAAACACACGATCAGCGGCCCCCAGCAGCGCTGATATTCAGCTGGCCTGGATGTGGGCAAGGACGCGGGGTACGTGGCATGCGTCGGGCGGAGACGCGTACTGCTCGGACCACGACGGGGTCCTTGCTGTTGATGCGTGACTGGTTGGTGGAGGTCTCTCGTTTTCCCTGGGGCTGCGCATCTGGCGTTGTGGGCCGGGCTGTCGCCAAGCGATCTACGAGTCGGCTGGTAGTCATCGGCCGGTGGGGACGCGGCATGAGAACAAGTGGTTGTGCGCGACGCTGGTGGTGCTGTTGCTCATTCGATCTTGGTGGCGGTCTCTCACATGCTCAGCAAAGGACGAGCCTACCAAGGATCTCGGGCCTGACCAGCCCACGGTGTCCCGGGCGCTACGGGGTCATCCAGGCGAAGCTAAGTGGGATGTCTTGGGCCTGACGACGATTCGGTTCGACTTTGAGGAGCTCGCCACACCAATGCCGTCGGCGTGCTGATGAATTGAATCAACAGCGCCCGAAGCGTGGGCGGAGGTTCGCGTCATCGAGCCAACGCTGGTGCGGGGGGCACGCACGCCCCGCGACCCTTTTCGCGGGCAGGGTTTAGATCGATCGGTGGCTGGCAAGGCGAGTGTGTCTGGCAGCTCAGCCACGCGACCTCCGTGACGAAAAAGACCCTCGTCCAACCTCTCAGAGATCGCAGAGCCAAGTCTCGTCGGCGGTCGCGATGCACCTTCCGCCGTCACCCGGTCACTGTTTCTCCGGCAATCTTTACCGCCAACACCTGCCAACCGCTTCCGGCAAGGTTGAGAGTCACCTCATCGTTGTCGTGCAGGCCCAATAGCTCACGAGGGTTCTTGCTGGCCATATCCCATATTTCGTCCGCCGTGAAGGGCAGATTCTTGGCTGCCCAGTTGACACAGTCGAGCAGTGTGGCACCGGAACCGGCCAAGAGAGGCGAGTTCTCAAGCCGAATGGCCCCGTCCGCGCCCACTACCACTCGTCCTCCGACAGGTGTCACGTAGGTTCCGGGCGGAGAGCCCGCCAGCGCTGCTGAGTCACTAACGATGATCGACCGGTTGACACCTTTCGCACGGATCATGCTGGTAGCCGCCTCTGGAGGGAGGTGGTATCCGTCCGTGATGAACATGGCTGTCAGGGTGTCCTCGGCGAGTTGGCTCCAGATCTGGTTCGGGTGTCTCTTGATCGTTGCTGGAATTCCGTTGCCCAGGTGCGTGCTGAGGCTGCATCCGGCAGCGACGGCTGCGCGAATGTCCTGGGCCGTGGCTGACGAGTGTCCTATCGACGCAATGACCCCGGCCCGGGTTACGTGTTCAATGTATTCCAACGCTCCGGGCAGTTCTGGTGCCACGGTCACGATCCTGATTATTTCCTCAGTGGCTTCCTGTAGTTGGTCGAAAAGTGCTGTGTTGGGAAGCTGGAGGTGGTCGGAATCATGCGCACCGCGGGCACCATCGACGGGGGAGAGATGTGGGCCTTCAACGTGGATGCCGATGATGCTTGCTGCGACGAGAGGGTCTTCGCGGCGTGCTTGGGCAATACTGCGTGCAGATTGGAGCATGCGGGAGCGGGGGCCAGTGATGATGGTTGGTAGGAACTTGGTTGTTCCTGCTCCCCAGAGCGCTCTGGTGAGATGTGCGATTTCGTCAGGTGTGACGGAGGGTGAGTTCACATCGTGTCCCATGTACCCGTTGACTTGGAGATCAACGAGCCCGGGTCTGACCTCTTTGATGATCCTCATCTAGTTGGTAGACCTAGCGAGTGCGTCCTCGACGAGTTGGACGGCTTCTACTGCGCGCATTCCGTCCTCGCCAGAGATGGGAGTTGGTCCGCCTGTGCGTGCTGCGGCTATGAACGCCTCGACCTCTCGCCGCAGGTTTCCTCCCGAGACTGCAGCATCGAATGTCCAGTTGTGGGTGTCTATGCGCTTGGTGCGTGGATTGTCATCTGTGACGATCTCGAGTTCTTGGGTGGAGAGATCGAGTAGCGCCATTCCTGTGTCGCCGAATACCTCGATCCCGGCGAGTGCGCTTCGTTGGGCGTCAGGGTGGAGGAGCCAGTGGTTTTCGACGAGGGCTAGTGTGCCGTCTTCAAGCTCCAGACTGGCTATCGATAGGTCCCAGTGACTCCCGAAGATCTTCTTGCCCGTTGCAGAGACGCTTCGGATCTCGCGCTGGGTGAGCCAGAGGAGCAGGTCAAGGTCGTGAACTCCTAAGAATGCGCTCACTGAGACTCGTTCGCCGACCCTCTTGGCTCCCATCGTTGAGTTGCTGCGATGGATCCTTAGATACCTCAAGTTGCCGAATTCCTGAGCGTCTAGCCGGCGCTTCAGTTCTTGGATCCGATGGTCGAAGCGCAGCACATGGCCGACCATGAGCCTTCCTGGTTCGGTCTGGGCTTCCAGGATTGTTTGGCAGTCAGCTAGAGATGTAGCTAGTGGCTTCTCGACCAGGACGTAGCTACCTGCTTGTAGGAAGGCTACCGCTGGCTCCGTGTGGAGATGGTCAGGGAGCGCGATGATGGCTGCGTCGGTGGTGCCCACGATCTCTTGCCAGGTCTGTGTGACGGTGATGCCGTGGGCGGCAGCCATCATTTCCGCCCGATCCCTGTCGGCTTCGACTCCCAGAACATTCTCGGGGCCGACCAGGTCGGTGACGATTCTGACGTAGTACTCGCCCATGAGTCCAAGTCCGATGATGCCAACTCTCATTTTCTGATTCCTATCCAGTGCTTGGTGGCGGATCTGACTGCAGTTGCGGCTTGCTCAATTCGATGACCTGTAGCAAGTTGCGGATGAGGTGGTAGGGGTCCTTCAGTGGCAGAGCAACGACCTCATCTAGTGGATGGCCGCGGCGATCCCGGATCTGGATCCACTCTTTTCCTTCGCCCCGCGCCGGGAATGTGGCGCGTGTGTAATCCCAGATCCGATTTCTCCACTGGATCAGGCGCTGATCGCCACTTCGATGGGCTAGGAGGGCTGTTGTCCAAGTCGCCTCTGAATGGACCCACCAGAGCTTCGTCGCCCATGTGCGCCTCACTAGATCCTCATATGGAATTCCCAAGAGTGACCCGTGAGGGGGGCCGCCTTCGGCGTCTGTGTACCGAAGAATCCCCCCGAACTGGTCATCCCAGCCGAGTTCACAGAGGGCTACCGCCTGCTCAACGATCTGCGCTTCGATGGTTGCACCCTCTTCAAGAGCGAGTGCCATCATCCAAAGTCCTTCCAAGCTATGGCCGGGCGTGCGGTGTCGTTTCAGGAGTGATGCTGGATCCAGCTCCTCGCTAAGGACCTCGTTGTAGAGCCCATCGGATCGAGCGAAGCTCCAGACATCTTCCACGGCTCTTTTGAGAGCATCATCCTGGCGCTCCATGCCTAGAGCTGCACGCGCGGCTGCCATGTCGAGCTCAACATTCAGAAGGATCATGCTCACCCCGTAGGGGCGCACGTTCCGGGGGAGTTGATAGGGCGCGGTGGGGATCTCAGGCAGGCGGGATGTTTCTGTCGCAGCATGGAGAATCTTCTCAGCGAGTTTGTACCAGCGAGGGTCTTCTGACACTTGGGCGACTCGGGCGAACCCCATTGCGGCGAAGCAGTCGGCATAGACGCTCGGAGTCTGCTGACCGGCCGGCTCTCCGGACCGTTCTAGGACGTAATGGGTAGTGAAGTCAGGCCGGATTGCGTACTTGTAGAGGAATTCGGCGCCGCGGATGGCGTCTGAGATGAGTTCATCCGCGTCAAGCGGCAAACTGCCGTCCCGCGCAGCCTGTGCGAGCATGCTGCAGACGGCTATGAAACGACCCTGTGACCAGGTGTACTTCGCGTCTGAGACGAACTGTCCGCGGTTGTCGTAACACGTGAAGTAGCCACCGAAGGTGCGATCGATGGAGTTGGGTATCCAGAAAGGCAGGATCTCGTCTAGGAGGTGGCTTCTTGCTTGACTGGACATGCGTAGAACATCAGCCTGCTGGCTATCCCTGGTGAGATCGGGCATCCTTGCCGCTCCAATACTGCAACCGGTTGTAGTAGGATTCATTATGCTAATTTTGGCTGTGCTTTGCAAGGAGAAGTGATGGAGCGGCCTACGATCTACTCCCTTGCGGAGCAATTGCGGATTTCTCCTTCCACGGTTTCCAGGGCGTTCTCGGACCCGGGCAAGGTACGTCGGGAGTTGAGGGAGCAGATCCTCCTGGCCGCGGAGAAGGCCGGGTACTATCCCCACAATGCAGCCAGAGCTTTGTCCACTGGACGAAGCGGGCTGGTAGGCGTCCTAATGCCGGATGTGACGAACCCGTTCTTCCCCCAGTTGTTGTCGGGGCTTATCAAGGCAGCAAGACGGAGGGAAGCCGAGTTGCTCTTCATCGACTCGGCTGAGGCGTCACAGTCTGAGACGAGACTTGTGGCCCGAGTCCAAGGACAGGTCGATGCCTTCATTTTCGCTTCTCCGCGTTCTCCTGTGGAAGACCTCGTCAGCGCAATCGGGAACAAGCCAGTTACATGCATCAATCGCATCGTGGAGGGGGTGTCATCAACCTATGTTGATGATGATGATGCGATTCTCGGGGCTGTTGCGCACTTGCGGATGCTTGGTCATGAACGGGTCGCTCTGGTTGGTGGTCCTTCGAACTCGTGGACTGCACAGCGTCGAGCGGCCGCTGCTCTCTCTGCAGCTTCAAGCTTGGGCATCGAACTCGTTCATCTCGGGAGTTTTCCGGCATCCTTCGACGGAGGGCTCCAATCCGCGCCGGCCGTAGTGCGGTCTCGGGCGACGGCAGTGTTGGCATTTGATGACGTCAGCGCATTCGGGGTCGTTTCTGGACTGGCCGCAATGGGACTCCATGTCCCGGGTGATGTGAGCGTGGTTGGGTGTGATGACGTGCCATTCGCATCGATGATGACTCCCCAGTTGACGACCATTACTGCGCCCGTGCGCCAAGTTGCAGAAGCTGCGGTGGACCTTCTCTACCGGTTGATACAACACGGTGTCGCCGAGGCCGGGACAGTAATCCCTTTCAGGTCCGCCTTCGTGGTGCGGGGAACGACTTCCGCGCGGCCTGCCTGAGAACAGGGAGGACGTTCCCGATTTCAATCGGGCCTTGTCCTTGACGAGGCTGCAACCGGATGCATAAAATTGCAGAATCATCTAGGCGCATGCGGGAGGTGATGCGGCTCTTCGTACCTGAGCGTGGGGTGAGCGGGGATCCGATGGCGGGCGTGTCGGCGGGGTGAAGGGGGTCG
>NZ_BAABLV010000023.1:0-3039 GCF_039544535.1 Tessaracoccus lubricantis
TGGTAGGTCTTGCAGAACCGGTCATAGCCCATCGCCGGCACCCGCTCCGCGGCGCACGAGTCGGTGTATTCGACGTGGAGCAGTTTCAGCGTGACCCCGACCCTGGCCATCTCCCTGTGGACCTGGTCCCAGTCCGGGGAAGCGAACACCGTGTCGTGCTCACCCCGCCCCGGGAACAACAGGCGATAGACCTCGTCGTTGCTGCGCTGGGAGACGTCGTCCCACGACACCCCCGCGGTGTCGGCGGCCTCGAACACCGCCATCACGGACTTGCGTGACATCTGCTGGGACGCGGCGATCGCCCGCCCCGACAGGCCCTCGGCGCGAAGCTTGCAAGCGGACATGACAGCCTCCTTGTAGACGGACAAGGACTTCCCTGCTGACGGACAGTTGATCTCCCTGTCTGAGGCCATCGGGACCCCAATCGTGTCGGTCCCACGAATGAGGCGTCCCTCCGGTGTTTGCTCGAGGTCTTCGACCACCACGAGCAGGTTCCACCGGAGGGACACATGAAGAAGTCTGACAGGGAGATCATGGAAATTTTGGAGGCGTTCGACGCCACGGAGAGTGCGCACTCTGCCGCGCAGTTGGCGGGGGTGGATCCCAAGACGATGCGCCGCTATGTCGCTGCGAGGGATTCAGGCCGGCCGGTGACGGGCCCTGCCCGACGGCCCAGGATGCTGGATGGGTTCATGCCCAAGATCGAGGACTGGGTCGAGCAGGGCAAGGGCAAAGTCCGCGCCGATGTGATCCATACCCGGCTCGTCGCGATGGGATTCGACGGCACGGAGCGAACCACCCGGCGGGCGGTCGCTGCGGTGAAGGCCGCTTGGCGGGCCGGGCACCGGCGAACGTATCGGCCGTGGATCACCGAGCCGGGCCTGTGGTTGCAGTTCGACTGGGGACAGGGCCCCAGAGTTCCCGGTCCGGGCGGGCAACTGCGGACGACGTTGTTGTTCTGCGCCTGGTTGGCGTGGTCCAGGTTCCGGGTCGTGATCCCGGTCTGGGACCAGACCTTGCCGACGTTGATCGCATGTCTGGACGCCACGCTGCGGCAGATGGGTGGGGTCCCGTCGTATCTGTTGACCGACAACGCCAAGACCGTCACCGTCGACCACGTCGCCGGTGTCGCGGTCAGGCATCCACAGATCGTGGAAGTCGCCCGCCACTACGGATGCCAGGTCTACACGTGTGTCCCGTTCGACCCGGAGTCGAAGGGCGGCACCGAAGCGACGGTCCGGTTGGCGAAGGCTGACCTGGTCCCCACGGACGCGAACCTGCGTGAGTCGTATGGGTCCTTCGCGGAGTTGGAGCAGGCGTGTGTCGAGTTCATGGGCAAGGTCAACGGCCGCAAACATCGCGAGACCGCCAGGATCCCAGCCGATGCTCTGGTCGATGAGCGCCACCGGCTGCACATGCTGCCAGTCGCCCCGCACACGGTCGCGTTGGGTCAGACGCGCACGGTCAACACTGACCAGACGATCAGGTTCGGGTCGGTGCGCTACTCCACCCCGCCTGGGCTTGTCGGGGCTGAGGTTTGGGTCCGGGCAGCTGGGGACGAGCTGGTGGTCGTGGCCGACCTTGATGCCCTCCCAGCGGCGCCGGAATGGGTTGCTGGCCGGCGGGGTCTTGCGGAGGTCTGCAGGCATCGGCTCTCGACGCCCGGCAACCCGATGATCGATCTGGCTCACTACCCGCACCATCCCCAGGACCCCGACGGGTCACCCCGAGTGCCCCAGCCACGGCCACGCAGCCGAGCTGAGGCAGAGTTCCTCCAGCTGGGTCAGGGGGCTGTCTCGTGGCTGGTTGAGGCCGCAGCTGCAGGGACGGTCCGGATCCGGTCGAAGATGGCCGCCGCGGTCGAACTCGCCGCCCTCATCGGCACCGACGCCGTCGATGCCGCCTTGGGTGTCGCTGCCGCGGCGGGCCGGTTCGCCGAAGGTGATCTGGCAGCGATCGTCGAACACCAAGCCAGCGGCGCCACCAACGCCGACCTCGTCATCGCTGACGAGTCCCACTCCGCCCAGCCAGGCACCGCAGCCTGGGCCAACTTCACCACTTCGAAGGAACACAGCTCATGAACCCCACCACCATGCACCCGGCGCCGCCGCTGCCAGAGGACCTCACGGGTCTGCTGCGAAGGATGCGGCTGCCCTACCTACGCGCCGCAGCCCCCGAGGTGTTGGCCACCGCGAAAGCCCAACGCTGGGACCCCACAGAAGTCCTGCGGGTGCTCCTGAGCGAGGAGATCCGTGGTCGGGACGAAGCCACCAAAGCCATGCGGCGCAAAGCCGCCGGACTCCCAGCCGGGAAAACGTTCAACTCCTGGCGGGAACACGATTCCTCCATCCCGGCCCCGACCCAGTCCGCCCTCGCCGGCCTGGAATGGATCAGCCGCGCCGAGAACCTCGCCATCACCGGGCCTTCCGGGACCGGGAAGACCCACTTCGTTGAGGCGCTGGCCCACAACGTCATCGACGCCGGCATGCGGGTGTCCTGGTTCACCCTGGAATCCCTCACCGCTGCGATCACCCGCGCTGGAGCAGACAACTCGGTCAACAAGGTGATCGCCCGCATCACCCGGGCTGAACTGATCGTGGTTGACGACATCGGCATGCTGCCCTCCGGGCAAGCCGCCGCCGAAGCGTTCTACCGCCTGGTCGATGCCACCTACGAACGACGGTCTCTGGCGGTCACCAGCAACCTCCACCCCGCCGGGTTCGACACCATCATGCCGAAAACCCTCGCCACCGCAGCCGTCGACAGGCTCCTCCACCACGCCCACGTCATCGTCACCGAAGGCACCTCTCTACGCCTCACCGAAGCCACCGCCGGACGCGGGGTAATCCCCTTGCACTAACACCAACACGGGGAGATCAGCTGACCGCAGACAGGGAGATGAACTGTCCGCCGACAAGGAGATCCCATGACCGCCCACAGGGACTTCCCCGTGTCCCTTGACAAAGCGGCTCTTCACAATCGAGGGTGTAGGTAGCGCTGTTCGGGGTTGCGGCGTGGCGGCTGGCTGAAGGGGTCGAG
>NZ_BAABLV010000024.1:0-101575 GCF_039544535.1 Tessaracoccus lubricantis
ACGGTTCCTGAGGGGCGCCCGCGACGAAGGAGCCAGCGCCCACGAAGGACGGTTCCTGAGGGGCGCCCGCGAGGGGGCGCTGGGCCCGCCGTCGTCTGGCGGCTCTGAGTTGACTGCGGGATTTGTCGGCGTCCACGCCGAAGAATCCCGCAGCTCGTCACGGGGCCAGGTTCCAGTGCGGGATTTGTCGGCATGGACGCCGAAGAATCCCGCAGCCGCGCCGACGACGTCCCTGAGCCGGGCGCCCAGCGCCCGGTGGAAGGGCCCCAGGCGACACGACGACGTTGACCGTGACCTTGCTGGTCCTTCGACCGCTCGTAGAACTCGCGGCTCAGGAAACGGCGGCACCCGGAACGGGTCCTCAGATGGTGGCCAAGCCCACGTTGCTCAGCGCGCCGTTGTAGTGCTTGCTGATCTCCAGCTTTCGCTCCAGGTCCTCGATCACCGCCACGGCGAAGTGTTCGTCGTACAGCGCAGCGCAGGAGCCGAGGCCGCCGGGGCTGAACACGTTGACCTCCATCAGCTTGTCGCCCACGATGTCGAGGCCGACGAGGAACATGCCATCTGCCACCAGCTTCGGCCGCACCACGTCGACCATCGCCAGCATCTCGTCGGTCACCTTCACGGCCACGGCCTTGCCGCCGGCCGACATGTTCGAGCGCATGTCGGAGCCGCTCGCCTTGCGGCGGAACGCGGCGTACTTGCCGTTCATCATCAGCGGCTTGCCGTTCATCACGAACATGCGCACGTCGCCGTTCTTCGCCTCCTCGAGGTACTCCTGCACCACGACGTAGCCGTCGCGGGAGATGGCCTCGATGATCTGGTTCATGTTCGGCGACTCGTCGGTGTTGACCAGGAACACACCGCTGCCGCCCGAACCCTGCAGCGGCTTGAGCACGGCGCGGCCGCCGAGTTCCTTGACGAAGTCGACGATCTGCTCCTGGTCACGCGAGATCAGGGTGGTGGGCCGCACGATCTCGGGGAAGTGCTGGAAGTACGCCTTCGACAGCGCGTTGGCCAGGCTGGAGGGGTCGTTGACCACCAGCACGCCGGTGGAGGCGATGAGCTGCCCGAAGGCGACCCCGGCGTTGTTCGCCCACGCGGCACCCTGCGCGTCGTCGGCCGGGTCGGAGCGCAGCATGACGACGTCGAACTCGCTCAGCGGCAGACGCTCCTCGGCCGTGGGCTTCTGCACGTCCTCGATGTAGCGCTCCAACGAGCGGTAGTTCTTCCCGTCGCCGGCGCGCGCCCGGGCGCTGAGCGAGCCGTCGGGTTCGTAGGCGAAGTTGCCCATGCCCATCAGCCACGCCTCGTGGCCCATGTTCGTGGCGTGCATCGCCAACCGGGTGGTGGTGTACTCCGCCTTCTCGGTCATGACGTCGTTGACGACGAATCCGATCTTCATGCTGCAACTCCTTGGATGAGTTCGGTCGGGTCGGTGGAACGGGCGGCGGCCAGCAGCCGCTGGCGGCCGGAGTCCTCGTCGAACCACCTGGGCAGCACGACGGGGTCGCTGAGCACCCCTCGGGCGCTCAGCTCCTCGATGAGTGGGAGGTCCTCGAGCGCGAACTTGCCGAGGAAGAAGGCGCCGAGCTGCCCCCCTGCGCGGAGGTGGCCGAGGAGGTCGATGAGGCCCCGCAGGTAGCAGGCGTCCTTCGTGAGGCCCCCGGAACGGAAGATGCGCATCACGGTGGAGAACGCGCCGCCGGGATGGAAGCCCTCGTCGACCAACGCCCCCCAGCACTCCCGGAACGACGCGCCGCCGAGCATGCGCGACACCGTCAGCACGCGCCCCGCCAGCTGCCGCAGCCGGCCGGCGGTCAGCTCACCGCAGGCGACTTCGGCCAGCACGGCCAGCCCCTCCTGCGTCTCGTCGTAGCCCGCCAGCCCGGTGCCCAACACCTGCAGCGGCTGGTGCGAGCCGTTGACCTGCGTGACCAGGTGCGTGCCCACCTCGTGCTGGATCAGCGCGTTAGCCCGGTCCGCCGACACCGACGCCTCGGGGCCGATGAGCAGCAGGTTGCCCGACACCATCACGCCCGTCGAGTCCGGCCGGATCTCGGCATGGATGTCGACGTCGGGCTCCAAGCCGCGGTAGTAGTCGAGCTCCTCGTTCGCCAACGCCAGGAACTCCTCGGCCGTGAGGCGCTCACCGGCCCACGTCGACGCCTCGACCCGCGCGAGGATGGCCTCCGCCGCCGTCACCAGGTCCTGCCGGACGCCGCCGAACAACTCGATCGACAGGTTGCGGAAGTCCTGCGACCCGCGGCAGCGCAGCATCGACAACTGCAGGTCCAGCTCGCGGTGCTTGTTGCGCAGCAGCGCGGCCACCGTCGTGTCCTGCACGCGTGTCACGTCGATGCTGTGCAGCACCGTGTGCAGCACCTCGGGCTCAATGACGTAGTCGCGGTAGGTGAACTCCGGCTCACGGACGTCTCCGGCGAGGAACGCGTCCTTCACGTCCTCGGCGTCGATGGGGGTCACGTCGAGGATGAACCGGAAGCTGGTGCTCAACTGCGACAGCTGCAGGTCGATGGCCTGGTCCACCATCGCCAGGGGGTTGGGGCTCACGCGCCCTCCTCCACGGGCTCCTCCTCCGGGTCGCGCAGGCGGGGGATGTGCCGTTCGGGGATCTGCGCCAACGCCTCCAGCACCGGCCCCTGGGTCTGCTCCAGCGCGGCGGCCAGCCGCTCGATGTGGCCGTGGTCCGGCTCGCCGGTCCACTCGTCCATGAACGTCTTCTTGAACTCGATGGCCAGCACGCAGCCCACGCCGGGATAGCGGTCATGGATGAACCACGCCAGGTTCTGGCCCTTGAACTTCACGTTCTCGCGCAGGTCGAAGCCCTGGTCCAGCATCGACTGCCGGAACGCGCCCACGACCCCACCGAACGTGTCGTGGTTCACCGAGCCGGTACCGAGGTTGACCTCCGGGTTCTCCTCGAACGGCTCATCGGGTGCATCGGCGCCGTGACGTCGGTGGTTGTAGGAGTGCACGTCGTAGACGACGAACGGGCCGCGCTCGGCGAGCACGTCGAGGCGCTTGGCGAGTTCGCCGAAGAAGTCGTCATAGCCGTTGAGGGCGAGCTCCACGGCGTCGTCGGGCAGCTCGTCGGTCGCCCACACCTGCAGGCCCCAGCAGTCCTCCGGCGCCCGGTAGACGGCCTTGCTGCGGATGCGGTTCAGATCCGATTCGAAGCGGGATCGGTTGACGTTGACCCGCGCCGGGATGCGGGCGGCGATCAGGTCGGTGAAGGGATCCTCCTCGCGGAGCCGCACGTCCTCGTCGAGGATCATCAACTCCGCGATCTCGGGGCTCAGGTCGTGCCCGGCGTGGATGGAGGTGGCCACCAGTTGGCCGGACCAGTCTCCGAGGAACTCATAGGCCGTCATGCACCATTCCTACCCGACGGCCGGTTCGCGCGCGGCGGAATCGGTGCAGCGCGACGCCTACGAGCCGGGCTGCACCAGCCCCGATTCGTAGGCCGCGACGGCGATCTGCACGCGGTCGCGCAGGTCGAGCTTCGCCAGCACCCGGGAGACGTAGGTCTTCACGGTGGTCTCGCTGAGGTACAGCCGCGACCCGATCTCCGCGTTCGACAGGCCGCGGGCCACCAGCCGCACGACGTCGACCTCCCGCTCGCTCAACAGGCCCAGCTCCGCGGGTGTCGTGCCCGGGGCGGGGCGGCGCGCGAACTGCACGAGCAGCTGGCACCGGCCATCGCCGCCATCTACGAGAGCCCCCACCTGCTGCCCTACCTGGCCATGGGCATGCTGGGGCTGGTGCTGGGCATGATCCTGCTCGGAGCCACGCTGCTGAGTGCGCGCTTCGGGCCGCGCTGGCTGGGCGTGGCACCCATCCTGTTCGTGGTGGCCGAGTTCGGGCTCAGCTCACTGAGCGTATGGGCCTTCTACACCGCCGGGCTGCTGTTCGCCGCCTCGATGGTGGGCATGGCCGTGGTGACCCTACGCTCCCGCGTGCTGCTCGATGATGGCGCGCACCGCGGCCGCGTCGTTGGGGGCGTCGACGACGTGCCGGGGCAGGTCCTCGATCCCCTCGAAGCGCGCGGGGCGTGACGGCACGACGCCGATGGCCTCGACGATGGTGTCGGCGAACTTCACCGGCAGCGCGGTCTCCAGCACGATGACCGCGCCGTCGACCCCGGAGTTCGCCGCCACCTGCACGCCGTCGGCCGTGTGCGGGTCGATGACCACGCCGTCGGCCTCAAAGACGCGGCGGATCTGCGCCAGCCTGTCCCGGTGCGTGGAGGTGCCGGCCACGAAGCCGAACTGCTCGGCCTGGGCGCGGAACTCGGGGGTGTCGCTCAGGTCGAAGGCGCCGTGGGTGCCCAACTCCTCGACGAACAACTGGCGCACGCGCGCAGCGTCGCGGCCGAGGAGGTCGAAGACGAAGCGCTCGAAGTTGGACGCCTTGGAGATGTCCATCGACGGCGAACTCGTCGCCAGCGTCTCGGCACCGGCCCGCACCCGGTAGACGCCGGTGCGGAAGAACTCCTCCAGCACGTTGTTCTCGTTGGTGGCGAGGATGAGGCGGTGGATGGGCAGCCCCATCTGGCGCGCGATGTGGCCGGCGGCGATGTTGCCGAAGTTGCCCGACGGGACGGCGAAGCTCACGGCTCCTTCGACCTGACGCGACCCTCGCTCCTCGGGTGCATCAGGCTCAGGAACCACCGCCGACCCTCGTTCCTCGGGTGCGACAGGCTCAGGAACCACCTGGAGCCAGGCGGCGAAGTAGTACACGACCTGGGCCAGCAGGCGGGCCCAGTTGATGGAGTTGACGGCGCCGAGCTTGTGGCGGGCCTTGAAGTCGGCGTCGGCGTTGATGGCCTTGACGATGTCCTGGCAGTCGTCGAAGACGCCCTCGACGGCGATGTTGACGATGTCCGGGTCGTCGATCGAGAACATCTGCGCCTGCTGGAACGGCGTCATGCGGCCCTTGGGCGAGAGCATGAACACCTTCACGCCCGGTTTGCCCTGCAACGCGTACATGGCCGACGAGCCGGTGTCGCCACTGGTGGCGCCCAGGATGGTGATGCTCTCACCGCGACGGGCCAGCTCGTAGGCGAACAGTTCGCCCAGCAGCTGCATGGCCATGTCCTTGAAGGCCACCGACGGCCCGTTGCTGAGGTGCGCCAGCCACAGGCCGTCGCTCAGCTGCGTCACCGGCACGACGGCGGGGTCGAGGAACTTCGACGGCTCGTAGGCGCGCTCGACGATGCCGCGCAGGTCTGCGGGCGGGATGTCGTCGATGAACAGCGAGATGATCTCGTACGCGAGCGCCGCGTAGCCCTCCTCGGCCAGCAGCGTGCGCCACGCGTCGAGCTGCTCGGCGGAGACCTGCGGGTAGCTCTCCGGCAGGTAGAGCCCGCCGTCGGCGGAGAGGCCCTCGAGCAGGATGTCGCTGAACCGCTTGCCGGGCGCGCCCGAGGTGTCGCGGGTGGAGACGTAACGCATGGGGTGGAGTCTAGTGTCCTCCGCTCCCGGGGCCCGCTGCCCGCCGACCCGCAGGACGCTCAGTTCTTGACGTCGCGGCGCCGGAAGGTCACGGCGGCCAACGCCGCGCTGATGGCGATCAGCACCAGGAAGTACGTCAGCGACTCCGTGCGCGACAGGGTCTCCCCCCGCACGAGGGGGTACTGCTCGTAGCCGCGCTCGGCCAACCCCACCACGAGCGACTCCGCGTGCCGCGTGGGCGTGGCGTGGAAGACCCAGTGCGGGGCGCCGTCCCACCCGAGCACCTCCACCAGGAGGCTGGCCAGCAGCACCACCGCCACCACGGCCCCGGCCACGGCACCGCTGTGGAAGAGGAACACCGCCAGCGCGGCCACCATGCCGACGACCATCCCGAGGACCACGGCGCCGATCAGCGCACCGAGCAGCCCGGAGCCGGGCGCGAGGTCGGCGTAGCCGCGCAGCGCCACGAACCACACGACGCTCACCGTGCCCGACGCGATGCCCGCCACCGCCATCAGCACCGCGCCGAGCAGCCCCGCCACCAGCGTGCGGGCGCTCAGCAGCTTCAGCCGCGCGGGAGTGAACGTCAGCTGGGTGGTGATGGCGCCCGACTGGAAGTCGGCCCCCGCGTAGACCAGGACGAGGATCAGCACGAACACCGCCACCAGCAGCAGCCACGGGGCCACGCCGATGTGCACCACCTCGTTGAGGCCCCACACGTCCGGCAAGTACTGCTCGAGCGTGCACTCGGGGCAGCGGGGCAGGTCCTCCTCGAAGGCCTGCACCGCCTCGGTGACCTCCTGGTCGGTGTACGGGCGGGCATTGCTCATCCACAGCGCCGGCCCGATCAGCCCGAGCAGCAGCACCGACACCAGGCCGACGACGACCCGCGGCCGGTACTGCAGCCGAGACACCTCGGCCCTCAGCAGGTGCACGAACCTCACCGCAGCACCGCCCGCCTGCGGCCCTGCGCGGCGATGAGGTCCTCGCCCGCCGTGAGCTCGAGGAAGACCGATTCCAGCGAGCCCTGCTCGACGGCGATCCGGTGCGGCCACAGCTCGTGGCGGCCCAGCGCCTCGGCGATCGCCGCACCGTCGGGCGCGAGCCCGGTGTGCGTGGTGACCTTGAGCCCGCCGTCGTGTGGTTCCACGCGCCAGCCGCCGGCGCGCAGGACGTCGGCGGCGATCACGGCCCGGTCGATGCCGACGACGACGTGGGGCTGGGCGCCGCCGATCAGCTCGCACATGGCGCCCTCGGCGAGGACGCGACCGCGGCCGATGACGCTGACCGAGTCGGCCATCTGCTCGATCTCGGACAGGATGTGCGAGGACACGACGACGGTGCGGCCGGCGTCGGCCAGCTGGCGCATGGTGGCGCGGATGTCGTGGATGCCGACGGGGTCGAGCCCGTTGGCCGGCTCGTCGAAGATGAGCAGTTCCGGGCTCTTCAGCAGGGTGGCGGCGATCGCGAGCCGCTGGCGCATGCCCAGCGAGTAGCTGCCGAACAGCCGGTCTGCATCGTCGGCCAGGCCCACCTCCAGCAGCACCTCAGTGACCCGACGGCGGCGCACCGCGATGGAATCGGCCAGCACGTCGAGGTTGTGGCGCCCACTCATGCGGGGCGCGAACTTCGGCGACTCCACGACGGCGCCCACCCGCCCGATGACCGCGCCCAACTCCTTCGGGATGCGGTGCCCCAGCACCGTCACGACGCCGGCGTCGGCGCGGACCAGGCCCAGCAGGATGCGGATCGAGGTGGTCTTGCCGGAGCCGTTGGGGCCCAGCAGGCCGTGCACGCCGCCGCGGGGGACGTGCAGGTCGAGGCCCCTCAGGACGGGCTTGTCGCCGAGGCTCTTCGTGAGCCCCTCGGTGTGCACGGCCCACTCGGTGGCGCGCCCTGACCACGGGACACTCGGCATGCGTTACTCCTATGTCAAGCGGCGGTCTGGACGCAAGTCCGGGCCGCTGCTGTGGTGGTGGGTTTGAGGGTGTTGAACACGATGCGGATGAGTCGTCGTTTGAGGCAGCGCAGCGCTTCTGTGGTGCTCTTGCCTTCGGCCTTCTTCTTTTCGTAGCAGATGGAGACCAGGATCGGTACCCGGGTGCGTCAGGAGGCCCCCCAGTTGTTGGAGATCCCCCGGCTGCGGCGAGCTGACCGCAGCGAAACTGCTCGGCGAGATCGCCGGCATCGACCGTTTCCCCGACGAAGCGAAACTGGCCCGGCACGCGAGTTGGCGACCCACTTCGTCTACAGCGACGAATGTGTGGGTCCGCTTGTGAACATCAGCACCAACGACAATCATGGTGATTGCCTCCTTCACTTGACGTAGTGACTGGACGGTTGGGCCGGTCGGCGGACACATCTCAGTGGGGGCGGAGCCACGCCCCTATCACGTCACGCCGGCCGGTCCTTCACATCAGCTGCCGACATAACGCATGAACGCCACACAGCGGGCACCGAGCCCAAGAATCAGACAGCCGATGATCAGGATCCAACCACCACAACCGAGATCGTGGTGCCATCAACCCTGACACTGAGACCCGAACCTAACGGAGCGCGCCCGGGCGGCGGATCAGCCCCTGGTCTTCGCCCGAATCAGCCGCCGGGCCCATCTCCATCCAACGCCACACCCACCACAGGGGCACCGCGACGATGGGCATGGCCACGTACGGCGGCAGCGTGTCCTGCAACGCCGGGAGGAGCGCGAACGCGGCCACCATGATCAACCAGACGCGGTCTGCCACGACGGTGCGTGGGCAGAACACGTACAGCGGCAGCAGCCAGGTGAGGTACCAGGGCTGCAGCGCGGGCGCGAAGACCATGAACGCCACGAGGACCGCGAGGGTGAACAGCCAGGGCCGGTCCGCCGTCGTCCGCCCCTTGGGGCCCCACCGGACCCACAGCCAGATGACGGCGGCGCCGATCAACAGCGTCGAGACGAGGTTGATGCCCCGATCGGAGACGCCCTCCGGGAAGACCTCGTGGTAGCGGAAGAAGGAGGCCACCCACGACAGGGGCGAGTTGCTGGTGGCGCCGATGGGGTTGCCCGCCGTCGGGTTGCGCCAGCCGAGGCCCCAGGTGAACGAGGTGGCGAGGAAGGTCAGCACGGTGACCGCCCCGGGCACCGCGGCCACCAGCGCCAACCGCCACCACGACGGCCCGCGGCCCCGACGGAGGCTCCAGGCCACCGCCACCACGCCCAGCCCGTACAGCGCAGCCGACTGCTTGATGCCCATCGCGGTGCCCAGCAGCAGGCCGGCGACGACGAGGCCGCGCCAGCCGCGCCAGCCGAGGTCGGTCACGGCCAGGAACGCGGCCACGCCCAGCGCCACCATCAGGGCGTCGTTGTGGGCGCCGCCGATCCACTGCACCAGGATCACCGGGTTGAGCACGCCTGCCCACAATGCCAGCTGTTCGTCGACCCCGAAGCGGCGCGCCAGCCTCGGCAGCACCCAGGACAGGATGACCAGCGCCAGCACGCTCTGCGCGCGCATCGCCATGGGGGTGGCGAGGACGTCGCCGTCCGTGAGTCGGGAGACGAGGCCGAACAGGTCGAGCTGCAGCGACGGGTACACCGAGGTGGTGGTGTGCCAGTGGGTGCCGACGAGCAGGCCCGCCTGGCCGGCCTCGCCCAGCGCGTTCTCGTAGGGGTTGATCCTGCGCGCCACCTGCCAGCCCGTGGCGGCGTAGGCGTACGCGTCGCGCGAGTGCAGCGGCAGCGCCACCAGCATGGGCAGCGACCACAGGGCCGCCGTCGCCAGCGGCCGGTGCCAGCGAGGCCCCAGCTGCCACCATGCGAGGAGCAGCATGGCGTGGCCGGTGAACGAGACCCCCACCCGCCACCACGACGCCGGACCCTCCAGCAGGCCGGGCGCGTCGAGGTAGGCGGCACCGGCGACGAGGAGCACGGCGGACAGCCCGATCGTCACCCACAGCCAGTTGCGCACCGCGCCAGAGTAGACCACCGAGACCCCGAGCCATTTTCGCGCCGAACTCCTTGCGATTACTCTTGAGCAATGCATCGTGTCGTCATCATCGGATCCGGGTTCGGCGGGCTGTTCGCTGCCAAGGCACTGAAACACACGGACGTCGACATCACCATCATCGCCAAGACCAACACCCACCTGTTCCAGCCGTTGCTGTACCAGGTGGCCACCGGCGTGCTCAGCGAGGGCGAGATCGCCCCGCCCACCCGCGAGATCCTGCGCCGCCAGAAGAACGTGCGCGTGCTGCTCGGCCTCGTCGAGGACATCGACCTGGCCGGGCGCGCCGTCAAGTGGCGCTTCCACAACAACCACTTCGAGACGCCCTACGACACGCTCATCGTGGCCGCAGGCGCCGGGCAGAGCTACTTCGGCAACGACCACTTCCGCACGTTCGCGCCGGGCATGAAGTCGATCGACGACGCGCTGGAGCTGCGGGCCCGCATCCTGAAGGCGTTCGAGGTCGCCGAGTTCACCGTCGACCCCGACGAGCGGCGCAGGCTGCTGACGTTCGCCGTGGTGGGCGCCGGCCCCACCGGTGTCGAGATGGCCGGGCAGATCCGCGAGCTCGCCAGCGCCACGCTGCGCAACGAGTTCCGCTCGTTCGACCCGTCTGACGCCCGGGTGGTGTTGATCGACGGGGCCGACCAGGTGCTGCCGCCGTTCGGCCCCAAGCTCGGCAAGAAGACGCAGGACACGCTCGAGAAGCTGGGCGTCGAAGTGCAGCTGGGCGCCATCGTGACCGACCTCGACGACGACGGGCTCACCTTCCGGCGCAAGGACGGCACCAGCGAACGCATCGAGGCGTCGTGCAAGGTGTGGGCAGCCGGCGTGCAGGGCAGCGAGTTGGGCAAGACGCTGGCGGAGCAGTCAGGTGCCGAGCTCGACCGCTCCGGGCGCGTCGTCGTGACCGACCGGCTCACCCTGCCCGCGCACCCCGAGGTGTTCGTCGTGGGCGACATGGCCGCGGTCCCCGGGGTGCCGGGTGTCGCGCAGGGCGCCATCCAGGGCGCGCGCTATGCCGCGAAGGCCATCCAGGCCCGGGTGTCCGGCGGCGGCGAGCCGGGACCGTTCGCCTACAAGGACAAGGGGTCGATGGCGACGATCTCGAAGTTCGCGGCCGTCACGCAGATCGGCAAGCTGCAGCTCACCGGCTTCGTCGCATGGCTGGCGTGGCTGTTCCTGCACCTGCTGTACATCGCCGGCTTCAAGCAGCGCATCACCACGCTGCTGAGCTGGTTCATCACGTTCGTCACCAACGGTCGCGCACAGCGAGTGGTCACCAACCAGCAAATGGTGGCACGTCTCGCGTTGGAGCGCCTCGGCGCCGGCTCTTCTGGCAAGCTGATCCACGGCGAGGAGCTCGCTGAGGAGTAGGAGCTTGTGGATGGATGCCTTCCTGCACGTGGTGCGTGACCTCGCGCTGCTCGTGGCCAGGCTGGTGGCCGGCGTGACGCTGATGGCGCACGGCTGGTACCGCTGGAACATCACGGGGCTCGAGGACCAGGCAAACATCCTGGAGGGCGTCGGCCTGCCGAGCGCGGAGGGCCTCGTCATCGCAACCATCGCCTTCGAACTCATCGGTGGCGCGCTGCTGGTGTTCGGGCTCGCGACCCCGCTGGTGGGGCTCGGCATGATCGTCCAGAACGGCGCGGTCATCCTCACCACGCGCATGGATGCGGGGTTCTACCAACACGACGGCGGCTGGGAGTACAACGCCGTGCTCGGCGTCGTTGGCCTGCTGTTCCTGGCGATGGGCTCCGGCCGGGCCGGCCTCGACCACCTGTTCCTGCGCCCCCGCGACGAGGGCGGCGGCCAGCTGATCGAGACCGACCCACGCGACCACGCCCGGGAACGCCCGCCGTCGTACCCGGAACCGACCCCGCCTCACAGGAATCCCACAGGAACCCCATAGCATTCCCCCACCGTGCGGTGGGAGAGTGGTGGCATGGCCCATGCTGATCCGCTGACCCGACCGGACGGGACCCCCATCCGCGTGCTCACCGTCGACGACGAGCCCAGCCTGATCGAGCTGCTCTCGATGGCGATGCGCTATGAGGGCTGGGACGTGTACACGGCCGCCTCGGGCGCCGAGGCCGTCAAGGTGGCGCGCGAGGCGCAGCCGGACGCGTTGGTGCTCGACATGATGCTGCCCGACTTCGACGGGCTCGAGGTGATGCGCCGCATCCGCACCGAGGATCCCGACGTGCCGGTGATCTTCCTCACCGCGAAGGACGGCGTCTCCGACCGCATCGCGGGCCTCACGGCCGGTGGGGACGACTACGTCACCAAGCCGTTCTCGCTGGAGGAGGTCATCGCGCGGCTGCGGGGGCTGCTGCGCCGCTCGGGTGCCACGTCGATCCGCCCGGAGACCCAGATCGTCGTCGGCGACCTCATCCTCGACGAGGAGTCGCACGAGGTCACGCGGGCCGGGGAACACATCAACCTCACCGCCACGGAGTTCGAACTGCTGCGCTTCCTGATGCGCAATCCCAAGCGCGTGCTGTCGAAGGCGCAGATCCTGGACCGCGTGTGGAACTACGACTTCGGCGGCCAGGCCAACGTCGTCGAGCTGTACATCTCCTACCTGCGCAAGAAGATCGACGCCAACCGCGAACCCATGATCCACACCATGCGCGGCGCCGGCTACGTGTTGCGCCCGGCGGCCGGATGAGCCCCCAGCGACGCGGCTCGCTGGCTGCACAGATCCAACCGCGGGTGGTGATCACCGTCGCGGTGCTGGCGCTCGTGGTCAGCATGGTCACGGTGATCGCGGCCGCCACCATCCTGTACAGCCAGCTCGACCGCGAACTCGACGGCGCCCAGGTGCGGCAGGGTCGTGGCCCCGGCCACGTGAGCGGTGACCTGGTGCCCGGCATCCAGACGCCCGGCATGCGGGTGGGCACGGTCATCGCGGTGGACTTCCCCGACGGCAGCGCCGCCGGGAGCGTCATCGAGGACGGCGAGGTGGACAGGGTGACGCCTGAGGCCCTGCTGCTCCTGGTCGAGCTGCCCGCCGACGGCGTGAAGCGCGCCGTGGACCTGCCCGGCATGGGCCGGTACCGCGTCGAGGCGCGGGAGACGCGGCTGGGCAAGGTGTCGGTGGGGCTGCCGATGGGCGACATCGACCGCTCACTGATGTGGCTGACGCTGTTCGCGGCCGGGATCTCGTTGACCGCCGTGGCCGTGACCGCGCTGGTGACCCGAGAGGTGCTGGGCAGGGCGACGGGGCCGCTGGTGGCGCTGACGAACACCGCTGACCAGGTGAGCCACCTCCAGCTGGAGCGGGGCCGCGTCGAGGTGCCTCGCGTGCCCGTGGGCGCGCTGCCGGAGAACAACGAGGTGACGCGCCTGGCCACCGCGTTCAACGAGATGCTCGACCGCGTCGAGAGCGCACTGTCGGCGCGCGAGGCCTCCGAGGTCAAGCTGCGCCGCTTCGTCGCCGACGCGTCGCACGAACTGCGCAACCCCTTGGCCGCCATCCGTGGGTACAGCGAGCTCGCGGAGCGGGCGCCGGAGGGTGAGAAGTCGTTCGCGCTGCAGCGGATCGACTCGGAGTCGCAGCGCATGACCAAGTTGGTCAACGACCTGCTGTTGCTGGCCCGGCTCGACGCCGACGCCCAAGTCGAGGCGAAGCCCGTGGACGCCGTCGAGGTGGTGGTCAACGCGGTGAGCGACGCCCAGGCGTCGGGTCGCGAGCACCAGTGGCGGTTGTTGCTGCCGGAGCCCGAGATCGTCGTGATGGCGGATGCCGACCAGCTGCACCAGGTGATGATCAACCTGCTGAGCAACGCCCGGGCGCACACTCCCCCCGGCACGGTCGTGCAGACGTGCGTGCGGCGCCATGGCGACAGGGCGGTGATCGAGGTCGCCGACAACGGCCCGGGCATCCCGCCCGAGACGCTGCCGCGGGTGTTCGAGCGGTTCACGAAGGCCGACGACACGCGCGCCCACTCCACCATCCCGTCGACGGGCCTGGGCCTGGCGATCGTGCGTGCGATCGCCGAGGGCTTCGGGGGCTCCGCGATGGTGTCGAGCCGCCCCGGGAGGACGGCGTTCACCGTGACGCTCCCGCTCGCCCCAGGTCCCTGAGCGTGACGCGTGCGAGGAACCGGTCCCTGAGCGTGACGCGTGCGAGGAACGAGCACCGTGTCACGACGAAGGGCGTTCCCTGAGCGTGACGCGTGCGAGGAACCGGTCCCTGAGCGTGACGCGTGCGAGGAACGAGCACCGTGTCACTACGAAGGGCGGGTAACGAGCAGCCCAGCTGGAATGGCCCCCGACAAGCTGCAGCCGCCAAGCCGACGGCGGCCCCAGCCGACCTGACGCGGTAGCTGCCCCCGCCCACCGCAACCATCGACCGCCCGCAGCTGACAACGCCCAACCCAAGACACCCCGGACACGCCGGAGGCCCCGGAGCCTTTCGACTCCGGGGCCTCCATCAGGTGGACCTCAGGTCACCCGCCCTGCGTCGTGACGCGGTGGAGGAGCCCACCGCGGCACGACCACGGCCGGGTCATCGCTTCTCGGGGGCTCCGAACATCACGATGTTGTTGAACACCCACTGGTTGCTCTGCGAGAAGGCGTAGCCGCCGTCAGGCTTCGCGGTGGCGGCGTACACCGTCGTCAGCGTGTACGAGCGGCATGCGCCACGACCGGTGGCAGCCGTGTCGCACTCGGTGCGCCACTGGCGGCCGGCCGAGGTGAACAGCCCCTCCTTGGTGGAGGCCAGGTCACCCAGCGGGTTGCCCTTCCACGCCTCACGCGTCATGTACGGCAGGTACGTCAGGTTGTTGAACGCCCAACCCGACTTCCGCACGAACTTGCCGTCCTCGACCAGGACCACGGTGGCCCAGATCTCGGTGCGGCAGCGTTCGGTCTGCGAGTACGCCTCACACGTGGTCATCCAGTCACGCCCGTTCAGCGTGAACTTGCCGGGCTTCGTGTACGGAGGCGCGGGGATGAACTTGTCCGGGGTGCTCGGAGTCACCGAAGGCTTGACCGAAGGCTTCACCGACGGGGTCACCGAAGGCTTCACCGACGGGGTCACCGACGGAGAGGCGGAGGGCGACGGCGAGGCCTTCTTGGCCACCACCAGGGTGAAGGCCGAGTCGGTCTCGTTGCCCTTGGCGTCGGTCACCGTCACCGTGACGTTGAACGTACCGTCCACCGTGGGGGTGCCGGAGATGACACCGGTGGTGGCGTTGATCGTCACGCCGGCCGGGAGGCCGGTGGCGGCGTAGGTCAGCGGGGTCGACGCGTCGGTCGCCTTGACGGCGATGTTCAGCGCCTTGCCCACCTGGGCGTCGGTCGGGGCCGTGATCGTGTCGACCACGGGGCCGGTGACGTCCTCGACCGGGTTGCAGGTGACGCGGGCCTCAGCCCAGTCGGCGTGGTCGTTGCCCACGCCGTCGTCCGTCGGATCGGCCTGGAGCGTCAGCTCGCGCACGCCGGTGATGTCGAGGTCCTTGATCTCGGCGACCGGGCTGTTGTACCGCAGCGTCTCGGAGCGGTACAGCTCCTCGCCGTCGCCCAGGACCACGAACTGCACGGTGCCGCGCGCGGGCTGGACGTCGTCGATGCCGATGAACGCGTTGAAGGCCTGGCACTCCCCGGCAAGGCCGAACGTCACGCTCGCCGCAGCGTGCATGCCGATGCCCTTCTGGTAGACGTTGCCGTCGATCTTCAGCGGGCCACCGTCGCCGGCGCCCTGCTCACCGTTGGAGATGTCCCATTCCATCGGACCCCAACCGTTGGTGGGGGTGCCGACGATCCGGTCGCGCATGTCCGACAGGTAGATTTGGCCACCGGGCAGCGGCTGGATCACCGTGACGTTGGCGGAACGGGTCACGACGGCAGTGCTGGCGCCCTGCTTGAACGTGCCGCGGAACGCCAAGGTGGCGTCCTCGGCGCCCTCGGGCACCGTGACCGTCCAGACCTGCGTGGAGACGCCGCCCTCGGCCAGCTCCGTCGCACCAGCGGTGGCGACGGCCTTGGTCCAGCCCTCGGGGACGGTCAGCTCGTGGGCAACCTCGGTGGCGTCACCGAGCACCGCGACCACCGTGGTGGTGACGGTCAGCTCACGACCGGCTTGCGGGGTGCCGGACACGCTCAGCGAACCGTTGATGCAGGCACCGGACTCGGACACGCCGAGGTCCTCGACGCGGAGGTCGTCCAGCGTCATGTTGTGCTGAGTGTTCGCGCCGGCGAGCTTGTCGATCGCGATGTACGCGTTCGGGCCACAGACGGTGTCGAACTCCGCCGAGAAGGTGGCCGTCGTGCGCTGCTCCGGCAGCACGGTCGACACGGCGTTGATGGCGCTCGTGCCGGTGGCGGTCACCACGTCGCTACCGATCCGCACGCGGTACTGGTCCGCGTAGGTGGTCTGGTAGTCGAACGACACCCGGTAGGTGTGGCCGGGCTTGAACGGGATCGCACCGGGCGCGGTCTTGAGGACCTCACCGGAGTTCTCGTTGTTCAGCATCAGCGACCAGTCGCCACGCAGGACGTTGTCGTTCAGCTTGCCGTTCTCGACGACGGTGTTGGTGGAGTTGACGCCCCACCAGCCCTTCTGCGAGTAGGGCTCGTGGCGCTCGGCCAGCTGGGTACGGGCGTCGCCACCGCGGTTGGTGGCGCCGGTCACGAACGGGAAGTAGCCCGTGTCGATGTTCTCGTAGTCCTCGAAGAAGACCGTCTTCGCCTTGACGTCGGCCGCGGCCGGGTCGTCGGAGGCGACGAAGTCCACGATGCGGAGGTCGTCGATGAGGATGCGAGCATCGCCGGCACCGGCCTTGAGCGCCAGGGTCACGTCGCCACCGGTGGTGGTGAACGTCACGCGATGACGCTGGTGGAAGAAGTTGAGCTTCTGGTCCGACGCGGTCGAGTTCGGCACGGTGGAGGCGGAGATGGTGTTGGACACCTTCCCGTCGACCGTCTCGGCGTAACCAGCCTTGGTGACGCCCGCGCCCGACGCCTCGATGGTGAGGTCGCGGGACTTGCCCTGCTCGATCTCGACCCATGCCCACGCGGAGTAGCTGCCCGCCGGCAGGGTCACGGTCTGCGCCAGGGTGGCCTCACCAGCGCCGACGACCGCCTCGTAGTTGCGGCGGGCGTTGTAGGCAACGGTGACGTCGCCGGTCACCTCGTACGCATCGAGGGTGCCGGAGAAGAAGCCCGGGTCGACGATGCCGGTGCCCTGGCCCCAGTTCGGCTCCTGGACGGTGAGCACCGCGGAGGTCGGGTACAGCACGTAGGCGGTGCCCGGCTCGGCGGTCAGGGTGACCTTGCCGCCCACGACCGGGACGTCGTCGAGCGCCACGCGGCCGGTGTCGGTCAGCTTGAACAGCTTCAGGGAGGTCTGGTCCTTCCACGCGTTCGTCAGCGTCCACTGGGTGGTGCCGCCGCCGATCTTGTAGTGGTACAGACGATCCGATCCGCCGTCGCTCCACGGCAGGAGGTAGCCGCCGTCGGTGTAGACGTCAGCGCCATCGAAGGTGATGGTGCGGTTCGTCGGGACGACGGTGCCGCCGATGCTGGTCAGCGGGGAGGTGGCCACGATGCCGTTGGCGAACGCGATCCGGTTGGTCTCCCACTTGACGATGTCGGACTGCTGCAGGAACTTCACGGGGAGGTTGCGCTCCCACACGTTCTTGATGAAGGCGTTGTAGTTGTTGTGGCCGGTCCAGCCCTCGAAGTCGACCAGGTTGGAGTTCGAGAGGATGGGGTGCGGGTTCCACGTGTCGCGCTTGGCGTTCAGGACGAAGCGGGCCACCTGGGACTGGATGCCCTTGTTGGCCGAGCCGCCGTAGCTCTCCTCCTGCGACCAGTGCGACCAGGTGGTCTGCGACGGGAAGCGGTCGGACCATTCGGAGGCAAGGCCCCAGCCCTGCTCCTTCAGTTCGTCGGAGAAGCGCTCCATCTCCCAGCCGAAGGGGTAGTAGACGTCGACGTAGAGCCAGCTCAGGTTGGCCGGGACCTCATCGCGGAACTCCTGGAAGCGGCGCAGCACCTCACCGGTGGCGAGGTCCTTGGGGCCGTCGATGTAGTAGGACTGGTTCATCCAGCCCCAGGCCTTCTTCGGGGGCATCTGCAGGAGGTCCTCGGAGAACGCGTACGCCTCGGAGTAGCTCTCCGTGGCGTTGACGTGCACGCCGAAGGTGGAGTTGTAGTTGAGGCCCTCGTTCACCAGGGTCTTGAGGTCGGCCAGGCCGCCGGCGCGCTCGTTGTAGTGGCCGGCGTAGTCCGGGTGGGCGGCGTCGTGGCCCTCGGCCTGGTAGCCCTTCAGCAGCACCTTCTGGCCGAGGTTGTCAGTGGCCAGGGAGATGCGCTTGGTGTCGTCCAGCGTGCGCAGGAACGGGTGGGTGGCCTGCGAGACGATGTTGAACGGAATGCGGGAGACGACCCGGTTCTTCACCTCGTCGGCGTCCAGCCCGACCTCGAAGATCTCGCGGGTGGCGATGGCGCCGTCCTGCCAGTCGACCTTGCTGTCGGAGTTGCGGTCACCGGTGATGCGGACCTCGACGTAAGGATCGGCGTCGCGGCCGATGCTGCCGAGCGCGTTGTCCTTGTGCAGGTCGATGGCCTCGCCCATCCAGGTCCAGGTGCCCGACGAGACGGTGCCGAGCTTCTCGCCGCCCACCTCGGTGATCTGGCGCAGCAGGCGGTTGTTGCCGACGCCGACACGGCCCTTGGTGGTGGCGGGGCCGGTGTTGTCCTCGGTGGCGTTGCTGTCGAACGCGGCGGCGAGGTTGGCGTCGTTGGCGATCGCCATCCAGGAGCCCTGCACGTTGCCGGCGGGCGTGGTGGCGAGCGGCTCGAAGCGGTCGCCCGACACGTTGCGGTCGACGTTGATCATGCCGGCGGTCAGCTGGGCCTGCGCTCCGCGGACGGTCACCAGGTCGTGGCCGGGGATGCGGATGCGCTTGACCGAGTAGTCGTCGGCGGGGATGTTGGTGAGGGTGAACTTCAGGGTGTCGTCGGCGACCGAGACGACGGCGTCGAACGACACGTTGTCCAGGTTGGGCAGCGTCAGCTCGTAGGTGGCCGACTTGCCGTCAGCGGCGACGACGGGGGTGCCGACGGTGACGGGCTGCTCGACCTCGTTGACCAGGATGGTGGTCAACGCGGCGCCCATGCGGCCGGCCAGCTGCTGGGTGGCGAGGCGGTAGTCGACGACCTGCGGGAAGTCGGGGTGCAGGCGGACCTTGAAGTCGCCGTCGACCAGTTCGATGGCGCCCTCGGGGATGACGATCTCTGCGGGCGGGGCCGTCGGGGTGGTGACGGTGGGCGTCGGCGTGGGTGCGTCACCCGTGGCGGTGTCGGCGTTGAACTCGGCCAGCGAGCCCACGTTCTCCACGCGGGAGGTCTCCTCGCCGGCGACGTGGCCGCCCCAGGTGGAGAGGTAGACGACCTTCACGCAGGTGGCGTCCACCGGCGGGAAGGTGATCTCGCGCTCGATCTTGTTGTTGACCACCAGGCCGTCGAAGCTGCCCTCGGCGCGCTTGACGAAGTCGCTGGTGTCAGCCGTGCAGGCGCTGGCGGAGGTCCAGAGCTCGTAGGCGTTGACGCGGCCCGAACCGTTCGACGACTGGCGCGGCGTCAGGCGCACGCGACCCAGCTGCACGGGGATGTCGGAGATCTTCACCGTCAGGTGGTGCGGCGGGTCGACGACGGTGCCGGACCACTGGGTGTGCCAGTAGGTGTCGATGTTGCCGTCGAGCACCAGTGCGGCGGGGCCGTTGGTGTCCTCGCCGGTGGTCTCGACGGAGTTGACGTCGACGACCGACATCTGCGTCTGGGGAATGGCTGTGTATTCGTACGCTGCCGTCGCTGCCTGCGGGAATACCAACCCGCCGAACGCCAACGCACCGGTGGCAATCCCTGCCACCACGTGTCGTGTTGTCACTGTGGACATCCGAGTCCCTTCTTGTTGGTGGGCTCCTCGACGACGCCCACACCTCTTCGGCACCATAACCGTCTGTCCTTGTAGGGGTCCCTTTGGCATGTCCAAGTGCGCGCTCGCATTGCGCGACACCCGTCCAAATGGACAGCTACGATGCAAGAAGACGAAAGGAACGCCATGCAGATCACCCGCTCGGCCCTGGCCCAGATGATCGATCACACACTGCTGAAGACCGATGCGACCCGCGCCCAGGTGGCGGCGCTCGTGGCAGAGGCCCGCCAACTGGGCACGTTCTCCGTCTGCGTGTCCCCGTCGATGCTGCCGATCACGGAGGAGCTCGGCGACGTGAAGGTGGCCACCGTCTGCGGCTTCCCCTCCGGCAACCACACGCCGGCGGCCAAGGCGGCCGAGGCCGCGGAATCGGCCAGCCTCGGCGCGCACGAGATCGACATGGTCATCAACATCGGCCTGCTGAAGGAGGGACGCGAGGACCTCGTCGAGGAGGAGGTCCGCGCCGTCCGCCAGGCCGCGCCCGACGTGCTACTGAAGGTGATCATCGAGTCGGCCGCGCTGAGCGACGACGAGATCATCGCCGCCTGCAGGGCCTCGGAGGCTGCGGGCGCCGACTACGTCAAGACCTCCACGGGCTTCCACCCCAGCGGCGGCGCTTCCGTGCACGCCGTGTCACTGATGGCGCACACCGTCGGCGACCGCCTCGGCGTGAAGGCCAGCGGCGGCATCCGCGACTACGCCACCGCCAACGCGATGGTCGAAGCGGGCGCCACCCGGCTCGGCCTCAGCGGCAGCTCCACCGTGCTGGCCGGCGCCGAGGGCGTCGAGGAGGGTGAGCCCGTCGAGGCCCCCGTCGAGACGAACGACGAATACTGACGGGGTTCCCGATCGTCCTGCCGTGACAGATCCCCCCTCAACGACGGTGCCCAGCGCGGATTCACGCTGGGCACCCTCGTTGAGGGGGGATCTGTCACGCGCGGGCTAGCTGCCCGCTGGTCAGTTGGTGCGGAACAGCACCAGGTTGTTGAAGACCCACTGGTTGCGCTGACCGAACGCGTACCCGCCGTCGGCCTTCGGGGTGGCCGAGTACACCGTCGTCATGGTGTAGCTGCGGCAGGCGCCCCGCCCGGTGGCCGCGGTGTCGCACTCGGTGCGCCACTGGCGCCCGCCGGAGGTGAACTCCCCTGCCGCGCCGAGCGGGTTGCCCGCCCAGGCCTCGCGCTTCATCAACGGGAGGTAGGTGAGGTTGTTGAACGCCCAGCCGGTGGTGCGCACGAACTGGCCGTCGACGACCTTCACCACCGTGGCCCAGATCTCGGTGCGGCAGCGCTCCGTCTGCGAGTAGGGCTCGCAGGTGGTGTTCCAGTCGCGGCCGCCCAGGTTCCGGTGCACGCCCGGCTTCGTGTAGGGAGCCGTGCGGACGAACCCGGGTGCTGCCGTCACGCTCTGCGAGGGCGCGACGGTGGGCTCAGGCGACTTCGTCGGCTCGGGCGACACGCTGGGCTCCGGCGACGTCACTCCCCCGGTGACGGGCACCACGAAGCGGACCTCGCTGATGGCCTCGCCACCGAAGTCGTCCCGGGTCACGACGTACCAGCCGGCGCCGTCGGCCCCGGGCTCCGCCCACGTGGCGGTGACGGTGGAGCCCGACTCGGCGTCGGTGAACGACCCGATGACCTGCGAGGTGAGGATGTCGGCGGTGAGCGCCGTGGTGGTCAGCGACTTGGTGGCCGGCGAGATGCCCAGCGTGTCGTAGCTGATCTCGAAGCTCTGGTGCTCCGGCTCGAGGGTGGCGTCGTCGCCGTTGAACTGCTGCAGGGTCGGCGAGTAGGTGCGCACCAGCAGCTGGCGGCCGACGTTGTCGAAGTGCTGCAGGCGCACGAAGCCCTGGCCGCCCTCCGGCAGGCCCTGGTAGTCGAACAGCATGGACACGACGGTGCGGTCGTCGACGCCGTCACCGTCGTCGTCGAACGCGTCGAGGCGCGTGAACGCGTCGTGGTAGTGGCCGGACTGGACCATGCGCACGTTCGGGTTGACGGCGATGACCTCGTCGAAGATCCGCTGCGGGATGGCGCCGAGGCCGCCGGTGGTCAGCATGTACTCGTGGAGGTTCAGCACGGCGATGCGCTCCGGGTGGGCGCGCAGCACCTGGTTGAGCCACTCGATCTGCTCGTCGCCGGCTCCCCAGCCCATGTAGAGGTGCAGGAAGTCGATGCCACCGGCCGAGATGAGGTCGTAGTGGCCGCGGTTGTCGAGGTGGGAGCCGCCGTACCACGGGTTGTCCTCGAAGCGGGCCGCGCCGAAGTGCTGCGAGTACTCGGTGTAGTCGTTGGCGGCCTGCGACACGTCGTGGTTGCCCGCGAGCACGCCGTAGGGAAGGGCCGCGTCGTCGAACTTCCGGTACTGCGGGTTGGCCCGCTCCCACTGCACGGGGATCTCGTTGTTGTCGACGATGTCGCCGGTGTGCACGACGTACTGCAGGTTGAGGTTGTCGCGCTCTGCCAGCAGGAAGTCGTTGATGCCCACCTGGTGGCGGTGGTAGTCGGCGTTGGCGTTGTAGTACTGCGTGTCGCTCATGTGGGCGATCGTGAAGTCGTAGGCCGAGCGGTCGACGGCGTCGGCGTGGTACTTCGTCACCTCGGCGCCACGCTCGGTGGCGTTGCCGCCGGCCCAACCGTCGGTGTGCTGGATGAGGACGGTGAGCGTGCCGTCGACGGCGTGGCCCTCGGCCGGCACGATCGCGGTGAGCTCCGCCGCGCCGTCGGCGACGGTGTCCGCCACGCGGTCCCAGGTGCCGTCGGTGCGCTGGACGCTCATCGAGACCCTGGAGCCGGCGTTGACCTCGCCGGCCCAGGTGAGGCGTGCGCGGTAGTCGGCGCCGGCGGCGGCCGGGACGTCGACGGTGGCGAGCTGGTACGGCAGCAGCGTCTCGCTGGTGATGGCCGTGCCGAGTTCGGCGGGCGCGGCCTCGCGGTCGGTGGCCGAGGAGTCGGTGGTGGTGCCGCCGGTGAGCGCGATGTCGTCGTCGGCCGCCGTCAGGGTGAAGCCGCGGTTGAACGAGCCGTCCTGCAGGTCGCGGGTCGGGTCGGTGATGCGGGCGCTGAGCTCGACGCCGGTGGCGGGCACCTCGGCGCCGTCGGCTGGGGTGAGCAGTTCGATGGCCGGGTGTTCGGCGGGGGTGCGGAACGTCACGGACTTCGTGGCGCGGTTGCCCAGCGCGTCGGTGGCGGTGACCTCGAACACGTGGCTGCCCGGTGCCATCGTCAGCGACGACGACTCGTACGGCAGCGCGACGGGTTCGCCGTCGAGGCGCGCGGTGAGCGTGCCGCCGCCCACGCCGGCGTCGGCGGCGGAGGCCATGAGGGCGAAGTCGCCCTTGACCTGCGTGCCTTCGCCGAGCGAGGTGGTGATGACGGGTGCCGTGTTGTCGACGGTGACCGTGCGGGTGAGGGAGACCTCACCCTGGGCGGCGGTGACGGGGTAGCGGCCGTCGGCCAGCGTCGTGGTGTCCCAGGTGTGGCCGAGCGCGGAGAAGGCGTCGGCGGGCACGGTGAACACCGCGTCGTAGAAGTCGAGCTTGCCGGTGGAGTCGCCGAGGCGGAGGATCGTCGACGAGTTGACGAAGTCGGCGGGGCGCAGCGTGCGGCCATCAGGCAGCACCAGGCGGACGTCGCGCACCTCGAAGTCGTCGTTGTTCTCGTTGAGGTCGATCTCCGGGGCCTTCTTGGTGCCGGCCCAGATGCCGACGGTGAGCGGCTCGCCCTGCGTGAGGTACTTCTCGTCGACGGGCACGGAGATGGTGTCCCAGTAACCCTGGACGTTGTCGTCGAAGATGCGCAGGACCTCGCCGTCGACGAGCACGCCGTTCTGGAAGTAGGCGTTGACGGAGGTGACGTCGAAGACGAACACGGGCTTGCCCTCGAGGGCGGGCGTCAGCGAGGAGGTCACGTCGGTGCCGGCGACGTCGAGCGTCAGCCCGGCGATGGGGCCCTCGGTGGCCGCGACGACCTGCGTGGCCCCGCCCACGAACTGCCCGTCGGTGAGGTTGAGGCGCACCGGGTCGGTGTTGACGCCGTCGAGGACGATGCGGCGCGAGGCGGTGCTGGTGGTGTGCGTGCCGTCGGTGGCGGTGAGCCAGTAGTCGAAGTAGCGCTTGCCGGTCAGGTCTGCCGCCGGGATGGTGAAGGTGTAGGTGTCGTCGGCGCCCACGAGCAGGTTGTACTCGGTGACGCCGGCGTCTACGTTGCTCTTCAGGTGCAGGGTGACGGTGCGCACCAGGCGGTCGTCGGTGGCGATGTGCGTGATGGGGAAGTCGGCGCCCTGCGGGATGACCGCCGCCGTGCGGTCGGTGACCGACGGCGCCTGCGGGTCGGGGGTGACCGGGGTGAGCGTGCCGGGCACCTGGCCTGCTGAGGTGACGCCCGGCGTGGCGGCGGCGAGGCCCGTCAGCTGGCGCGTGGCGTCGGTGCCGGGGCCGTACTGGATGCCCTGGTCTGCGACGGTGTGGTCGATGCCGTCGACGTTGTACAGCGCGCGGGAGATGGTGACGCCGGTGTTGGTGATGATGTCGACCCCGCGGATGCCGGAGTTGGCCATGCCACCGGAGGTGATCTCGACGATGCCCTCACCGCCGACGAGGCTCGTGCCCCACTTCAGGTTGAAGGCGTCAATGCCGAGGTGGGCGTTGCCGGCGTTCTTGATCCAGAACACCAGCGTGCCACCGCCGGGGATGACCACCGACTCGGGCACCGACGGCCACAGCGCCGTGTTGCCGATGGTGAGGTCGGCGTTCGGGTAGAGGTAGTTGACCTTGAAGTCGACGAAGTCGATGGGCTGGTCAGTGGTGTTGTGGACCTCGATGAACTCGTAGCCGTCGGCGCCGTTGACGTTGGAGGAGTCCGGAAGCAGTTCGGTGATGACCAGGGGCGGCGTGTCGCCTGACGGCGAGGGGTCCACGGTGGGCTGGGGCGACGTCGTCGGCTCGGCGCTGACGGACGGCTCCGGCGAGGGCTCTGCGGTGACGGACGGCTCGGCGGTGGCCGTGGGCTCGGCGGTGGCCGTGGGCTCGGCGCTGGGCGAGGGCGACGGCTCGGGCGTGGGCTCGGTGAGCTGCGCGGCGGTCACGCTGCCGGGGGTGCCGGCGTCGGAGAACAGGTAGCGCTGCGACTGCGCCGAGGAGACGCCGAAGTGGGCGGTCTTCGTGGTGCTGACGGAGCCGGCCGGGTAGAACGACCAGTTCACGCCACCGTCGGGCGCGGTCACGCGGATGCCGCGGTCTCCGCCGTTGGCCATGCCGGCCTGGCCGGTGGCCTTGAGCAGTTGGTAGGTGCTGGCCGCGTCGCCCCACTGCGCACGGAACTGCTCGTCGGTCTTGGAGAAGGAGTCGACGTTGGTGGCGGTGTACTGCAGCCAGACCGCCGCGGTGCCGCCGGCCGGGATCGCCGCGTCGTCGACGGTGAGCACGACGTCGCGGCTGGTGTCGGCGGAGTCGGCGTAGGTGTAGGCGAACTGGTAGCCCGCGAGGCTGACCGGCTCCGCAGTCGTGTTGGTGAGTTCGAAGAACTCGAAGTGGTCATAGCTGGCGTGGTCTGCGCCGATCTCCGTGACGAGGATCGCGGGCACCTGGGCGGCACGAGCTGGGCTGGCGAGAGTCGCGAACACGGTCACGACGAGGGACACTGCGGTGAGCAGCGCGACGAGCGTCTTGCGCACGGAAACCTCCACTGACTAGGGCGCAGACCATGCTGCCGCCTTCGGGTGAACGGAGGTGAGCACCTAGGCGAACACCAGGTGAACGGCCGGATACCCAGACTGATCACCGGTGATGGTCATGTCGCTCCACGAGCGCCGCTGCGCACCGGTCGGCGACTAGCGTCAGCTGCACATTGTCCCAACGAAGGGAATCAGACCGTGCGTCTCCGGCCTGCGGCGGTTGTCACCGCGCTCATCACGTCCCTGGGGCTCGCCCTCACACCCTCGGCGGCCCCCGCCGCCCCGACCGTGCCTGCGGAGGCCGGGGAGACCGTGATCTCCGTCACGTCCTTCGGTGCGGACCCCACGGGCGTCGAGGACTCGGCCGTAGCGGTCAAGGCCGCGGTGGCAGCGGCGAAGGACGCCGACGGGCCCGTACGCATCGTGTTCCCGCGCGGCGTCTACCAGCTGTACCCGGACCACGCGGAGCGGCGTGAGCTGTACTTCTCCAACACCATCGGCACGAACCTCGCCTACAAGGACAAGACGATCGCGGTCCTCCTCGAGGACATGACCGACGTCACCGTCGACGGCCAAGGCAGCGTGTTCATGATGCATGGGCAGCAATCGGTCTTCGGCATCCGCACCTCGCAGCAACTGCAGGGCACGACGTATCCGGAACCCGCTGCCGTCGCCTACACCACGACAGCCACGGGCACGTGGCCGAACTCGACCGCCGCGAAGACGGTCACGTTCGATGCACCGATCGAGGCCCGGTACGTGAAGCTGACGTCGACCTCCGCCGTCGGCGGCCAGGCTTGGGCCAGCGCCGCCGAGCTGCTGCCGGGTGGCGAGCCTGCCGGAGTTCCGGGCGAGCTGGCCGACGTGCCGCTCGTCCCGCGGTCCACTGCCAGCCCGAGCCCATCGGTGTCACCGACCCCGTCGAAGTCACCTTCCGCGAAGCCGTCGCTGACCCCGTCGGTGAAGCCCTCGGCGACCCCGACGACGGGGACCGGCAAGTTCGTCCGGACGGCGCCCTACACCAAGCCGGGCACGCACCTGCTCAACGGTCGCCAGTGGATGACGGTGTGTGAGGACTACTCGCAGACCGAGCGGTGCCGCACCGAGATCTGGGCCACGATCGTCGTGATCGAGGACGGCTCGTTCATGCGGAAGTCCGGGTGGGCGTTCAACAACCTCACCTACCTGCCGTACATGACCCGCGAGGCGTGGAACGGCAACCCACTGGGTGACCTGGGCTCGACCGCCAACGGCGTGTTCACCTCGGCCGGCCGGCAGTGGAAGACCGAGTGCGACACGGCGGCCACCGGCCGTGGTGCGTGCCGCTCCTACACGTGGACGACCGTGTATGCCGCCATCGCGAAGCCTGAGGGTGGTTACGCCTTCTCGCAGGGCAACCAGTGGATCTTCAACAACATCGTGATGTTCGAGAACTGAGCAACCACCGCACGGGGTTCACGGGGGGCGGGCGGATGGCCTGGGGCCTGCGACTGTTTGGGGCCGCTCAGGAGCCGGCGTCGGAGAACTGCGTGTAGTACAGCGTGGCGTACTGGCCGCCGGCCTGGAGGAGTTCGGCGTGCGTGCCGCGCTCGACGACGCGACCACCCTCGACCACCAGGATCTGGTCGGCGTGGCGGACGGTCGAGAGGCGGTGGGCGATCACGATCGACGTGCGGCCCTCCCGCGCGTTGTCCAACGCCTGCTGCACCAGGTGTTCCGACTCCGAATCGAGATGGGCCGTCGCCTCGTCCAGCACCAGGATCGGCGGGGCCTTCAGCAGCAGCCGCGCGATCGCGAACCGCTGCCGCTCCCCGCCGCTCAAGCGGTAGCCACGCTCGCCGACGACGGTGTCCATGCCGTCGGGCAGCCTCCGCACCAGCGCCGCGATCTGCGCCGACTCCAGCGCCGCCCACAGTTCGTCGTCGGTGGCCGACGGCTTCGCGTAGCGCAGGTTCGCGCCGATCGTGTCGTGGAACAGGTGCGCGTCCTGCGTGACGTAGCCGATCTCCCGCTGCAGCGACGACAGCGTCACCGTGCGCACGTCGGCCCCCGCGATCTCGACGGCGCCCGAGTCGACGTCGTAGAGCCGCGCCAGCAGGTGCGTGATCGTCGTCTTCCCCGCACCCGACGGCCCCACGAGCGCGACCGTCTGCCCCGGGGTGACCTCGAACGTCACGCCGCGCAGCACCGGTTCATTGGCCGACTCCCCCAGCGCCGCCGTCGGCTCCAACGACTCGATCGACACCTGCTGGGCGTCCGGGTACGTGAACCACACGTCGCGGAAGGCGACGCTCGGCGGCCCGGACAGCTCGCGAGCGTCGGGCGCGTCGACGATGAGGGGTTTCAGGTCCAGCACCTCGAACACGCGCTCGAAGCTCACCAACGCGGTCATCACGTCCACCCGCAACGAACTCAACTGGATCAGCGGCCCGTACAGCCGGGCGAGCAGCGCCACCAGCGCCGTCAGCGTGCCGAGGGTGAGCTGCTCCTGCACCACCGCGTAGCCGCCGAACCCGTAGAACAGTGCCGTGGCCAACGCGCCCACGAACGTCAAGGCGGTCATGAACACCCGCGAGGTCATCGCGATCTTCACGCCGCTGTCGGCCACCGCCCGCGCCTGCCCGGCGAAGACGGCGTTCTCCTGGCCGTGCTCGCCGAACAGCTTCACCAGCAGCGCGCCGGACACCGAGAACCGCTCGGTCATCGTCGCCGACATCTCGGCCTGCTGCTGCATCCGGTCGCGCGAGAGGTCCGCCAACCGCCGCCCCACCAGCTGGGCCGGCACCATGAAGATCGGCAACAGCACCAGCGCCCCCAGCGTCAACGGCCACGACAGCGCCAGCATCGAACCCAGCACGAGCAGCAGCGTCACCCCGTTGGACACCAGCGACGACAGCGTCGACGTGAACGCCTGCTGCGCGCCGTTGACGTCGGAGTGCAACCGCGATACCAGCTTGCCGGTGTGCGAACGGCTGAAGAAGGCGATCGGCATCCGCAGCACGTGGTCGAAGATCTGCGTGCGCATCGAGTAGATCAGCCCCTCGCCGATCCGCGCGGAGCACCAGCGCTCCGCGATCGACAGCGCCGCCGACCCCACCGCCATGCCTGCGACGGCGAGCGACAGCACGACGATCAGCCGGACGTTGCCGCCGAGCACGCCGTCGTCGATGATCCGCTGGAACAGCAGCAGCGGCACGACCGACAGCGCGCTGCCGAGCGTCACCGTGAGCAGGAACAGCAGGATGAGCCCCTTGAACGGCGCCCCGTAGGCCAGCACGCGGCGGGCGGTGCCACGGTCCAGCTTGTGGTCGCGGATCTCCGACCCGGTGGCGAGCCGGCCGAGCACCCGGCCGCCGCCCATCCCCATGCCGCCCCTACCGACGCTCATGGGCGGCTCACACCTGGGTGCGGTGGAAGTTGACGTGCGAACGCGACGGCGTGGGGCCACGCTGCCCCTGGTACCGCGAGCCGTACTTCTCGGAGCCGTACGCGTGCTCAGCTGGCGAGCTGAGCTGGAAGAAGCAGAACTGGCCGATCTTCATGCCCGGCCACAGCTTGATCGGCAGCGTCGCCATGTTCGACAGTTCGAGCGTCACGTGGCCGGAGAAGCCAGGGTCGATGAAGCCCGCCGTCGAGTGCGTCAACAGGCCGAGCCGCCCCAGCGACGACTTGCCCTCCAGCCTGGCGGCCACGCCCTGCCCGAGGGTGATCTTCTCGTAGGTCGACGCCAGCGCGAACTCACCCGGGTGCAGCACGAACGGCTCGCCCTCCGCCACCTCGATCATCCGGGTCAGCTCGGGCTGCTCCATGGAGGGATCGATCGACGGGTAGCGGTGGTTCTCGAACACGCGGAACAGCTTGTCGAGGCGCACGTCGACGGAGGCGGGTTGCACCATCACCGGATCCCACGGGTCGAGCAGGATGTTTCCGGCGTGCACTTCGGCCAGGATGTCGCGGTCGCTCAGCAGCATGTCGTCGATCCTAATGCCGGCGAAGACCGCCGCACTGGCTCAGCCAGCGATCACCGGGCGGCGCAGCACGGTGAACCACCGGTTGCCGTAGCTGACCTGCTGCCCCTCCCGCACCCGCACCTGCGTGCCCGCGGGGCACGGCTCCAACCGGCCGCCCTGCGTGACGAGCGCGGTGCCGTTCGTCGACCCGCGGTCCACGACGTACACGCCGCGGGGGTCCGTGCCGATCAGCACGTGGGTGCGTGAGATCATCCGCCCGTCGCCGGACGCGGGCACCAGGTGCACCTCCGGGTCCTCCGGCGACTTCTGCGGGTTGCGGCCCAGCAGCACGGTGACGCTCAGTTCGACCTCGCGGCCGTCGTCGAGCCGCACGTACCAGCCCTCGTCGCCTGCGCGGCCGGCCTGCGCCGGCAGGTTGGCGATGCGGGTGCCGTCGGCCTCCTCCACCTCACCGAAGCTGCGCTGGCGCACCTTCACCGACGGTTCGATCACCGAGGTGGGGGTGGGCAGCGGGATCCAGGCCCGCGGCGGGGTGGGCGGGTCCGCCGACGCGGCTTCCGGCCGCACCGGGGACGCGAACGGCTGGGGCTGCTGCCGCGCAGGGGGCTGCTGCTGGAACTGTGCGGGCGGCTGCCACTGGCCCGTCGCCTGGTAGGGCGCCTGCTGGTGCTGCGCCGGCTGCACGGGCTCCGACTGGACACCGGGCAGCCAGTCCGGCGCCGACGGCTGCATGCCCGGGTGACGAGCAGGCTGCGCGGCCGGGGCCCCGTGGGGCGAGGGATGGTGCCCACCCTGCGGGCCGAACGCATCCCAGTTCTGCGTGGAGGTGGTGCCCGGCTGTGGGCTGAAGGTGCTGGAGAGGTGCGGCGGGAGGCCTACCGTGCTTGCCTGCGCCACCTTCCGCTGCGCACGGGGCGCGGTGCGCGCCTCGGCCGCCTTGGGCTGCACGACGATGGAGCCGGCCGCCATGTCGTGCCAGCCCTGCCGGCGCTCGTGGATGACCAGGAAGACCAGCAGCGCCACGCCGCCGACGCCGGAGGCCATGAGCGCGCTGAACACGAGGTTGCGGAGGAACACGCACCACCAGCCGATGGGCTCGCCGTCCTTCAGCGACACCAGCCGCAGGCCCATCGCCTGCGCCCCGATGCCGGCACCCCGCACCGCGTAGGCCCACCACTGGTACAGCGCGTAGGCCAGCGACAGCACCGCGGCGGCGGTCCCGGTGACCAACACCACCGTCGGTTCGCTCGACAGCCGCCCAGCCAGCGTGCTGAGCCCGCCGATGACGAGGAACGGCAGCATGTCGATCACCGCGGCGAGGAAACGCTTCCCCAGACCAGCGACGACCGCTCCGCGTGGAATCAGCCGACTCACCTAGTTCCTCCTAGACCAGATACATGCCGAGAATACCGCCGTCAGCGCCGGCGGGCGTCCCGGGCAACGGGCTGAGACGACGATCACCTGATCCGCCGGAACGACTTCGTCGACAGGTAACTGCCGAGCCACCGCAACCAGTTGACCGAGCGGCGCATGCCGCGGTGGATGCCCGCCGAGGAGCGCCAGTACTCGCGGGTGGTCTGCTCGCTCGGGTCACCGGGCGCGAAGACCAGCCAGTCGGCCTCCTTCGCCAGGGCGATCGGGTCCGACACCTCGCCCACTCGGCGGAAACTGTCGACGAAGGCCTCCGCCTGCTCCGAACGCGTGGCCGACACCGACGGCGAGCGGCCGACGTCACGGGCCCTGTCCACCAACTCCGACCAGGCCCCAGCGATGCGGTTCGCGAGCACCGGGTCGTTGCGGCGCCGCGACCGGCGGCGCAGCTTCAGGCCGATGATCAGCGCGACGGGCACCACGATGGTCAACAGCGGGATGCCGGTGAGCGCGGCAATCGCGCCGATCTGCGCCCAGTCGATCCGGGTCTCCGGCTCGGGTGCCTCGCCCGGTTCGATGGGCAGCAGCTCGTCCGGCGGCGGCACCTCCGGGCGCTGCGGCGGCGGGGGCGGGTTCTCGACGAACGGCAGTTGCTCGGGCGGGGTGCGCTGGTCGTCCTCCGGCGGCACCCTGTCCGCCGGCGGCGTGGGGTTGAACACTACCCAGCCCAGGTCCTCGAGGTACACCTCGGTCCACGCCCCCACCTGGCCGCCGGCGATCGACGCCGTGGCCTCCACCTGGTAGCCGTAGATCACGCGGGCGGGGATGCCCAGCTCGCGCGCCATGAGCGCCATCGCGACGGCGTACTGCTCGTGGTCGCCCACCATCATCTCGGGGTCTGCCAGCAGCTCGATCAGCCGCCGCTCCGAGTGCCCCGACAGCGAGGCGACCTCGTCGGCCTGGCCGTGGCTGAAGTAGCCGTTGCTGAGCCGCTGCTCGAGCGTCAGCGCGATCTGCCCGGCGGTGCCGCCGTTGTCGGCCCAGGCCCGGGCGGCGGCGATGAGTTCGTCGGGCACGCCGCTGGTCTCCGGCAGTTCGAACCGCCCTGCGCGAGCCTTGGCGATCTCCTCGTCCGCCGGCCGCGGCGCCACCCGGGCGCCCAGCTCATAGCTGTCGCCCTCCCGCAGGCCCGCCACGTTGAGGCCTGTCCCGGAGCTGCGGTTGTAGAAGAAGTTCTCCCCCAACTCGATGCGGCGCGCCCCCTCGAAGGCCACCTTCGTGCTGCGGCCCACCGTCGGCGTCCACACGCCCTCGTAGCCGCGCACCGTGACCCGCACGGGGAAGTCCTGGCCGCGCGTGTCGTCGGCGATCCACTGCCCCACCCGCGTGAAGGTCGTGGCCTCCACCGCCGCGTCGTCGAGCGTCGAGACGCTGTAGCTGATGCCGTCGTACCTGTCGAGCGTCGCGAGGCGGACGATGTCGCCCTCGCGGGCGCCCACCACGTCAAACAGCACGTCGGTGCGGTGCTGCGTGATGTTGGCCCGGAAGCCCTGCAGCGGCGAGGCGAACTGCTCGAGGTCGATGGGCGGCTCCATCGCCGAGCGCAGCGTCTCGCGCTCCGGCGCGGGCGCCAGCAGCGGCACGGCGACGAGCGCGGCGGCCACGGCCACCGCGAGCACGCCGGCGCCCATCAAGGCCCGCAACGGCTTCAACCGGTTGCCGCTGCCGCCGAGTTGGGTGCGCACCACCGCGCGACGGTGGCTGGTCCACACCAGCACCACCACGAACGCCGCGGCGCCGACGAGGAACGGCTGGAACGCCACCTGCGAACCCACCACGACCCCGACAAGGTAGGCGGTCAGGGGCGGCAGCCACGCCATCGACGGGCGCTTCGAGCGCAGCGAGATCGCCATGGCGAGCAGGCCGGCAGCCAACCCCATGAGGCCCGGCACCGTCAACAGGTTGTACGTCTCGCCGATCGGCGGGTCCAGCGTGAGCATGTCGCGCCACGCGGTGACCGGCCCCACGAGGAGCCCGAACAGCACACGCGGGGTCGGCACCACGAACCACAGGCTCGACGACGGCATGGTCAGCAGGCCGCCGAACAGGAACCACGCGCCCACCGCGACCAACGCCGTCCCGCCCGAGGACCAGCGGCGCAGCGCCGAGGCCACCCCCACGGCCATGCCGACGGCGCCGAACCCGAGGACGGAGACGAACAACCACGCGGTGCCGTACACCGGGAAGAAGGCGAGCGCCACCAGCGCGAGCAGGGCCAGCACCGCGGTGGCGTCGACGGCCACCCAGCGCCACCGTCGCGACACGTCGAACGGCGTGGCGTCGTGCGGCGCCAACGCCCTGCGTGCGGCCGCCATCACTGCATCGCCTTGCGCATGGCCCGCGGCAGGTCGTCGAGCGAGCCCACCTGCAGGACGGTCACGTTGCCGGCCGACCGGGCGCGCATCTCGGCGCCGTCGGCCACTCGGATGCCCACCACGCGGGTGTCGACGTCGAAGCGCGAGCACGCGCGCCGCAGGTCCGACAGCGTCGCCGACGAGCCGGTGACGCACACCGCCACCGACGATGACGACTCACGCCTGATCGTGGTGTGCACCAGGTCGGCGATGCCGCCGCGGGTGGTCTGCTCCACCAGCGACAACTCGTCGAGCGAGCGGGCGGGCGTGACGGTCACGAGCGTGTCGTGCGTGGTCAGCACCGCCAGCGGCGACTCGGAGTACAGCGTCTGCAGCACGACGGAGGCGGCGCAGGAGACGCCCAGCTCGAACTCCGCCTCGTCGAGGTAGGAGCCCCGGCCGGTGTCCAGCGCCACGACGACGCGCGACATCCGCGACTCCTCGAACTGCCGCACCATCAGCTCGCCCGCCCGGGCGGTGGAGCGCCAGTGCACGTGCCGCCGGTCGTCGCCGGCGACGTAGGGGCGCAGGGCGTGGAAGTTCATGTCCGCCGACGAGATGTGGGAGCTGGCGTGCCCCTCGAGGTCGTGCACGAAACCGGTCTGGCGCCCGGGCAGCGCGACGGTGCGCGGATGCACGTACAGCTCCAGCGCCTCCGTCCACGTGGTGGAGCGCCCGGCGAGGGAGAACGGGTCGCCCTGCACGGTCTGGGCGGGGCCCACGGTGATCAGCCCCCGCCTGTCGGTGGGGATGCGGAACGTGTTGTGCGACACCTCGCCCGAGGTCAGCGACGGCAGCGAGAAGCTCGTCGACACCGGCCCCACCGGGAGGTCGAGCCGCGACCCCCAGTGCCGGCGCGCCGCGGAGTTGCGCACGAGCAGCCCGCCGCGGGCCGGGTCACCGACCACGACCGACCGGCCCGCCAGCCGCAGCCCCACCTCCAGCGACGGCCGGCCGAGGGTGAACAGCAGGCAGAGCCCGACGGTGACCACCGCTAGGACCCCGACGACGGTGTACTCGAGCCAGCCGAACACCAGCCCCACCACCAGCGAGCCGAGCCCGAAGGCCAGCGCCATCCAGCCGCTGGTACGCAGGCCGGTGACGTCACGCAGGCGGTCGTAGAACCTGCGGACACCGTCGAACGTGGGCGGGTCGACGACCTCGGGGGCCTCCCACCGGGCGGGCGTAGCTGTCATCAGGCCGACTGACGCTCCGTCGGGGGCTGGACGGAACCGACGACCTGGGCCATCACGTCGACGGCCTGCACGCCGTTGAACTCGGCCTCGGGGTCGAGGATGAGGCGGTGCGCCAGGCACGGGATGGCCAGCATCTTCACGTCGTCGGGCACCACGAAGTGGCGGCCCAGCGACGCGGCCCACACGCGGGTGGAGCGCACCAGCGCCAGCGCACCGCGCACGGAGACGCCCAGACGGACGTCCTCCGCGTGCCGCGTGGCCTCGGTCAGGCGTGCGATGTAGTCGAACACCGACGACTCGATGTGCACCGACGCCGCGAGCTGGCTCATCTCCGCCACCTGGGAGGTCGACAGCACGGCCGGCAGCGCCGTCGAACGCGGGCGGCTACCGCCGGTCGCCAGGATCCGCATGGTGGCGTCGTGGTCCGGGTAGCCCAGCGTGGTCTTCATCAGGAAGCGGTCCAGCTGCGCCTCGGGCAGCCGGTAGGTGCCTGCCTGCTCGATGGGGTTCTGGGTGGCGATCACCATGAACGGCTGGCCCACGTTGTAGGACTGCCCGTCGACGGTGACCCTGGACTCCTCCATCACCTCGAGCAGCGCCGACTGCGTCTTGGGCGACGCCCGGTTGATCTCGTCGGCAAGCACGATCGACGCGAAGATGGGGCCCTGATGGAACTCGAACTCGCCCGACTTCTGGTCGAAGATCGTCACGCCCGTCACGTCGGAGGGCAGCAGGTCGGGCGTGAACTGGATGCGGCTGTTCGTGCCCTGCACCGACTGCGCGATCGCCCGCGCCAGGGTCGTCTTGCCAGTGCCCGGGTAGTCCTCGAGCAGCAGGTGGCCCTCGGCGAGCATGCAGGTCACCGCGAGGCGCACCGCCTCCGTCTTGCCCATGATGACGCGTTCGATGTTGGCGACGATGTTGGCGAAGTTCTCGCCGAACCATCGGGCTTGTTCGGGATTCACTGGCGACTGCTTCCTTCGTTCGGGATCACTTGAGCTTCCACCGCAGGGACGTGCTGTTGATGTCGCAGGTCACGACGACGTCGTTGGCCTGCTCCGGCGGCGGCTGCGACACGACGGGGTCTGGTGTCGGACCGCCCGGCTCCGACGGGCTCGGCGTGACCGTCACCGGGTCGCCCTGCACCGTGGTGGCGATGGGCGGCTGGTAGATGACGCCGTCGCCGCTGGGGTTCTGGGTGACCGTGTCGGAGTCTCCGCCGCGGCTGAACACCGCCACGCACTGCGAGTTCGAGCCCAGGTAGGAGAACCGGTACGACAGCCGTCCGCTCGAGTCGAGCCAGGGTTCCTCCGGCGGGCTGGCGTTCGACGGGATGGGTCCGGGCGAGTCGAACGTCTGGCCGCCGGCGCGCCAGCGGATCACCTGTTCGCCGTACGGAACGGGGCCGGAGCGTTCCTTCGTCCAGGAGCAGCGCAACCCGCCGCCGTAGCAGAACTCGAACGAGTTCGGGTCCCACCCGTTGGTGGCCTCCCAGTCGTTCAGGTCGCCGCCGAGGGTGGCGCGCACGGTGTTGGCGTCGAGCGCGTAGTAGGAGGCCACGCTGGGTGGCGTGGGGCGGGCGCCCTTGGGCCGCAGCCCCGTGCGGGTCTCGACGGCGGACTCCATCGAGTCGAGCACCGCCTTGACCTGCACCTGGTACAGGCGGCCGTTGACCAGCGGGGCGATCACGCCGTCGGCCGGCAGCTGGGCCCAGCCGTCGCCGACGGAGTACTGCACCACGCCGGGAGAGTTGCGGGGCATGGAGTGGCTCACGCTGACCGTCAACTGGCCGTCGCCCGGGGTCACCTCGAGAGCGGTGATCTTGGGGCGGGCCCACGACACCATCGGGGTGGGCGAGATGCCCAGCGCCACTTCGCTGTGCCGGTTGGTGGCGTAGACGCGGAACTGCGTGGCCTCCGTGCCCATCCCGTGGATGGTGGTCTGGAGCGTGGTGGCACCGGTGTTGACGACCACCGCCTGGCGGTCGGTGCGTTCGCGGTTGCCGGAGGTGACGGGCACCACCCGGTACTGCGAGATCGACGGGTCACCGTTGGCGTCGACCTGCGAGGTGTCGAACGAGACCCGGAAGCCGCCGCCGATGTCGTCCTGGATGGTGGTGGGCGTCACGGTGATGCTGCCGGTGGGGGCGCCCACCGGGTACTCGGCGTTGGACAACTCCGACGGGTCCGAGTCGAAGTTGCCGGCCTGCGCGACGACGGCGTGGTCGCTGAGCGCCTGCACCCGGAACTGCGACGTCTGGCCGTTGGTGAGGTTGCCCCACCAGTAGGCCCGCGAGTCCGCGCCGACCTCCTTCGGGCTGTCCGGCTGCTCGACGCCGGCGACGTAGCGGTGGATCCGGTAGCCCCGCACGCGGCTGGAGCCGTTGGCGGAATCGGTGATCCGGTTGTGCACCCACGACACGGTCAGGCCCCGGTCGCCCGTGGCGGCCTGCACCACCTGCGGCGGCAGCAGCTTCGCGTCGGGGTAGAACAGTGCCGACGGCAGCGACATCTCGGAGGGCCCGACGGAGTTGTGCTCGGTGACGGTGGCGGTGTAGGCGCGGCCGTTCTGCAGGCCGCGGATGGTGCAGATGCCGCGGGAGCAGGTGCCCTCGGCCGGCGGCGCGCCCGCGCCCGTCGCCAGCGCGGTGCCGGTCACGTTGGCGGCGTTGTCGCCGCCGGTGCCGGTGGAGTTGTACTTGAACGTCACCGTGCCGTCGCCCGGCATGATGTCGTAGGGGTGCCCGGGCTGGCCGGGGACGTCGCGCACCCGCACCTGGATGACGCCGTTGACCACCCGGTCGGGGTCGCGCAGCGCGTCGTTGACGGAATAACTGACCACCATCGTGCCGTGCCAGCCCGGCGCGGGCGCGACGGTCACGGTGCCCGACCCGGTATCGGCAGTGACGCTGCCGCCCCCGCTGACGAGCCGGGCGCCCTCGAGGAAGACCTGCTTGTCGTGCGGGAGGTAGGACACCACGTTGTCGCCCAGCACGGGCACCGGTAGCGAGCTGCCGGCGTTGACCTCGACGACGACCTCCTTGGCCGAGACCTTCTGGAAGCGGGAGGCCACCACGAGGATGGTGAGCTCGAACGGCGCCTCGTTGGCGTCGACCGAGCCGTCGAGCACGCGGCCCGACAGCACGATCGACTGGCCCTTGCGCGCCGTGTCGAGGGCACGCGCCACGATGCGGTTGCCGCGCTCCTCCCACTGGATGGGGGCGTCGCCGCGGATCTGGCGGGGCCGCTCGAGCAGCCGGATGCTGTCACCCTCCGGGTCACGGAAGAACGCGGTCACGTCGATGGACTGTTCCTCCTCGGCCGCGCCCACCTCCAGCACCGGGTTCTGCGTGAGCAGCACCGGGGGCTGGTTGACGAAGTAGTCGGGGTCGTTGGGGTTCTGGCTGCCGCTGACGCGGGCGCGCAGGACGGTGACCGGGATGGAGATGAACGCCGAGCGCGGGGTGCTGGTCTCCGACGCCGGCAGGACGTCGCGCACCTCGAACACGACGGCGGCGGGGCCCTGGTACTGCAGCAGCGGCTGGAACTCCACCACGCCGTTGCCGACCGCGACGGCGCTGCCGGCCACGTCCGGGCGGGCGGAGATGTGCTCGACGTTGGCCAGCTCGACCTCGCGGCCGTCGGTGCCCTGGACCACCTCGTTGATGGTGATCTGCAGGTTCTCGCCGGCCCGCACCGTCATCTCGAGCGACGGGTCCTTCAGCGTGGGCGCGACATCGCCGCGGCCCGGCACGGTGATGACGGCGCTGGTGCCCAGACCCTCCTCGTCGACCGCCACGTAGCGCACCTGCTGCATGGTGTCGCGCACGCCGATCGACACCTTGCCCTCCTCGGTGATGCGGGGGGCGAGGTCGTCGTCGGGGTCCTCACCGGGCAGTTCGACGGTGAGCGCCTCGCGGGGGCCGTCGGGGTCGTAGTCGTTGGCGAGCGGGTCGATCTCGACGTACTGCTGCTCGGCCAGCTGCGCCACGTCGACGAGGTCGTCGCGGGCCACGGGCGGCAGCAGCGGCGCGTCCTCGTCCACCGTCAGGCGGATGAGGCCGGAGTTGGGCTCGCCGCGCAGGTCGACGATGTCGTAGGTGCCGTCGTAGTCGCCCTCCTCCTCGGGCGCGGTCAGCACGAGCTCGCGGTCGTCGACCAGCTGCACCGGGATGTCGTCGCGCATGCGCGCCGGCTCCTCGCTGGCGAACTTGATGGGGTCACCGTCGAGGTCGTAGTCGTTGGCCAGCGGGTCGAGCTGCACCTGCCGCCCGGGGCGGGTGCTGATCTCGTCCATCACGGCGATGGGCTTGTTGTTGGTCTTCGAGGGCTGCGCCACGCCGATGCGCACCTCGCCGCGCGCCTCCACCCCGTGGCTGTCGACGACGACGTAGCTGAACGTGTCGGTGCCGGCCGACGCGAGGAACGCCTCGTACTCGAAGTAGCGCTCCCCGACCTTCAGCACGCGGCCGTGCGACGGGATCGAGCCCAGGCCCACGAGCCGGACGGCGTCGCCCTGCGGGTCGATGCCGTCGAGCGGGATGGGGATGCGGGTGGTGGTGCCGGCCAGCACGCGGTCGATGACCTGGCGCGGCTGCGGCGGCTCCGCGTTGGACGCCTCCTCCGACACGACGGTGACGCGCACGATGCCGTCGGTCGCCTCGCCGGTGGAGTCGACGGCGCGGTAGCGGACCTGGCTCACGCCGGGCGGGGAGCCGGCGGGCACGCTGACGCGGACGGTGTCGCCCTCGACCCAGGCGTCGTCGCCGAACGGGTTGTCGACCAGCTCTGGGGCGATCGTCAGGTCGCGGCCGTCAGGTGAGGTGTCGTTCTCGAGCACCTTGACCGAGCCCGTGGCCCCCGCCCGGACGCGGAGGGTGTCGTCCTCGACGCGCGGGCCGATCTGCCCCGATGCCTCGGTGGCGACCACCTGGATGGTGCCGCGGCGGGACTCGCTGCCGTCGGAGACGTGGTAGTAGAACTTCTCCGTGCCGGTCAGGTCTGCCGTGGCCTCGATGGTGAGCAGCGTGCGGCGCTCCATCGTGACGTTGAGGGTGGGCGGCACGTCGGTGATGGTCTGGATCACGAGCACGTCGCCGTCGGGATCCGTGTCGTTGAGCAGCGGGTCGATGGTGACCGAGCCCATCGCGGGCAGGTGCGCCACGTCGTCGACCGGGACCGGCGGGCGGTTCGTCAGGCTGGGCAGCACGTCGACGCGCACCAGCCCGCTGGCGCCGTTGTTGACGCTGTACTTGACGTAGTGGGCGCCCACCGCGTCGGAGGTGAACGTGAATCGGTTGTCGGCGAGCGAGGTCTCGACGCACTCGGTGCAGTCGCCCGCGTCGACCTCGGTGAGGTTGATGGCGCGGATGTCGTTGGCCAGCGGCTCGACGGTGACGGACTCGCCCTGCATGGTGGTGGCGAAGTCGCCGTACGTGGTGGGCGGGATGACCTCCTCGTGGACCATCACCTGCAACTCGTCGGTGGTGGAGTTGCCGTGCCTGTCGGCCACCTCGACGTGGATGGTCTTGAGGCCGAACGACGTGCCGACGTCGGTGTAGGTGATCTCGCCGTTGGGGCGGAACTGCACGATGTCGTCGAACTGCGGGTCCATCCACGCCTTCACGAGCACCAGCGGGTCGCCCTCGGGGTCGCGCCAGTCGAGCAGTGCGCGGTAGGTGACGTCGGCGTCGCCCATCGTGACCCGCAGCGGCTGCGGGGCAGGCACGTCCGCGTCGACCTTGCCGCGCAGCACGGGCGGCTGGTTGCCGGCCCCCGGCTCGGCGGGGTGCACGGTCACGTGGGCGGTGGCGGTGGCGGTGCCGTCGCGGCCGTCGTCGATGATGTACGGCACGGCCAGTTCACCGGTGGCGCTCGGGTCGATCGTGATCTGGAGGCCCGCGCCGCCGCGCACCGGCTGGACGGTGGCGCCGTCGAGCTGGAGGTCGTTCGGCACGGAGATGGTCAACAGGTCGCCGTCGGGATCCGTGTCGTTGTCGAGCACCGGCAGGACGGTGGCGGCGCCGGCCCTCGCGCCGAGCCGGTCGTCCTTGGCGATGGGCGGACGGTTGTCGGGCGTGCGCTCGGGCAGCACGGTGGGGTCGCCCTCGGTGTACTCGCTGTCCTCGCGTTCGACGACGGGGCGGACGTCCGACCAGTCCTCCGGCAGGATGACCGTGCCCTTGTCCACCAGCCACACGGTGCCGTTGGCCATGTCGTTGAGGGCGACGGTGGTGCGGTTGACCTGGAACTGCAGGCTGGTGCCGTCGGTGGTGAGGTGCTCGAGTTCGGTGACGACCGGCTCCTCCCCCTTGCAGCGCTTCACGAACGTGCCCTCGCCCGGGCCGCCGTAGAACGCGCCGTAGAGGCACCCGGCCACCTGGACGGGCCGCACCGGCACCATCCGGATGTTGCCCGACATCGAGCGGAAGCCGTCGGGCGTGATGGCGCCGAGGCCGGCCGCGTTGGCGAACAGCGCGCGGGCGCCGTCCTCGCCGCCGAGCACGTCGGCCACCGGCGGGAGCAGCAGCGCCTGCGACTGGCCGCTGATCGCGAACGCCTTCGGCATGCCCTCCACCCAGATCTGGCCGCGGTTGCGGTCCAGCACGACGGCGTTGTCGCCGACGGCGGAGATCTCGAAGTTGCGCCGCTCGGCGTCGAAGGCGATCGGCACCGGCGTGGTCACCACGGCCTCGCCCTCGAGCCGCACCAGGGTCTGCGTGTTCGGGTTGAGGCCGATGGCGTCGCCGTCGACGGTCAACGTGGCGACGCCGAACTCGCCCACCTCGAGGTTTGGCTTGTCCCGCAGGAAGTCGACGTCCAGCATGTCGTCGAGCGTCCCGTACCAGACGCGGCCGTTCTCCTGGTCGTAGACCAGCATCGAGCCCTCCACCTGCTGCACCACGGCGTTGGGCGGCATCTTCGTGGCCCGCTCGAGGATGTTGCGCCCCGGCAGGTACGGGTGGAGGTTCGACGACTGCGGCAGGAACGCCTGCACGTCGTCCTGGTGCTGGTACAGCTGGAACTGCGAGTCGCCGGTGGGCGTGGCGGCCGACAACTCGTCGATCTGGGCGTTGACGGTGCCCATGAGGCTGCCGTCGCGCTTCCCGACGAACACCATGCCCTCGTCGAGGTGCACGTCTGCCTGCACGAGGCCGGGGCTCAGGTACGCCGCGACGCCGAGGGCGATGGCGAGGACGACCACCAGGATCGCCTGCCAGGACCGCCGGAGGAAACGGGCGATGATACGGATCGGACGGGCAGCCTGCCTGGTCTGCCCGAGATCAACGTCCGTCACGGCGATGAGTCCTCCCCTACTGGCCGCGAGGCGGCTCGATCCGCAGCGAGACCCCGTCACCGAGGTCCAGCACCGTGCCGATACCCACCTGGACCGAGGCCCCGTCACGCAGCGTGAACGGCGGCTCGCCGGCGGGCAGCACGGTGGTGCCGTTGGTGGAGTGCAGGTCCGTGACGTGCACGTTCCAGTCCTGCGTGGTGATCAGCACGTGGTTGCGCGAGATGTCGTTGCTGGGGCTGGCCACGCGCATGAGGTGCGCGCCCGCCGGGCCCTGGCTGGAGTCGGGCGCGCGGCCCACGACGATGCCCGCCACGATGTCGGCGAAGTCGCCGCGGTTGGTGTGCACGCCGGCCAGCACGGGGCGGCGGATCAGGCGCGGGTTCGACGAGTCCACCGGGTACTGGCAGATGCGGCAGGTGCGGCTGCCGGGCGCGTTGGGGTGGTTGTTGACGCACGGCACGGCCAGGACCTGCGGGTCCGGGCGCTCGTCGGCCGGCGGCGCGGGCTTGTGCGTGGCGGCCAGGCCCGTGGAGAAGATCGTGCCGCCCTCGTCCTCGACCTCGCCGAAGCTGCGCTGCACGACGACGTGCGGCTGGCGATCTGCGGGCGACGACAGCGACGCGGGCTCCGGCAGCGGCGGCACCGTGATGTCGGGCTCCACCGGCGGGGCGACCGGTGGGGCGATCGGGATGCCGCCGAGCGCCGCGGCGATCTCGTCCGCGCCGGCCTCGAGGGTGTCGTGCTCGAACTCCTGCGACGGCGGCGCCTCCAAGACCAGCTCGTCGCCGAAGTCGTCATCGGCGGGGGCACTGACCGGGGCGGGGTCGCCGTCTGAGAGGTGGGATGCCGTGGGCACCGACTCGGGCGCGGTCGCAGCGACGGGCTGCGCGCCAGCGTCGGCTCCGGCGGGGAACCGGACGAGGGCGGCCGGGTCCGTGGTGAGGAAGATGGCCGACACCGTGGCCGCGCCGACCACCAGCGGCAACTGGAGGGCATCGCCGGCGTCGAACTCCTCGAGCGTGATGCCGAGGTTGCGTTCGCGGCCCAGGCGCTCCTCGCGCCACGTGACGGAGCCCTCACCGCGCAGGACGACGTCGCCCGAATCGGTGTCGACCACCTGCACGCGACCACGGGCGATGCCGTGGAGCCCCTCGTCGTCCCAGTGGAACGCGCCCAGGTCCGGCATGGCGTCCAGGCCCACTTCGGAGACCAGCTTCAGGAGGGCGTCGAGCGAACCTGCGGACACGACGCTGCGCCACAGTTCGTTGACCGTGGCTGCTGCGTGCGCGGGAGGAGGCGTCATGACCACCAGGGTGGTGGGCCCCGTCAGGGCCAGCCACGCACCCGGCGTGTAGGTGGTGCGCCAGGCAGCCACGGGTCGCGTCATCGTCATCTCCTCGGTTGGCATTTAGGCAGAAGGTTATGCGGTCTCGCGCCGCGAAACTAGTTGATCGACGTGGCCATCCGCCTGATGCCCTCGGCGATGATCTCACGCGACGAGGCCAGGTTCGCCCGGACGAATTGCACCGACCCGGGGTCGAAATCGGACCCGAAGTTGAACCGCACCCGGCCCACCTCGTGGAAGTGGCGCCCGGGGTGCTCGAGCCCCAGCGGCGAACAGTCCAGCCACGCCAGGTAGGTGCCCTCGGACGGCACGTACCTGAGCTGCGGGATCTCGCGGGCGAGTTCCTCGGCGAAGAACACCTTGTTCGCGTCGACCTCGCGCGAGGCGGCCTGCAGCCAGTCGCGGGCCTCGTTGAGCGCCGTCGAGTGCGCGAGGATGCCGAAGTAGGACGCGGAATCCGACGCCACGGGGTTGATGCGGGCGCGCAGCCTGGCCGGGCCGATGACCAGGGCGGCCTTGAGTGCGGCCAGGTTCCAGCACTTCGACGCCGAGGTGATGATGACGGCGTCCGCACCGGGCGCGGCCTTCAGGTAGGGGGTGTGCCTGGCGCCGGCCAGCGGGGCGTGGATCTCGTTGGAGGCGACGATGACGCCGTACCGCTCTGCCAGGTCTGCCAGCGCCCGCAACTCGTCGATGGTGTGCACCGCGCCGGTGGGGTTGTGCGGCGAGCACAGCAGGTGGAGGGCGGGCCGGTGCTCGGCGAACGCCTGCTCGAGCGCGGGCAGGTCGAGGCGGCCGCCGTCCGACATGGGCACCTCGACGGTTTCCCGGCCCTGCGACACGCTGCGGAACGGCGGGTAGATCGGCGGGTTGATGACGACCTTGTCGCCGGGCTCGGTGAAGGCCAGCACCGCCTCGCGCATGCCCGAGACGACGTCGGCCACCAGCATCGCCTCGGTCACGTCGAAGTGCCACCCCCACTGCCACTGCGCGTAGTCCGCCATGGCCTCCTGGTAGGCGGGCAGCTCGGGGTAGCCGGTGTCGGATTCGCGGACGGCGCGCTTGAGCCTGTCGCGGACGGGTTCGGCGACCTCGGCGTCCATCTCGGCGACGAACATCGGCAGCACGTCGGGCTCGAAGCGGCGCCACTTGATGCTGCCGCGTTGGCGCAGCTCCTCGAGCGGCACGTTGAAGATCGTCATGACCGCGAGTCTAGGGGCGCCGCCCGGGTAGCGCTCAGCCGTTGTCTACGTTGTGGGCGACGGCGCCGATGATGTCGTGGAGGAAGCGCAGGTACCCGTCGACCTGTTCGCGCGGCGCCGGGCCGTCGATCACGACGGCGGCCACCTCCCGCTCGAGCCACAGCTGGCTGAAGGCAGGTGTCGTGGGTGCGGTGAAGAACCGCCACACGGCTGGGCCGAGTTGGCGGCGCGCCGCGTCGGCGTCGGAGGAGGTGACGCGCCAGCGGGCGTCGAACGTGGGGTCGCCGACCTCGATGTCGCTGGCGCCCATCAGCTCGCTGAGCAGCTCGTCCTCCAGCGTCACCCGCACCGGGTGCATGGCCAGGCCGGGGTGGCGCACGCACAGCACCTGCCGGATCCTGGCGCCGGTCTCGGGTGGCGAGACCCATTGCCAACCGAAGCACGGGAGGCTGCCGAAGCGGCCGACGAAGCCGTGCGCGAACCTGCCCGCCGGCACGGGGCCGTGGTTGAAGCGCTCGACGATCTCGCGGGCGTTGGCGTAGTAGAGCCAGCCACGCAGGCCCGCCCACTCCTGCCAGGTGGTGCCGCGCCGCACCACCGGCCGGGGCTGGACGGTGCGGATGGCAGGCGTCGGCGCGGCGAGGTACGCCGGCAGCGCGCGCTGGAAGGGCCGCGGGCGGATGGCGTCGAGCACGCGGGAGTCGACGGCGTCCACCAGCCGACGCAGCAGGTCGAGGTAGCGGTCCACGTGCTCGGGCTCGACGAGGCCCCGCGCGCAGAGCAGCACGGCGTCGTGCTCGAACCAGATCTCGGAGAAGTCGGCGGTGATCGGCGTGAGCAGCTGCCGGACCGCCTCGGTGAGCACGTCGCGCGCGAACTGCGGGTGCGCAGCGCTGACCCGCCACGCGAGGTCGAAGTCCGGCTCGATCGCGATGCCGGGGCCGGCCTGGGTGAAGTCGGCCACCTCGATGCTCAGCCACGGGAACCGCACGCCCGGCACCCTCAGCGCGACGACGTGGAGGTGGCCGGCCGGGTCCGTCCCCGCCGTCGCCCGGAAGCCGAAGCACGGCAGCCCCGCGTAGGTGCCGGACCAGCCCATCGTGATGCCGCGCCGCCCGCCCAGGTGCAGGCCGCCGCCGCGGAAGGTGCCGGCCATCGACTCCCAGGCGGGGAAGAAGCGCATGCGGCGGAGGGTGGCCCAGTGCAGCCAGGCATCGGCGTTGGCCATGGCGCCCCTCCCTCCGTCGTGTCCGCACCATCGTGCCACCCCCGGCTGGCTTGAGTCGACGGCGGCGTCGGCGCATAATGGCACGGACCGCACGGCGTGGATGGGGCAATCACCTCGGAGCCGCCGGAAGAACGGTGGGCCACCACTCAGTAGAACCGGCTGCGGCAGCGAACGAAGCGGGGCGCCCAGGCGCCCAAGAAGGGTGGTACCGCGGGCCACGGCTCGTCCCTTCGCCACTGCAGACGAAGAAGGAACCCACCCGATGAGCACCACTCCCGGTTACCGTGCCGTGCCCGCCCAGGTCGACTTCCCTGCGCTCGAGCACGACATCCTGAAGCTGTGGGCCGAGCGCGGCACGTTCGACCAGTCGCTCGAGCAGTCGCAGGGCGGCGAACCCTGGACGTTCTACGAGGGCCCGCCCACCGCCAACGGCATGCCCGGCACGCACCACATCGAGGCGCGCGTGTTCAAGGACGTGTTCCCCCGCTACAAGACGATGCGCGGCTACCACGTGGAGCGCAAGGCCGGTTGGGACTGCCACGGCCTGCCCGTCGAGCTGGCCGTCGAGAAGGAGCTGGGCTTCACCGGCAAGGCCGACATCGAGGCCTACGGGGTCGAGGCGTTCAACGCGAAGTGCCGCGAGTCGGTGCTGCGCCACGTCGACGCCTTCTCGGAGCTGACCGAACGCATGGGCTACTGGGTCAACCTCGACCAGGCCTACGTGACCATGACCCCCGAGTACGTGGAGTCGCTGTGGTGGGCGCTCAAGCAGATCCACTCGAAGGGGCTGCTCGAGGAGGACTACCGCGTGGCCCCGTACTGCCCGCGCTGCGGCACGGCCCTGTCGGACCACGAGCTGGCGCAGGGCTACGAGGACGTCACCGACCCGTCGATCTACGTGCGCTTCCCGCTGACCTCCGGCCCGCTGGCCGGCGAGGCGGACCTGTTGGTGTGGACGACGACGCCGTGGACGCTGGTGTCGAACACCGCCGTCGCGGTGCACCCCGAGGTGACCTACCGGGTGGCGTCGCACCCGGAGCAGAAGTCGCTGGTGATCGCGGAGCCCCTGGCCGAGCAGGTGCTGGGCGAGGAATGGACGCTGGGCCAGTCCTTCGTCGGGCGCGAACTGGAGCGCTGGGCCTACCAGCGCCCCCTCGAGCTGGTGGAGTTCCCGGCCGAGGCGCACTTCGTGGTGCTGGCCGACTACGTCACGACGGAGGACGGCTCCGGCCTGGTGCACCAGGCGCCGGCGTTCGGTGAGGACGACATGGCCGTGTGCCGCGCGTACGGGCTGCCGTTCGTCAACCCGGTCACCAAGGAGGGCACCTTCGAGGAGGGCCTCGACCTGGTGGGCGGCAAGTTCTTCAAGGACGCCGACGCCTACATCGTCGACGACCTCACCGCCCGCGGGCTGATGTTCCGCAAGCTCGACTACGTGCACAGCTACCCGCACTGCTGGCGCTGCCACACGGCGCTGCTCTACTACGCGATGCCGTCGTGGTACATCCGCACCACGCAGATCAAGGACCAGCTGCTCGCGGAGAACGAGGACACCAACTGGTACCCCGACAACATCAAGCACGGCCGGTTCGGTGACTGGCTGAACAACAACATCGACTGGGCGCTGTCGCGCACCCGCTACTGGGGCACCCCGCTGCCGATCTGGCGGTGTGAGGACGACCACCAGGTGTGCGTCGGCTCGCTGGCGGAGTTGTCGGAGCTGACCGGCACGGACCAGGGCGGACTCGACCCGCACCGGCCCTTCGTCGACGACGTCACGTTCGACTGCCCCACGTGCGGCAAGGAGTCGCGCCGCGTCCCCGAGGTGATCGACGCCTGGTTCGACTCCGGCTCGATGCCGTTCGCGCAGTGGGGCTACCCGCACGCCGAGGGCTCCGTCGAGGTGTTCAAGGAGCGCTACCCGGCTGATTTCATCTGCGAGGCGATCGACCAGACCCGCGGCTGGTTCTACTCGTTGATGGCGGTGGGCACGCTGGTGTTCGGCGAGTCGTCGTACCGCAACGTGGTGTGCCTGGGGCACATCCTCGCCGACGACGGCCGCAAGATGTCGAAGCACCTGGGCAACGTGCTGGAGCCCATCCCGCTGATGGACAAGCACGGTGCGGACGCGGTGCGCTGGTTCATGGCGTGCTCCGGCTCGCCGTGGTCGGCCCGCCGCGTGGGTGACGTGACCATCGGCGAGACGGTCCGCAAGGTGCTGCTCACCTACTGGAACACGGTGGCCTTCCATTCGCTGTACGCCCGTGCCGCCAGGTGGACCCCGACGGGCGCCGCGCCCGCCGTCGCGGACCGCCACGTGCTCGACCGGTGGCTGACGTCGACGACGCAGCAGCTGATCCTCGAGACCACCGACGCGCTGGAGAACTTCGACACGCAGCGCTACGGGCAGGCCCTCGCCGGGTTCATCGACGCCCTGTCGAACTGGCACGTGCGCCGCTCGCGCCGCCGGTTCTGGAACGGCGACGAGAGTGCGCTGTGGACGCTGCACGAGACGCTCGACACGCTGACGCGCCTGCTGGCGCCGATCATGCCGTTCGTCACCGAGCGCGTGTGGCAGGACCTGTTCCACGCGGCCGACCCGGAGGGCCCGGAGTCGGTGCACCTCGCGTCGTGGCCGGTGGCGGACGAGACGCTGATCATCCCGGAGCTCGCCGAGGCGATGCAGCTGGCCCAGCGCACCGTCGAACTGGGTCGCTCCGCGCGTGCGGAGTCGAAGATGAAGGTGCGTCAGGTGCTCGGCCGGATGCTGGTGCCGTCGCGCATCTTCGCGAAGCTGTCGCCGGAGCTGCAGGAGGAGGTCAAGGCAGAGCTGAACGTCGAGTCGATCGAGTCGTTCGAGTCGGCCGGCGACCTCGTGGACTTCTCCGCGAAGGGCAACTTCCGCAACCTCGGCAAGCGCTTCGCGAAGCGGACGCCGCTCGTGGCGAAGGTCATCGCCGAACTCGACGCCGCCTGGCTCGCCGGCCAGCTCCGCGACGCCGGGCGCGCCGTGATCGAGTTCGAGGGCGAGGACGTGGAGATCACCTCCGACGACGTGATCGTGACCGAACGCCCGCGCGAGGGCTGGTCGGTGGTCAACGAGCAGGGAGAGACGGTGGCGCTCGACCTCGAGCTGACGCCTGAGCTGGTGCTCGCCGGTCTCGCACGCGAGGTGATCCGGTTCGTCCAGGACTCACGGAAGCGCGCCGGGCTGGAGATCACCGACCGGATCCGCGTGACGGTGGAGGCCGACGGCCCGCTGGGCGACGCCGTCGACGAGCACCGTGAGCTGATCGCCGGCGAGGTGCTGGCCGTCGAGTTGACGCAAGCCCCGGTTGCCGAGGCCACCGATGTCGACGACGAGCTGGGCCTGAAGATCGCCCTGCGGCGCGCGTAGGGAGCGCGTGGCGGCCCCGACCCCCGGTGGGGGGTCGGGGCCGTTTGCGTGTGGCCCGTCGCCCTCCTGAGTGTCTAGGCCGGGACGCGGGGCGAACTCCCCGCAGCGGCGGGCTCGGGCGACCTCAGGCGAACAGCACCAGGTTGTTGAAGACCCACTCGCCGGTCTGCTTCACGACGAGCCCGCGGGTGGTCTTCGTCGCCTGGTACACCGTCGTGAAGGTGTAGCTGCGGCACGCGCCGCGGCCGGTCTGGGCGGTGTCGCACTCGGTGCGCCACTGGCGCCCACCCGACTCGAACCCGTTCATGTTGTGCACGGCGATCGGGTTCTTGCCCCACTGAGCGCGGGTCATGAACGGCAGGTACGTCAGGTTGTTGAAGGCCCACCCCTCCTTCTGCACGAAGCGATCGCCGTCCTGCACGACGATGGTCGCCCAGATGCTGGTGCGGCAGCGTTCGGTCTGGGAGTAGGACTCGCACGTCGTCTGCCAGTCGCGGCCGTTGAGGTTGCGGTGGATCCCGGGCAGCGTGTACGGCGCCGTGCGGGCGTAGGACAGGGAGTTCTTCGGCAGGGCGGTCGGGGACGCCGACTTGTTGCCGGTGGTGACCCAGATGGTCTGCGTCGGCGTCGGGCCCGAGGTGGTGGGCGCCGCGGTGGCGCCGCCTGCGGGGGCGTCGCCGTCGAACAGGCGCACGGTGTACGAGTGGCTCACGGTGGCGCCGTTGCGGACGATGCCGGTGACCTTGACGGTGTAGTTGTGGACGGCGGTGCCGGTGGGCTTGGGCAGGAGACCGGTGTCCCAGACGAGGGTGGAGTTGCCCATGCCGGTCGCCACGGGGTGCTGCGTCACGTTCACCGGGCCGCTGGGGCCGGTCATGGTGACGCGCGCGTTGTCGAACTTCACCGACGCGGAGTCGCCGGACAGCGACCAACGCCCGTTCGGCTGGATCTGCGAGGGGAAGTACCCGGCGGTGGGCCAGGGCAGCCACGTGGGGTTCGGGTTGGCGGTGTTGTCGTTGGGGGTGCCGACGACCCACAGGGCGTTGGAGTTGGTCGTCGAGCCGCTGCCCATCGTCGTGGTCTGCGGGCGCATCAGCCAACGACGGTGGCCCACGGTCTTGTTCGAATCGCCCGGCTCGGACATGTACAGCGCGATCGCGCCGGCGCCGGAACCGGACTTCACCGCGCCGAGCGCGATGTTGGAGCGGCCCGCGGCCTCACGGCCGCCGGACGTCACGCAGCGCCACGTCACCGGCGGGTAGTGGTTGAGCTGCTTGTTCGCGCTCATGATGAGGGCGGCCTGTTGGGCCTTCGCGGAGAGCATCGAGTTGAACGTCACGGGGGCGAGTCCGCCCATCCCGCGGAAGAAATTGACGGCATCCAAAGTTGCCTTGTGCGCCGCTGCGCTGGGTGAACCTGGAGTACAGGTTGAGAGGTCGCCGGTCCAGCCCTGCTCGATGGCCAGGGCGGGCTTGAGGCGCTGCTGGTACGCGGCGCGCACCGACTCGATGTTGGAGGGGTCTATGGACGTCGCCGCCTGGGCTGGCTGCAGCACGATCCCTGTGAGGATGAGCGCAGCCCCCAGGACTGACGAAATGAGGGCATGTAAACGCACGGGGGTTCCTTGGCGAAGGGTGAGGTTGCCTTGGGTGGGGAGGTCGCTCGACGGTAGGCACCTGGCTGCACCGCACGTGACAAAGTCAGCATTTCACGCAGTCAAGTTGCACATAGGATGTCTGGCGACCCGCGGGTAGGCTATTACCACACCCCCGTACGGTTGGAATCGGGGTCAAATAAGCACCCGTTGTGGCAACTTAGGATCCGGTCACACCGGCCCGATTTGTCAGCCCCTGCCCCGCCGTCGGAAAACGATTTTCAGACCAGGGTGAGTTCGGCGTCGCAGTGCTTGATCCCGGCCTGGCGCAGGCAGGACTCGAGCACGCGCATGACCTCGAGGGTGTCCTCGAGCGGCATCGTCGGCGACTCCGTGTGCCCCTCCCTGATGCGCTGGGTGACCTCGGCGAATTCGTGGCTGTAGCCGCGACCCGTGGGCATGGCCTCGATGATGCGCGGCAGCACGCCGTTGCGGTGGATCGTGATCATCGACGGGTGGTGGAACCGGGGCTCGACCTCGATCCATCCCTTCGTGCCGATGATGGCCATCCGGCCGGGCCCGTGGCCGTCGAAGCCCACGGCCAGCGACGACAGCCCACCGCCGGTGTGGGCGAGGCTGATGTTGGCGGCGCTGTCCACCCCCGAGGGGTAGAGGCGCGTGATGCAGTCCACCGACTTCACGTCGCCCAGGAACGCCTGTGCGAAGTTGACGACGTAGACGCCGAGGTCGAGGATCGCGCCGCCGCCGAGTTCCTTGGCGAACAGGCGATGCTCGGGCTGGAACTCGCGGTAGGCGTACAGGTCGCCCTGCACGGAGACGACGTCTCCGATGCGGCCCCACGCGACGACCTCACGTGCCGCGGCGACGACGGGCAGGAACCGCGTCCACATCGCCTCCATGGCGAACACGCCGTTCTCGCGGGCGGCCTTGACGATCTGACGGGCGCCGTCGAGGGTGGCGGTGAACGCCTTCTCGACCAGCACGGCCTTGCCGTTCGCGATGGCCGACAGCGCGACGTCGCGGTGCTGGGGATGCGGGGTGGCGATGTAGACGACGTCGATGTCGTCGGCCTGCAGCATCTCCGCGTAGGAGCCGTACGCACGCGGCACGCCGTGCTTGGTGGCGAACGCCTGCGCCTTCGATCTGGTGCGCGATGCGACGGCGGTCAGCTCGGCACCCGGGACGAACTGGAAGTCGCCCGCGACCCCATGTGCGATTGCCCCTGTACCAACGATGCCCCAGCGAACCGTGTTCATAGGCCTCAGGTTAGTCGCCGCCCAGCAGCACCGCCGGGGTTTCGGGCGCGACGCCGCTACCCAGCTGCGTTTTGGTTACTCGGGCTGCGCGATCAGGTAGAGCCGGTCGGGGCCTTCGTCGTCGGAGACGAGGAACGACTGGGCCTTCAGCCCGGCCGCTGCCACTGCGCGTCGGACCTCCGCGGGGTCGTGCAACACCAGCGGCACCGCGACCTCCTCCCCCTGCCACCGGGTCACGGGCTCGACGGCGTTGCCTACGTGGACCGCGAACGCCAGCACGCCGTCGGGCAGCAGCGTCTGCGCAAGGTGCTTCACCACGGCGGCGAACTCGCTGGGCGCGAGGTGGATGAACGCGTACCACGCGAGGATCGCGCCCCAGCCCGCGTCGTTGCCCGGCCGCAGCAGCTTGCGGAAATCGCCCACCTGGAACTCGACGTCCAGGTTGCGCTCCCTGGCCTGCTCGACCATGCGCGGCGAGAGGTCGAAACCGGTGGGCAGCGCGCCGGCCTCGGCGAGCAGGAGGGTGGTGTCGCCGAGGCCGCAGCCGACATCGGCGGTCTGGTGCGGGCCGGCGAGCTCGGCCACGTGCGTGATGAACCAGTCCTCGAACGCGGTGGTGGGCATCGGGTCGGGCTCGAGGTCTGCCAGTGCGTCGTAGGCGGCGATGAGGGCCTCGTCGCGGGCTTCCACGCCGTCGGTCAGGACCTGCTCGCGGTCCACTGCGACGGCGGGCCCCACCTCTGCGGGCACGTCGCCGAGGAGGTGGATCCACCGGTTGTCCTGTTGGCCCGGCTTGCGTTCAAGTTGCCGCACGAGGGGCTCGTCGCGCTGCGCCATGCGTTGCAGGACGGCCTCGACCTCGTCGCGCCCGCCGAATCCGTGCAGCCGGTCGGTGCGTGTCTTGAGCTCGCCCGGGGCTTGGGCGCCGCGCAGCAGCAGGACGGTCAGCAGGGCGCGTTCGTCGTCGGGGAGGTCCAGGACCTCGACGGCGGCCTGCGAATATTTCAGCGTGCGCTTCCCGTAGTCCATCCACGTGACGCGCACCAGCCCGCGGTCCTTGAGGGCACGCACGGCGTCCTGGACCTGGCGTTCGTCGTAGTCGACGACGGGCTCGCGGCTGCTGGACTGGTTGCAGGCGGTGCGCAGCGCGTTGAGCGTCAGCGGGTAGCTGGCCGGGACGGTGACCTCCTTCTCGAGGAGGCAGCCCAGCACGCGCTGTTCTTCGGCGGTGAGGATGGGGAGCGCGGTCACGATCCCGACATTACCCGCCGGGATGGGGCCACGTCGCCGGGCCCTGCCTTGGGCGGCCCCCGCCCCTCGACCCGACGGCGGACGAGCCTCGCATCCGGCCCCCGGGCGAACTATCCTGATACGCGGTCCTCAGGAGGTTTACGTACATGGGTCGCATCGTTCAGAAGTTCGGCGGGAGCTCCGTCCAGGACGCGGAGTCCATCAAGCGCGTCGCCCGCCGCATCGCGCGCACCCGTGGCGAGGGGCACGACGTCATCATCGTCATCTCCGCGATGGGCGACACCACGGACGAGCTGATGGACCTGGCGCTCAAGGTCTCCCCCAGCCCGAAGTCGCGTGAACTCGACATGCTGCTGACCACGGGCGAACGCCAGTCGGCCGCGCTGCTGGCCATGGCGCTGTCGGACCTCGGCATCGACGCGGTGTCCTACACGGGCTCGCAGGCCGGCATCATCACCACTCCGACGCACGGCAACGCGCGCATCATCGACATCACCCCGGGCCGCGTCGTGAAGTCGCTCGACGAGGGCAGCGTCGTGATCGTCGCCGGCTTCCAGGGCGTCGCGCAGACCAGCAAGGACGTCACGACGCTGGGCCGGGGCGCGTCGGACACCACCGCCGTCGCGCTCGCCGCGGCGCTGGGCGCCGACTACTGCGAGATCTACTCCGACGTCGACGGCGTCTACACGGCGGACCCGCGCATCGTGAAGTCGGCGCGCCACATCAGCCAGATCGGCTACGAGGACATGATGGAGATGGCCGCCAGCGGCGCCAAGATCCTGCACCTGCGCTGCGTCGAGTACGCGCGCCGCGAGGGCGTGCCCGTGCACGTGCGTTCCTCGTTCACAGACAAGCCCGGCACCTGGGTCAGGAGCCAGGACGAGATCACGAAAGACGGAGCCATGGAAGAAGCCATCATCACCGGTGTCGCCCACGACCGCACCGAAGCCAAGATCACGATCGTCAACGTGCCGGACCGCGTCGGCGAGGCCGCCCGCATCTTCCGCGCGATCGCCGAGGCCGACATCAACATCGACATGATCGTGCAGAACATCTCGCGCCTGTCCGACGCCGCCACCGACATCTCGTTCACGCTGCCCATGGACTCCGGCGCCAAGGCCATCGCGGCCCTCGACGCCATCAAGGACGAGGTGGGCTACGAGGAGGTGCTCTACGACGACCAGATCGGCAAGGTCTCCGTCGTGGGCGTCGGCATGCGTTCGCACCCGGGCGTGTCCGCCACCTTCTTCGACGCCTTGGCGAGGGCCGACGTCAACCTGCAGATGATCTCCACCTCGGAGATCCGCATCTCCGTGATCGTGGGCGCCGACGATGTCGACGACGCCGTGCGCGCCGCCCACAGCGCGTTCGGCCTCGACGCGGCAGACGAGGCCACGGTCTACGCCGGCACCGGCCGCTGACCGCCGCTGCGCCGTTCGACGGCGGGGCTAGAGTTCGGGGCATGACACTCGGGCGCCGACACTTCCTGGCTGCAGCCGCCGTCGCGCCGTTGGCCGCCTGCGTCACGCAGCCCGGGCCCGCGCCCAGCGGGGAGGTGTCCAGTACCAGCGCCACGCCGTCGCCGAGCCCCACCGCAACGGAGTCGCTGCCGTTCGGGCTGGAGGTGCCCGGCGACGTGCACGCGGTGGTGTTCGACGGCGCGTTCGGCGTCGCCTACGTCCGTGACGCCGCGCGCACCATGCGCGAGAACCATCCCGGGTTGCGCGTCACCGTCGAGTCGAGCGACGACATCACGGCCGACGTCAGCGCCCTGTTCGAGGAGGGTGAGACGCCGCCAGACCTGGTGGACAACTCCGGCAGCCACCAGCTCGCCGTCGCCGACATCGCCGACCGGCTGCTGCCGCTCGACGACCTCATGGCCGCCGAGAACCTCGAGGGCGAGACCATCGCGGAGACGCTGTACAGCGGCGTGGTGCAGGCCGGCACCTTCAACGGGCGCCATGTCGCGCTCGACTACGCACTGAGCGTCTTCGGCCTGTGGCACTCGGCAAGCCACTTCGCCGCCCAGGGGTGGGCGGTGCCCACGGCGTGGGACGAGTTGCTGGAACTGGGCGAGCAGGCCAAGGGCCTCGGGCAGCACCTGTTCGTGTGGGGCGACGAGGCCGCGTCGTACTACGCCGAGCTGGCGATCTCGTCCGCCATCAAGGAGGGTGGCCACGAGGTGCGCCGGGCCCTCGACAACCTGGAGGCCGACGGCTGGCGCCACCCCGCCGTCGCCGGCGTGTTGCAGGCCATGGAGGCGTGCGTCGAGGCGGGTTTCGTGCTGCACGGCGGGGCTTACATCGAGGCGCAGGCCGAGTGGTCGCTGCAGCAGAGGGCGCTGTTCTACCCGTCGGGGTCGTGGATCGCCAGGGAGATGGACAGCCGCACCACGCAGGGTTTCGAGATGACGGTGGCGCCGGTGCCGACGTTGACCGCGGCACCCACCCTGCCGCCGGCGGCCGTGCACGCCCAGCCGGTCGAGCAGTTCATCGTGCCGGAGGACGCGGACAACCCGGCCGGTGGCTTGGAGTTGCTGCGGGTGATGCTGTCGCGGCAGGCCGCAGAGGCGTTCGCGCGGACCAACCTGGTGCCCACCGTCGTGCGCACCACGGTGCCCGCCGACCTGGAGTCGACGGCGCTGGTGGCGCAGACACGGTTGCTCGCCGACGCCGGGGAGGACGTCTACTCGTGGCGGTTCGTCTCCCACTACGGGTTGACCGAGGACTACAACCGGCTCTGGGGACGGTTCCTCTCCGGCGACCTCGGCGCCGCCGCGCTCGGTGATGAACTGCAGTCGCTGTCCGACGCCGTGCGCGAGGACCCCAGCATCCGGCGCTACACCGTCGACTGAGGCGGGACGTCGCAGACCTGGGCCCGACGTCGCAGACCTGGGCCCGACGTCGCAGACCGCGGACGTCCTCGCAGACAGTCCTCTGTCTGCGACACCATCGCCCGTCTGCGAAGTCACCGGAAGTCTGCGAAGACCGGCCGAGATCGGCGGCAGGTGCGAGGGCCTCGGCCGTCGTCGCAGACCTGGGCCCGACGTTGCAGACCGCGGACGTCCTCGCAGACAGTCCTCTGTCTGCGACACCATCGCCCGTCTGCGAAGTCACCGGAAGTCTGCGAAGACCGGCCGAGATCGGCGGCAGGTGCGAGGGCCTCGGCCGTCGTCGCAGACCTGGGCCCGACGTTGCAGATCGCGGACGTCCTCGCAGACAGTCCTCTGTCTGCGACACCGTCGCCCGTCTGCGAAGTCACGGCAGGTCTGCGACACCGTCGCCCGTCTGCGAAGTCACGGCAGGTCTGCGACACCATCGCCCGTCTGTGAAGTCACCCGCAAGTCTGCGACGACGGGCCGGGCGACGTCGACAGCCTCCGGGAGCCGCGACCCAAGCAGCCGCTACGCGGGCACCTTGCCGCGACCCAAGCAGCGCCAACGTGGGCATCTGCGGCGACAAACCACCCCAGGCGACTCCCAAGCCAAGCGGTCAGCGCCCCCGGCGCCCGGTACCGAAGATGCTCCTCACGATCTCGCGGCCCGCGGTCCTCATGATGTCCTTGAACACAGGCGACTTCGTCACCTGCTCCACCAACGACGGGTTCTCCCGCTCGTACCGACGCCGCTCGGCCTCGGCCTGTTTCCGCTCCCGTTCCAGGCGGGCCAGCTCACGCTCGTTGTCGCGCTGCTGCTTGTCCCACTCCTTCTGGAGCCGTTCCTCTTCCTTCTTCGCCGCCGCCTCGGCCTCTGCGCGCTGCGCCTCGAGCCGTTCAGCCTCCGCCTCCGCAGCCCCCTCCGCCAGGCGGCGGGTCAGGATCTCGTACGCCGACTCCCTGTCCACGGCCTGCCCGTACCGAGCCGACAACGGCGACGCGTCGACGGCGGCGCGCAGCCGGTCCTCAGGCGTGGGCGACATCGACGACTCCGGCGCCCACACCCGAGTCCACGCCACCGGCGTCGGCGCGCCCTTCTCACTCATCACCGTGACGATCGCCTCGCCGATCCCCAGTTGCTGCAGCACCTGCTCGAGGTCGTAGTGGGAGTGCGGGTAGGTGTCGACGGTGGCCTTCAGCGCCTTCGCATCGTTGGGCGTGTGCGCCCTGAGCTGGTGTTGGACGCGCGATCCCAGCTGCGCCAGCACGTCGTCGGGCACGTCCTTGGGCGTCTGCGTCACGAAGAACACGCCGATGCCCTTGGACCGGATCAGCCGCACGGTCTGCGTGATGGCCTGCAGGAACGCCTTCGATGCGTCGTTGAACAGCAGGTGCGCCTCGTCGAAGAAGAACACGAGCTTCGGCTTGTCGACGTCGCCCACCTCGGGCAGTGACGTGAACAGGTCTGCCAGCAGCCACATCAGGAACGTGGAGAACAGCGCCGGTTGCGTGGCCAGCTGCGGCAGTTCCAGCAGCGACACGATGCCGCGCCCATCTGCGGCCACCCGCATCAGTTCCGACGGCTCGAACTCGGGCTCCCCGAAGAACACGTCGCCGCCCTGGTCCGCCAGCGTCACGAGCGAGCGCAGGATCACGCCCGCCGTCGCCGTCGAGACGCCGCCGATGCCCTTCAGCTCGGGCTTGCCCTCGTCGGAGGTGAGCCACTTGAGCAGTTCGATGAGGTCGTTGAGGTCGAGCAGGAGCAGGCCGTTCTTGTCCGCGTAGTGGAACACCAGCCCCAGCGACGACTCCTGCACCTGGTTGAGCCCCAACACCTTCGACAGCAGGATGGGCCCGAACGACGACACGGCCGCCCGCACCGGCACCCCGATGCCCTGCCCGCCCAGGGCGTAGAACTCGGTGGGGAACGCCGTCGGCTCCCACGCCTGGCCCTGCGCCTCCGCCCGAGCGCGGATCTTCTCGGTGGACTCGCCGGCCGAGGCCATGCCGCTGAGGTCGCCCTTGATGTCGGCGGCGAACACCGGCACGCCGGCCGCGGACAGCTCCTCCGCCATCACCTGCAGCGTCTTCGTCTTGCCCGTGCCCGTGGCGCCGGCCACCAGGCCGTGCCGGTTGAACATCGACAACGGGATGCGGATGGGCGCGTCGACGACGGGCTCACCGTCGACGAGGACGCCCAGCGTCGCTGCCGGCGCCTCGAACGTGTAGCCGGCCCTGATCTGGTCTATGGGTGCTGCTTCGCTCACCCCAGAATCCTTGCACAGGGCACCGTCGGTGGGGGCGGATCAGCGGGCGTGGGGGCGCCCAGTGGGCCGGGGAGCCACCGGGTGTCGGGCTGGTTCGGTAGGCTGGCGGGGTGATCTTCAAGCGAGTCGGCGATTCCCGCCCCTACCCCGACCACGGGTACACCCAGAAGCAGTGGATCGCGATCGCGCCCCACCAGGTGCGTCTCGACGAGCTGGTGACCACCAAGCGCACCCTCGATCTGGAGGCGCTGCTGGAGGAGGATTCGACGTTCTACGGCGACCTCTTCGCCCACGTCGTGTCCTACCGGGGCGAGATGTACCTCGAGGACGGGCTGCACCGCGCACTGCGCGCCGCGCTGCAACAGAGGCAGACAATGCACGCCCGGGTGCTCGAGTTGAAGTAGTCTCCCCCCAACATCCCCGACGAAAGCGACAAGACCCAAGTGCGCATCTTCCGCCTGATAGCCACCCCAGTGATTCTGCTGGGGCTGCTGGGATTCCTCGGCTGGGGCTTCATGTGGGGATGGCGCGAACTCACCGCGCCGCTGCCGACGACGCCGCCCACGCCGTGCGTGACGGAGGCCACCGACATCGTGACGCCCGCCCTGGTGACCGTCAACGTCTACAACGGCGGCTTCACCACCGGCCTGGCGCGCCGGCTGGGCACGTACCTGACGGACGCCGGCTTCCAGGTGGGGAAGGTCGACGACACCGAGGAGACCATCAAGGAGACCATCATCCGCGGCAACAAGGCGCAATACTCCTCGATGCGCCTGGTGATGTCACACTTCGTCAACCCCAAGGTCGAGTACGACGACCGCATCGACGGCACCATCGACGTGCTGGTCGGCACCGCCTGGGAGGGCTACGCGCCCACGGAGAACATCATCTACCAGGTGTCGCCGGAGGGCGGCACCATCTGCCGGCCGCCGGTCAGCACCGACGAGTCGCCCTCGCCGTCCCCGTCGGTGACCCCCACGACGGAGGGCTGACCCCCACGACGGAGGGCTCACCCCCGCAGCCACACGCCGCGGCGGCACCCCACGCAGACGAAAAACCCCCGGGATTCCTCCCGGGGGTTTCGTGGCGGTGATGGAGGGATTTGAACCCCCGGTAGGTTGCCCTACTCTCGCTTTCGAGGCGAGCTCTTTCGGCCGCTCAGACACATCACCGCGAACCAGTGTAGTGAGTTCCGCCGGTGATGACCAATCGGTGAACCCCGGGTGAATGCGACGGCGGCGCCTCACCGCCGTCGAACGCCCCCGCCGGAGCCGGTTTGCCAGCCGCCGACGCGGGCGGCGTAGAGTGGGCCGGTGCGTGAAATCTCGGCCCTCCTCCGTGTCCCGGGTTTGGCGTTCATCCTCGTGGCGCAACTGGCCGCCCGCTTCCCTGCCGGCATGTACACGCTTGGCATCCTCATGCACGTGGAGCGCGAGAAGGGCTCCTACACCGCCGCCGGCCTGGTCCTCGGGGCGTTCTCGGCGGGCATGGCGCTGGCCGGCCCGCCGGTGTCGCGGCTGCTGAGCCGCTTCGGCACGTTCCGGGTGCTGCTCGTGTGCACCATCGCGTCGGTCGCGGCGCTCTCGGCGCTGGCGCTGTTCCCCACCCTGCCCCTGTTCTGGCTGATCGTGCTGGGCGCCCTGGGCGGCGGCACCGTCCCGCCGGTCATCCCGGCCGTGCGCACCCTGTACCCGCGCATCACCCCGCGCCCGCTGCTGACCGCGCTGTTCAGCTTCGATGCCGCGCTGCAGGAGATCATCTGGGTCATCGGCCCCGTGACGATCACCATGCTGGCGGCGGCCTTCGACACCACCGTGGCGCTGCTGATCGTCGTCGGCGTGCAGATCGCCGGCGGGTTGACGTTCATGCTGGCCCCCGCCGTCCGCACGCTGCGCATCCCGCTGACCAGCCGCAAGCTCGGCCGCGTGCTGCAGAACCCGTCGGTGATCCTGATGATGGTCACCTCGGCGCTGTTCCTGGGGGCCTTCGCCTCCGTCGAGGTGGGCGTCGTCGCGAGCTTCGACGAGGGCTCGGTCACCGCCGGCATCGTGCTGGGCATCACCTCGTTCGGGTCGCTCATCGGCGGGCTCGCCGCCGGAAACCGGCCCATCAACCGCTGGTCGCTGGCGTTGCGCACCATGATCATGGTGGTCGGGCTCATCCTCGCCGCGCTGCTGACCGGGTTCTGGGGCCTGTCGGGCGCCCTGTTCATCGCCGGCATCGGGATCGCGCCCGCGCTGGCCGCCGTCTCGGCCGTCATCGCCGGCAGCGTGCCGTTCGCCGACACCGCGGAGGCCTACGGGTGGATCGGCACCGGCCAGCTGCTGGGCACCTCGATCTCCGCCGCCATCGCCGGTGTCGCCATCGACGCGGTCGGCGCCCAGGGCGCCCTCGTGGTCGCGGCCAGCATGGGCGTGCTGGCGCTCATCGTCGCCGCCGTCTTCCGCAAGGCGCAGCCCGACCTGAGCGGCGGCATCTCCGTCCTCGACTGAGGCTCGATTTTCCGGGTGTGGCCTTGTGTCACGATCACCGCACCTGGGGCCACATGGTGACAAAAGGCCACACCGGGATTTCGGCACCCTGCGCCGTCAGCGCTTGTCAACGAAGAATTCCTCGAGCACCGCGGCGCATTCGGCCTCCAACACGCCCGAAGTCACCGTCGGGCGGTGGTTCAGGCGCGGGTCGCGCACCACGTCCCACAGAGACGCGACGGCCCCGGCCTTCTCGTCGAACGCGCCGAAGACCAGGTGCTCGATGCGAGACGCGACGATGGCCCCGGCGCACATGGTGCACGGCTCCAGCGTGACCACCAGCGTGCAGCCCGTCAGGCGCCACTCCCCCACGACGGCGGCCGCGCGCCGGATGGCGACGACCTCGGCGTGGGCGGTGGGGTCCCCGGTGAGCTCGCGCTCGTTGCCGCCGACGGCGATGACGTCGCCGCCGGGCCCCAGGACCACGGCGCCGATCGGCACGTCACCGTGCGCCTCCGCCGCCACGGCCTCAGCCAGCGCACGACGCATCGCGTCATGCCAACGGGTGCCCACGGCCCCGGTCAGTCGTCGAAGGACTCGACGGCGCGCTCGAACTCGGCGCCGACCTTCAGCTTCTTCGCGATGACGCCGAGCAGCACGTCGGAGTCCTCGTCGTAGTCGGTGGCGATGGCCTCCATCTCGAAGCCGCGCAGGCCGCTGGCGGCGTAGAGCTCGAGGTCGCCGATCGGGAAGGAGTCGTCGTCCTCGTCCGGCACCTCCTCGCCGAGGTAGTCGACGACGTCGCGGGCCAGCGGCCAGTCGTTGGCGGCCGTCGCGTCCGACAGGAGGACCTCGACGGTGCGGCCCCGCACGCGGCACAGCACGAAGAATTCGCCGGCCACCGAGACCCAGCCGTCGGCCCCGGAGTCGCCTGGGAGGCGGCTCAGCTGGCGGATGAGTTCGTCGAGGTCGTTGGCGAGTTCGTAGTCCATGGGCACCGCCGTGGCCTTGCCGTCCTCGCGGTACAGCGCCACCACGAGGTCGATGTCGTCCTCGGAGGCGTCCTCCAGGTCGTCATCGTCGTCGTAGTCATCGAAGTCGTCGTCGTCGGATTCCTCGACGTCGTCCTTCAAGTCGAACGGCTCCGCATCCTCATCGAACACGTCCACAACCCACTCCTCCCGACAAATCCGGTGCCTCGTCCATCCTTGCACGCTTCACGCGGCAGAGACAGGCCGGTGCCCAACCCGCTACGCGGACGTGCTCGGATATGGGAAAGTTGACCCGTGGAACTACACGTCGTCGAACACCCGCTGGTCCATCACAAGCTCACCGTGCTGCGCGACAAGCGCACCCCGCAGCCCGTCTTCAGGCGGCTCGTCGAAGAGCTCGTCACGCTGCTGGCCTACGAGGCCACCCGCGGCGTGCGGGTCGGCGAGGTGGAGATCGAGACCCCCGTGGCCCGCACCACCGGCGTGAAGCTGGCGCAGCCCGCGCCGCTGGTCGTGCCCATCCTGCGCGCCGGCCTGGGCATGCTCGACGGCATGCTGCGGCTGGTGCCGACGGCCGAGGTGGGCTTCCTCGGCATGATCCGCGACGAGAAGACGCTGCAGCCCATGACCTACGCCGAGCGGCTGCCGCAGGACCTGTCCGGGCGCCAGTGCTACGTGCTCGATCCGATGCTCGCCACCGGCGGCTCGCTGGGCGGCGCCATCCAGTACCTCGTCGACCGCGGCGCCGACGACATCACTGCCATCTGCCTGACCGCCGCCCCCGAGGGGGTCGACAAGCTGCAGCACCTCCTGGCGGACCTCCAGGTGCCGTGCCGGGTGGTGGTCGCCTCGCTCGACGAGCGGCTCAACGACGCCGGCTACATCGTGCCCGGCCTGGGCGACGCCGGCGACCGGCTGTACGGGCTGGCCGAGTAGGGGTTCCGCACCCCCGCCCGGGGGGCGCGAGGGGCCGACGGCTAGGTTGGGTCCATGGCCGGGAAATCGTCGAGGGGATGGCTGACCAACCAGCACGGCGCGTGGGCGATGATCATCGTCCCGTTCCTCGTGGGGCTCGTCCTGGTGTCGCCCCACCGCCCGCTCGACCTCGGTGACGCCGCGCTCGGCGTCACCTGGCTCATCGGCTACTTCGCGTTCAACGCCCTCGTCCTGGCCATCAAGGCGGCGCCGAGGCGCCGGCCCGAGTACCTCCCCGCGGCCGGCGTCTACGGCGGGATCGCCGTCGCGGCCGGCCTCGCGACGCTGTGGTTCCGCGGCTGGGAACTCCTTCTCTGGGCGCCGGTCTACGCCGTCCTGCTCGGCGCCGCGTTGTGGCTGGCGGCGTCGAAGCGCGAGCGCTCGGTGCTCTCGGGTGTGCTGACCATCGTGGCTTCCTGCGGCCTGATGGCCGTGCTGCGCTCCACCGGCGACGGCGGCGCGGTGCGACCGGAGGAGGTGGCGGTCATGGTGGCCATCACCGCGTACTTCGTGGGGACGGTCTTCCACGTCAAGGCCCTCATCCGGGAGCGCAACAATCCCCATTCGGCGCCGCGCTCGTTGGCCTACCACGGCGTGCTGGCCGCTCTGGTGCTGGCCGCGGTCGTCGTCGGCTGGCTCAATTGGGCGTGGTTGCTCTGGGCGTCGGCGCTGGTGGCACGCGCCTGGTGGATGCCGCGCGAGAGGCGCAGGCCGGCGCAGATCGGCGTCGTGGAGATCGTGCTGTCGGCCGCGGCGCTGCTGCTGGTGCTGTTCGCCTGAGCCCGCCGCGCCAGCTTGCGCCAATCTGCTTGGCCGCGGCCGCTACCTTCTACTGTGGGCAGCAGTCGAGAGAGGGGTCACGCGTGAGCGATCAGGTTCTGGAGGGCATGGGGGCGATCGTCGCCGACGGCGGCGTCGGGTTCCGCGTGTGGGCGCCGAACGCCGACGAGGTCAGCGTCTTCGGCGAGTTCAACGACTGGGACACCGCGGCCCACCCGCTCACCCGGGAGAACGACGAGGGCTACTGGTACGGCTACGTCGAGGGCGCGAAGGCGGGCCAGGAGTACAAGTTCCACCTGGTCAACGGCGACCTCGAGTTGGACCGCAACGACCCGTACGCCCGCGAGGTGACCAACTCGGTGGGCAATTCGGTGATCGTGGACCCGCTCGACTTCGACTGGGAGGGCGACGACTACACGCTCCCCGCCCACAACGAGATCGTGGTCTACGAGGCCCACGTCGGCTCGTTCTTCGCCAAGGGCGACGACAACGGCGACTTCGCGATGATGGCGCAGAAGCTGCAGCACGTCGTCGACCTGGGCTGCAACGTCGTGCAGCTCATGCCGGTGGCGGAGTTCGCCGGCGACCTGTCCTGGGGCTACAACCCGGCCCACATCTTCGCCGTCGAGTCCGGCTACGGCGGCCCCCGCGCGTACCGCGAGTTCGTGAAGCAGGCCCACCGGATGGGCCTGGGCGTGATCCAGGACGTCGTCTACAACCACTTCGGCCCGTCAGACCTGGACCTGTGGCAGTTCGACGGCTGGCAGGAGAACGACAAGGGGGGCATCTACTTCTACAACGACCACCGCTCGTCGACCCCCTGGGGCGACACCCGCCCCGACTACGGCCGCGCAGAGGTCCGCCGCTTCATCCACGACAACGCCCTCATGTGGCTGCGCGAGTTCCACGTCGACGGCCTGCGCTACGACATGACGCCCTACATGCGCTCCGTCGACGCCACCGGGTTCGACATCATCGACGGCTGGACGCTGCAGTCGTGGATCAACCGCGACATCCGCGAGCAGTTCCCCGACGCGCTGCTGATCGCCGAGGACATGCACTCCAACCCGCTCGTCACGGGTTTCGACCACGACGGCGCTGGCTACCACTCGCAGTGGGACCCCAACTTCGTGCACCCCGTCCGCAAGGCGCTGCGCGAGTACGACGACGCCCACCGCAGCATCGACGACATCGCCGACGCGCTGACCTTCACCTACGACGGCGACGCGTTCCGCCGGGTGGTCTACACCGAGTCGCACGACGAGGTGGCCAACGGCAAGGCCCGCGTCGTCGCGGAGGTGCAGCCGGGTGACCAGCAGGGCTGGTTCGCCCAGAAGCGCTCGACGCTGGGCGCCGCGCTGGTCATGACGGCCCCGGGCATCCCGATGCTGTTCCAGGGCCAGGAGTTCCTCCAGGGCGACTGGTTCCGCGACGACGTGCCGCTGGATTGGCACCTGCGTCGCGAGCACCACGGCATCGTCCAGCTCTACGCCGACCTCATCACGCTGCGCCGCAACCTCTTCGGCGAATCCCGCGGGCTACAGGGGCAGGGCATCAACGTCTTCCACCGCAACGAGGGCGCCAAGGTGCTCGCGTTCCAGCGGTGGTACGACCACGGCGTGGGCGACGACGTCGTCGTCGTGGCGAACTTCTCCGGCGAGGCGCGCGACGACTACCGCATCGGGCTGCCCACCGGGGGCCGGTGGGAGCTGAAGCTCAACTCCGACGCAACGCTGTACTCCGACGACTTCGGCGACCACCCGTCGGGCGACCTGCACGGGGTCGACGAGGGGCTCGACGGGTTCGGCTCCTCGGCCACGCTGACCGTCGCGCCGTACTCGGTCTTGATCTACAGCTACGCCGGCTGACGCGCGTCGACTCCCCCTAGAGTCGGGGGCATGGACGAGGCGCAGCGCATCGAGGCGTTCTGGCAGTGGTGGGGGCGGCACGCCGGGCCGCTGGCGTCGTTGCTCGACTCCGGTGCCGAGGAGGCCGCGGTGCGCACGTTCGGGCCGCTGTTGACCGAGCACCTCGAGCAGGTCGACCCGCGCCTGGGGTACCGGATCGACGACAACGCGGGGCGCAGCCGTCGGACGCTGACGATCTCGGCGCACGGGCAGCCGTGGTTGATGCCGCTGGCCCGTCGGGTCCGTGATGGCGCCCCGGCGCCGGATCGGCACTGGTCGTACTCGAATTTCATCAAGCGGTCGCCCGACCCGATGGCGGTGACGTTCGCAGTCGACGGGGTCTCGTTGGAGTTGCGGGAGACCCAGGTGGCGTACCGTGACATGGCGCGCCGGGTGGACGTCGGCGTGTGGCACCCGCACTTCGGGCCGTTCTCCGCGGAGCAGCGGGCGTCGCTGGCGGAGGCGATGGTCGACATCGCGCTCGGCGAGGAGCACGTCCAGTGCTGGGTGGGCGAGCTCGCCGCGCTCGACGAGCCGGCCGAGGACCCGACGGACCTGTTGGGGCTGCGGCGCTTCGTCGACGACGTGCGCACCCGGTTCGTCGAGCTGCCCGACGTCAGCCCGTGGACGGTCATACAGGGCACCCGCTACGACGGCCGCGAGCTCCACGCCCGCATCCGCGTGCCGCTGTGCGTGGCGAGGGAGCCGCTGCTGGAGAAAGTGGTCACCATCCGGATGCGCCTCGACGGCGGCTCGCCCGAGCCTGACGAGGTCGAGGAACTGATCGGCGAGGCCATCGACGCCGACGGCGAACTGGTGGCCGTCGAGACACTGGGCGCGCTGCGCACCTGGTACTGCTACGTGCGGCCCGACACCGGGGCCGCGCAGCGCCTGCTCGACCTGGCCGGGGCGGCTGGCCTCCCCGTCGAAGCCGCGAACGACCCGACCTGGGAGGTCGTGGCCCACCTCAGCTGAGTTGCCGGCGGGCCTCCATGAGGGCGAAGCCCTGGATGTTGAGCCCGGGCCAGCGGGCGGGTTCGCGGGCGGCGGGGTCGTCGGAGGAAAGCCCGATGCCCCAGACGCGGTCGATGGGAGAGGCCTCCACGAGGATCTTCGAGCCGGTCGACTTCAGGTACTGCAGCAGGTGGGGGTGCGCGCCGAACTTCGCCAGGTTGGCGGCGACGGCGATCTCGAAGCGGTGCCGCTTCCACACCTCGTCGTTGAACGGCCGCACGGACCGGCCGATGGCCCGAGCCTTCGTCGGGGCCTCAGCGCGGAGCACGCGCTGCGCGGCGTGGTGGTCGCCGAACAACTGGGCCTTGCGCCACGTGACGTAGTGCTGCGCGGTGCGGAACACCTCACCGTCGGCCTCGAAGTCGGCCTGGTAGTTCTCGCTGAGGCACCCGCGGTCGAGCTGACCCGGCACGTCCGGGGTGTGGCCCCAGAAGAGCAGGTAGTGCGGTCGCACGCCGGCCGAGACGGAGGCCCTGAGGTCTGCCACCGAGAGCGGTTCGAGGAGCACCATTGGCCCGTCACCTTCCATGCAGCGCTGAAGTCATGGCGTCACAGTACTCAGGGACGGTCCACTTCAGCTGCCCGTGCCCAGAGGTCGGACGTACTATCTATCAGGGCATCGCCGCTAGTCAGCCGCTAGACGGTCAGTAGTAGTAGGGGAACTTCGACCAGTCGGGCGTTCGCTTCTCGAGGAACGAGTCGCGGCCCTCGACGGCCTCGTCGGTCATGTAGGCCAGGCGGGTGGTCTCGCCGGCGAAGATCTGCTGGCCGACCAGCCCGTCGTCGATGGCGTTGAAGGCGTACTTCAGCATGCGCTGCGCAGTCGGCGACTTGCCGCAGATCTTCGCGGCCCACTCCAGGCCGACGTCCTCCAGCTCGGCGTGCGGGACGACGCGGTTGACCATGCCCATGCGGTGGGCGTCCTCGGCGTCGTGGACGTCGCCGAGGAAGAAGATCTCGCGGGCGAACTTCTGCCCCACCTGGCGGGCGAGGTACGCCGAGCCGTAGCCGGCGTCGAACGAGCCGACGTCGGCGTCGGTCTGCTTGAACTTGGCGTGCTCGCGGGAGGCGAGGGTGAGGTCGGCGACGACGTGCAGCGAGTGCCCGCCGCCCGCGGCCCAGCCGTTGACGAGGGCGATGACCACCTTCGGCATGAAGCGGATGAGCCGCTGGCATTCGAGGATGTGCAGCCGGCCGAGCTTCGCGGCGTCGACGGATTCTGCGGTCTCGCCCTCGGCGTACTGGTAGCCGGCGCGGCCGCGGATGCGCTGGTCGCCGCCGGAGCAGAACGCCCAGCCGCCGTCCTTCTCCGACGGGCCGTTGCCCGTGAGCAGGACGCAGCCGACGTCCGAGGACGTACGGGCGTGCTCGAGGGCCTGGTAGAGCTCGTCGACCGTGTGCGGCCTGAAGGCGTTGCGCACTTCCGGCCGGTCGAACGCGATCCGCACCGCCGGCACGTCCTTGGCGCGGTGGTAGGTGATGTCGGTGAACTCGAAGCCCTCGACAGCGGTCCACAGCTCCGGGCGGAAGGGGTTGCTCATGGGGCCAACCCTATCGGCGGGGCGGCGACGTCGCAGACCTGAGCCCGTCGTCGCAGACCTGAGCGCCACCTCGCAGACCGCCGCCCGAGTCGCAGACAGAGGACTGTCTGCGACGACACCCGCCGTCTGCGACGTCACCCGCTGTCTGCGACATCCAGCCCCAGTCTGCGACGGTGAGCCAACGTCTGCGACGACACCCTCACGCCCGCGCGGAGCTCACCCCCGCACAGGGGCGAGCGGTCAGAGGTAGCCGCGACGGACGGTCTCACCCAAGCGGTCAGGGAAGTTCGTGATGATCGCGTCCACGCCGATGTTCTTCAACCACAACGCGTCCTCGTCGTTGTTCACGGTCCACGCGTGCACCTTGATGCCCCGCTCGTGGCACAGCCACACGAAGTCGGGGTTGCGCAGCGCCAGGTAGTGCGGGTGCACGGCCCCGGCGCCGAACCACTGCGCGTACTCCCACGGCTCGTAGAGCCCGTCGGAGGACAGCAACCCGAGGTGGTCGGGCGACACCCGTCCCCGCAGGTTGGCCAGGCTGTAGTGGTTGAACGACGAGAACAGGGTCTGGTCCAGCATCCCGGCGTCCGCGACGGCGGCGAGCACGTCGTGCTCCAGCCCCGGATACAGCTCGACGGTGTTCTTCAGCTCGATGTTCACCGTCGCGCTGGTGCCTCGGGCGAGGTCCAGCACGTCGCGCAACAGCGGGATCTTCGTGTTGCGACGACCGGGGAACCCGTGCGAGAAGTCCGCGCCCCGCAGTTCCTCGAGGGTCTGCTCGACCACCTTGCCGAAGCCGTTCGAGGTGCGGTTGATCGTCTCGTCGTGGATCACGACGAGTTGTCCGTCCGCGGTGCGTTGGACGTCGAGTTCGAGGCCATTGGCGCCCATCTTCAGGGCGAGCTCGAAGGCTGGCAGGGTGTTCTCCGGCGCGTACGCGGAGGCGCCGCGATGGGCCCAGATTGCAGTCACGACTCCCATCCTTTCACCTCACCGCAAGCTGGGCACATTCTGGAGGGGCTCAGCCGAACAACACCATGTTGTTGAACACCCATTCGTTGCGCTGGGTGAACGCGTAGCCCCCGCCCGGCTTCGCCGTCGCCGCGTACACCGTCGTCATCGTGTAGCTGCGACACCCACCCTTGCCTGTGCGGGCCGTGTCACACTCGGTGCGCCACTGGCGCCCCGCGGAGCTGAAGCCCGTCTCGTAGTTGTGGTTGGCCAAGGGGTTGCCGCCCCACTGCGCGCGGGTCATGTACGGCAGGTACGTCAGGTTGTTGAACGCCCAGCCGCTGCGACGCACGAACCGGCCGTCCTCGATGAGCACGACGGTGGCCCAGATGTCGGTCCGGCACCGCTGCGTGCGCGAGTAGGGCTCACACGTGGTCATCCACTCGCGACCGTTGACCGTGTGCTTACCCGCCTTCGTGTACGGAGCCGTGGGCACGAACGGCTCGCGCGGCGCGGGGCTGGTGGGCTGCGACGTCGGCTTGGGGCTCGACGACGGGGTCACCGACGGCGAGGGCGAGGGCGACCCAGATGGCGACGGCGAGGGCGAGGCAGACGGCGACGGCGACACCGGCGCCGGGCACGACACCTTCGCCTCCGCCCAGTCACCCCGATCCCACCAGTAGGCCTCCGCCTGCCCACCGTTGACGACCCCCTCGGCCGGGTCGAGCTCCAACTCCAGCTCCGACACGCCCGTCACGTCGACGTCCACCACCGCGGTCTGCCCCTTCAGCAGCACGTCGCTCTCGAACAGCAGCGCACCGTCGCCCCAGGCCCGGAAGATGATCGACGGGAACTGCTGCGGGCCGCTCATCGTGTCGTCGGGCCCCACGAGGGCGGTGAACCGGCTGCACTGCTCACCCAGCAGGAACGACACCGTCGACGGCGCCTGCATCCCCAGTCCCTTCTCGTAGGTCACGCCTGCGATGCGGAGGGGCTGTGGGGTGACGCCCGGCTGGCTGACCTCTCGGTCGCGCTGCACCGGGAACGTGCCGGAGTCCTCGGTGAGGAAGGGCAGGTCGGACAGGTAGTGGTCGCCGTACGCGGGCGGCGCCGGCTGCGGCAGCGGCCGTTCGACGGCGGCCCGGGCGGCCCGTGCCAGCGCCACCACGTCACCGCGCGGTGCCGACCAGATGCCCGTGCGGTCGGCAGAGGCCAGCCAGGGTTGCGCGTCGTCGAACCAGTCGAAGGCCGCCACCGCCCCGCCCGTGGTGAGCGCGGCGCGGTGCGCGTCGAAGAACTTCTGCCAGCGGGGCTGGTAGTAGGTGCCGACGAGGCCCTGGAACTCGCGGCCGGCGTAGTCGCCCAGCCCGCTCTGGTACCCGGCGCGCGGCCCCCAGACGGTGAGCAGCGTGCGCTGGTTACGCTCGAACGCGGCTGCCTGCTCGACGGTGGTGCCGGCGCTGCGGGCCTCGTCGAGGAGGCGGCCGAGCAGGCTGATCTCCTGCGTGCCGGCCAGTTGGTCCACCAGCGCCATGTCCTCCATCCAGCGGGCGGTCAGTTCGTCGAACTGGCCCAGGTCGCCGGCGCTGACCGCCTTGCGGATCTCGGGCAGCAGGACGCGCCCGTGGTTGCTCAGCACCTGGCGTGCCAGGACCATCAGGTCGTAGCGGTAGGCCGGGTTGCCGCCGAGCCGGTCCGAGGCTGCGAGGAGCCGGGGCAGGGCGGTGGCGAACTCGGTGATGTCGTAGGCGGGGCGCGTCGGCGACCACTGCGACGACGTGGCCGCCGTCAGCGACGGGATCGCGGCGTAGACGCTGTCGTGGGCCTCGGCGAAGTCGCCGCTGGTGGGCAGGGTGTAGGCGGTGCGGCTGACGATCTGCCACGCCGCGACGGCGTCGGCGTCGCGGGCGCCGTAGCGCTTGAAGACGTAGTCGGCCCACCACTGGTCGAGGTCGACAGGGCCGGTGACCCAGGCGAGGTTGGCGAAGAAGTCGAGGGCCGCGCCGTTGTTGTCGCCGCCCTCCGGCATCGCGGCGAGGCCTCGCATGGCGCTGCCGGCCTGGTCCTTGAAGCGGAAGTAGTCGGTGTTCCAGCGGGTGAGCTTGGCGCCGATGGTGGTGTCGCCGCCGTAGTTCCAGATGGTGCCGTACGCCCAGGGCCGGTTCAGCCAGGCCGTCTCGCGGCTGCCGTTGGGGTAGCGGTCGGTGATGCCGTCGACGATGAACGTGGTGGCGGGGTTGACCGCGCCCATGATGTCGTTCTGCGGGTTGGACTGCCAGCCGAGGAACACCCAGGTGGCGCCGGGGTTGGTGGCCTGCAGCGCCTGCTCGATGCGCTTCGTGGCGGCGGGGATGTCGGCCGTGCCGCGCTGGCCGCCCTCGTGCAGGAGGTCCATCTTGTACATGGTGGACCGGCCCAAGCGGGTGGCCGAGGACTCGTAGAACTTCGCGGCCACGGCCGGGAACACCGTCGAGTTGGGGTCGAGCCAGTCTGGGCGCTGGAAGCCCACCCAGCCGCCCTGCGGGACGACGACGGCGCCGGGGTTCCGGGCGACGAAGCCGGGAGGCACCGTGCCGAAGTAGCCCGGCAGCACCGGCGTCATGCCCAGCTCGCGGAGGCGATCGGCGATCCGCCGGCCGAGCGCGGCGCGGGCCTCGATCGACGCCTCGGTGGTGCCGGCGGGCCAGGAGGCCATGTTCTGCAACAGCCACCACGGCTGGTGCTCCGGGGACGGGATCCACGCGGCCGCCTCCGCGGCGGTGTAGCCGAACTGGCGCAGCACGTCGAAGTAGACGGCCTCGGAGCCCACCGGCATGAACACCTGGTTGAAGCCGAGCGCCGCCAGTTCGTCGATCAGCCGCTCCCACTGGTCGAAGGTGCGGTGGGCGCCGGTGTAGCCGTCCTCGGTGTCGTTGCCGTAGTACCGGGCGGCGACATTGGCGGTGCGGCCGAGTTCGCCGTCGGGCAGCGGGAACGCGACGGTGGGGTCGACGTTGCGCACCGTGTAGCTGAGCGACTGCCCGATGCTGCCGAGGTAGTGGTTCAGGCCGGCGACCGCCGTCGACGGGGTGCTGGCGGTGACCCTGATCTTGTCGCCGCTGGTGGTGACGGAGTAGGAGTCCTGGCCCGCCGGCCGCTGGGCGGGCACCGTGATCTCGAACCGGCTGGCGGCGGAGCCGAGGATGCGGGTGAAGGCGTCCCGGGCCGCCTGCTCCTGGGCGTTGGCGGGGGCCGACGGCGGGGTGTCGCTGGCGTGTCCGGTGGCTGCCGCGTTGGGCGGGAGTACGAACATGACGGCGGCGAGCGCGGCGGACAGCAGCGCGGTGATGGTGGCGTTCCAGATCTTCACATGGGCCCCTCGACGTCGAAAGTGTGCAGGCCAGCCAACCAGCGCGTCGGGATGGCTCGGCGGGATCGCGCGCAATCGCGCCGCCGCGTTGAGCGGTCCGCGCCGCCGATCCCGGTGCCCGCGACGCCAGATTCCTCGTGCCCGTCGGGCGGCCGACCTATGATCGGAGGGAAACCCACGGCACACGGCGGTGATTTCTGTGAAGACCATGCAGCGTCTGACCGAGGCCTACAGGGACGCCCGCGTCGAGCTGATCGACGACACGTCCCGGTACGTGATCATGAGCGACTGTCACCGCGGTGACGGCTCGAAGTCCGACGAGTTCCTGAAGAACAAGAACACCTACACCGCGGCGATGGACTACTACTGGAAGAACGGCTTCACGTACGTGGAGGCCGGCGACGGCGACGAGCTGTGGGAGCACGACTTCGCCCACATCATCAGGGCCAACCGGGCGGTGTGGGAGCAGCTCATGCCGTTCCACCGCGCCGGCCGGATGATCCGCATGTGGGGCAACCATGACATCGTCCTGAAGGAGCCCGCCTACGTGCGGGAGCACCTGTGGACGGCGAAGTCGCGGACCACGGGTGAGCACAAGCCGTTCTTCAACGGGCTGGAGCCGGTGGAGGCGGTGGTGTTCCGGCACCGTGAGACGGGGCAGGACGTCCTGCTGGTGCACGGCCACCAGGGCGACTTCCCCAACGACCAGGCGTGGCGGTTCAGCCGGTTCATGATGCGGGCCTTCTGGCGGTACGCGCACGCGTTCGGGTTCCACAGCCCCACCAGCCCCGTGGCCAATGCTGACAAGCGGCACAAGGTGGAGCGCAACTACCGCAAGTGGATCCGGCAGAGCGGGGTCGCCCTGATCTGCGGCCACACGCACCGCGAGCGGTTCCCGCGGCCCAACGACACGCCCTACTTCAACTCGGGCAGCTGCATCTACCCGTCGCACATCACCGCGCTGGAGATCGCAGACGGCACCATCGCGCTGGTCCGTTGGCGCGTCGACCCCAACGAGGACGCCATTCTGCAGGTCACCCGCAGGGTGATGGCCGGGCCGGAGCCGCTGTCGTCGTTCGACCTGCGCCACTCCTGACGCCGGGCGAGCCCTTCAGGCCAGGGCCGGCACGGCGTCGCGCAACTGGGCGAACCTCAGCCCGCCGTCGAGCAGGCGGGGCAGCGCATCGGCCATGCCGGCGGCCGTGCCGCACCCTAGGCGGTTGAAGTGGCCGATGCAGATCGACCCGGCAGCTGCCCCGCCCATGGCGCGGCTCACCTGGGCGGGGCTGAAGGTGGCGCCGGCGTCCGCGTTGACGTCGAAGTTGACCACCCGTTGCCCGAGTTCGGCGACGATCTCCACCGCGACGTCGTCGACATGGGCGGTGCCGGAGCGGAACCACAGCGGCGCCGAGCCGGTCAGTTCGCCGAGCCGGTCACAGCCGCCCATCACCTCGTCGTAGACCTCGCCCGCCGAGCGCGTGCCGGCGATGCCGTAGGCCTCCGCCGCGGTGACCGACAGCGGGCGGTGTGCCGCGCCGTGGTTGGCCAGTTCGAACAGCGGGTCCGCCGCCAGCTCGGCCGCCACGCCGGGGTTGGCGTCGATCCAGCGCGCGTTGAGGAACAGCGTGGCCGGCACCTGGTGGCTGCGCAGCACCTCGACGAGTGCCGCGTCGTAGCCGGAGCCGCGGGGTCCGCCACAGGCGTCGAAGGTGAGGACTGCGGACGGCGAGTCACCGCGCTGCACGACGCCGACGACCTCGAGGCCCCACTGCCGGGGCGTGCGGCCCTCGTAGCGGGCGGCGATGTCGTCGCGGCTGACCGCTGGGAGGGCTGGGGAGGCAGGACTCGGCGGGGGTGACGACGGCGGCCCAATCGGGCTCGGGATCCCGTTGGCCGCACGGCTGGGCGTCGGAGCCGTCGCGGCGGGGGTGGCCGCGGGAGTCGACGGACGGACCGGTGCCGCAGGGGCACATCCCACCAAGCCAAGAATCCCCAGCCCCAGCACCCCACGCCGCGCAATCCCCATGCCGCGCATTCTCGCACTGTCGGCGCCGTGCGTGCGCCCCGGTTGTCGTGGGCGCACGCTGGCGGTTGCGCGGCGCGGCGGTGATAGTGGTGCTGACCGCAGACGTCGTCGGAAGGAGCCGCCATGGCCACCCTCGTCTTCAGCATGAACCAGAGCCTCGACGGGTACGTCGACCACGACAAGTTCGCCCCGGGCCCCACACTGTTCCGGCGCTTCATCGAGGAGGCCCGCACGCAGACGGGCTCGCTGTACGGGCGGGGCGTGTACGAGCTGATGCGCTACTGGGACGACGACGACCCGGGCTGGGGCGACGACGAGCGCGAGTTCGCCGTCGCCCACCGTCGGCAGCCGAAGTGGGTGGTGTCGAGCAGCCTCACCGAGGTGGGCGAGAACGCGTCGCTGCTCACCGGGGACCTGGCAGAGGCAGTGCTGCGGTTGAAGGCCGAGCACGACGGCGAGATCGCGGTGGCCGGGCCCGGGCTGGCCGGCAGCCTGACCGAGCTGGGCCTGATCGACGAGTACCGGATCTACCTCCACCCGGTGGTGCTCGGGGGCGGCGCCCCGTTCTTCACCGGGCCGCGTCCGCGATTGCGGTTGGCGGGTTTCGAGCAGGTGGACGACGACGTGCTGAGGCTGAGCTACGTCCCCGACGGCGGGTGATGGCGCGGGGCAGGATCTGGCACCCAAGGGTGGGCCGAGGTGCACCAGGTGAAAGTTAAGCTCCTGACTAGGGCTCCTGTCCGGGGAGCACCGGAATCCGCCGAAAGGAAAGATCATGAATCGCAGAATCGGCACCTCCATCATCGCCGCCATGGCTGCCCTCGGGTTGGCCGCATGCTCAGGCACCACCGGGGATTCGACGACGCCCACCGCCTCCGTCGAGGCCCCCGCAACGGACACCACCACCACGGCTGACACCGGCTCCGAGTCGCCGTCGGTCGACGAGTCGACGGAGTCGGGGGCCGACCCGAGTACCGAATCGGCATCCTCAAGCCCCTCCGGCACGGACGCACAGCAGACGGTCCAGGACGCCTGCCAGAGCATCTCGGGCCCCCTGGAGGACGCGAGTAGGGCCATCGCGGACATCGCGTCGGTCGCCACCGCTGACCCCCAGGTTGCCGTGGACACCTGGACCGAGTTGGTCGAGGCCTACCGCACGGCCGCGGACAGCGTGGTCAACCCCGAGGTCAAGGCGGCCGCCAGCGCCGTGCAGGAGGACGTCACGATGATGCGCGACGCCATCCAGAAGGCCTACGTCGACCAGGACATGAACGCGGTCACCGAGGTCACCGAGGCCACCACTGAGTTCCAGGCCTCCATGACCGAGCTCCAGTCGCTCTGCACCGGCTAGGTCTCAACGTCAGTGGTCAGGGCCCGCGATTCGCGGGCCCTGACCACTGATTGCTTTCAGACGAGACTGGTGGCCTCGTCGAACCCAAGTCGCGGGTTCCGCGGGAACGTGCCGTCCTCCGCGTCGTGGCCGATGTTGACCACCATGAGACTGCGCAGCGACGTGCCGGGGAAGAACTCCCGGTCCAGCCCCGCGAGGTCGACGCCGCCCATGAGGCCGGCATCGAGCCCGACGGAGCGCACGGCGAGAATGAAGCCGCCAGCCTGCAGCCACGCGTTGTTGCGGGCAAAAGCCTCGCGCATCGCAGCGTCGGCGGCGAACCTATCCCGTGCCCCGGCAGCTTGGGGCGAGACGACGGGCAGGTGCTCGTGGAAGTCGAGGTCGGCTGCGAGGATGGCCACGACGGGGGCGGACTCCGACTTGTGGCGGTTGAACTCCGCCAGCAGTGGCAGCAAGCGAGCCTTGGCACCGGGCGTGCGCACGAACGTGACTCGCAGCGGCTGGCTGTTCAGGGCGGTGGGCGTGAACTTTGCCAAGTCATACACCTGAGCCCTGGTCAACGACGCTGTGAAGCTTCACTGGGTCGCCTCCTCACTGGATCCGCGCCCCGAACGCTTGATTCTGTGCGTCAGCGACCCCGCTGCGGTGAAACATCTCCGAGGCGCTTCATGGCAGGCCGCAGCCATCGCGCACTTGGGTGTCTCGATCGAGATCGTGGAACTCCCTGCTGCGACGGTCGCCGCCATTCGGTCCGCCCAGCGGCGTCAGTACCGTTGACCCGCATCCCGTTCAGGCCATGTGCTCCTCGGCTGGCGGGATCGGCTCCCCCACCGGCGCGGCGCGGCGCCCGGCCCGTCGTCGCAGCCATGCCCGGATCGGGAAGAACAGCACCAACGCCGTCACCCACACCGGGGCCGTGGCGATCAGCAGGGTCAACAGGCCCGTGAGCAGTCCGGCGGCGCCGCGGATGCCGTCGGTGATCGCCTCACGGAAGCCCCAGGACTCTCCGGCCGGCGTCACCACCGAGCGCGGCTCGACCAGCTCGATGGTCACCGTCGCCATCGCGGCCTGCCGTTCGAGGTAGGTCACCTGGGCGTCCATGGCCTCAATCTCGCCGCGGACCCGCGTCAGCTCCTTCTCGATCGAGAGCATGTCCTCGACGGTCTTCGCCGCGTCGAAGAACTCCCGCAGCCGCGCCTCCTGGGCACGCATGTTCTCCAGCCGCGCCGACAGGTCCACGTGCTCCTGGGTCACGTCGCTGACCGCCTCCGACTGGAACTTCACCACGCCGAGGGCGGCCACCTCACCGAGGTACTCCTCGTACGTGTCGGCCGGCACCCGGGTGGTCACCCAGCCGCGCAGCGCCGTCCCGTCACCGGACGGTGCCCCGTCCTCGCCGTAGCGGTAGAGCCATTCGTCGGTGTCGGTGGCCACCTGCATGTCGGTGACCGTCCCGCCATGGCTGCGGGCGAGGTCGCGGATCTTCGTCACGGCGTCGGGGGTGCTGTCCACCTCGAGGCGCAGCACCTTGGAGCGGATCATCAGCCGGCCTTCGTCGCCGTCGCCGGTGTCCTCCTCGCCATCACCGCCCTGTTCCGGCATGCCCACCGAACCGCCGCCGACGGCCGGCGCCGCCGGGTCAACGGCGGGCGAGTCGCCCTGCTCCGACTGGGCACAGGCGCCCACCAACAGCGTCATCAGCACCGCGACGACGACTCGCACCGCGGTGCGCAGCCCAGCGTTCCCCCACATGGCGCCTCCTCGATTGGCCTGTGGCGTCGAGGCTACCGCCGCGTCGAGCTGTGGAGTATGGCCCGGGCGCAGCCGAGTCCAGATCGTTACGTCGGGCACGCGCCGCGCGGTCGTCATGGATTCGCCGCATGCCCAGCACCCGGGCATCGAACGGTGCACGATGAGGGGTAAGGAGGTTGAGATGAGTTACGGACTTCGCATCGACCTGGAGCGGCCCTTCGACGACGTGGTGGCGCTCACCAAGGAGTCCCTCGCACAGAGCGGCTTCGGCATCCTCACCGAGATCGACGTGCGGCAGACGCTGAAGAACAAGCTGGACGTCGACGTCGACAGCCAGGTCATCCTCGGCGCCTGCAACCCGGGCTTCGCGTACAAGGGGCTGCAGATCGAGCCGTCGCTCGGGGTGCTGCTGCCGTGCAACGTGGTGGTGCGGCACACGGGTGGCGTCACGGTCGTGGAGGCGATCGACCCGGAGACGATGGTGGCCATCACCGACAACCCGGAGATGGAGCCGCTGGCCGACGAGGTGCGCGACGCGCTGCGGGCGGCGTTGGACCGCGTGTACGTCAGCGTGACGGGGAGGACCGAGGGCGTCTGACGACGTCAGGCCGGGTCGAGGGCGAGGAGTTTGCGCAACACCGCCTGATACCCCGCGCGGATGACACGCGCGGCCAGCGGCTGGAGGAAGCCGGGCAGCCAAGGTAGCCGCACCTGTTGGTGCCACGTCACCAGGGAGCCGTCCCGGATGGGCATTACGGTGAGCAGGATGGTGCCCCGGATGGCGCGGCCATGCTTCGAGATGCGGACCCGGGCGGCGGAGAAGTCCGCGCCCTGCGTCAGTTCGTCGACCCGCATCACGTCGTCGAACCCGACCGGCCCCACCGCCGTCCTGGCGATGAACTCTGCGCCCGGCGCGAGCTCGTCGAGCGTCAGGGCCGGCGAGACGGAGGTGAAGGGGATGATGCGGCTGTGCTGGCGCAGGTCGAGCACGCGGCGCAGCGCCTCGCGCGGTGGACAGGTGCACGCGATCTCGACGGTGAACGATGCCAGCTGTCTCATGTCGACAACCCTATTGGGGCCGCTCCCGGGGGCATCAGCCCCGTCACAAAAGAAGGAGCCCTGTCCAAGTGACTTCGGACAGGGCCTCATCCAGCGCGCTCGGAGGGACTCGAACCCCCAACCTTCTGATCCGTAGTCCCCGCGTTTGCTGTTCGGCAGCGTCCGCTGGGGTCCGATATTACCCCTCTGACAATGCCAGATGCTGGGATAACGTTCTAGAGCGTTCGCAGGGGTTCACACTGGTTGCCCCCATCGCTGCCCCCATGCCACTGCCCTCCTACGCGACTCCACGGCGCGTGGCTCGCCAGGCCCACGCCCCACAAGAGAGGCGATTCATAGCTCCGCTGTTCGCCCACTCTGGGCAGGATCCGCCACGCTCCGAGCCTCTAGCCGTGCTCGTTAGTAGTAGGCCAGAAGTTCCGCGTTTGCCTGATTGGAGGAAAAGGCCTCTTAGTAACTGTTAGCCATGTGTGCCTGATGGTCTGTCGGCGCTGTGGGGTCGAGCAGCACGCTCCTGCCGGGAGCCCCTTGGCCCGCCGGTCAGTGGTCATCGCTAGGGTGGGCCTCACCGAGCCACCGACGACCAGGGAGAGACGACGCCACATGGCCCCCACTACCAAGGAAGCCCAGCGCGCTGAGTTACACAAGACCATTTGGCGCATCGCCAACGACCTGAGGGGCAGCGTCGACGGCTGGGACTTCAAGAGCTATGTGCTCGGCATGCTGTTCTACCGCTTCATCTCTGAGAACCTCACCGCCTACATCAACACCTTCGAGCGCGACGCCGGGGTTGCAGACTTCGACTACACCCAGCTCAGCGACGCCGAGGCCGAGTTCGGCCGCGACGTCACCGTCGCCGAGAAGGGCTTCTACATCCTCCCCTCGGAGCTGTTCGTCAACGTCCGCCGCCGAGCCAAGCACGACGCGAACCTCAACGAGACCCTGGAGCGCGTGTTCAAGAACATCGAGGGCTCCGCGCTCGGCACCCCCAGCGAGAACGACCTCAAGGGCCTCTTCGACGACCTCGACGTCAACTCCTCCAAGCTCGGCCCCACCGTCGCCCGCCGCAACGAGAAGCTGGTCAAGCTTCTCGACGCCATCGGCGACCTGCCCCTGGGCAACTTCGAGGACAACACCATCGACCTGTTCGGCGACGCCTACGAGTACCTGATGACCATGTACGCCTCCAGCGCCGGCAAGTCCGGCGGCGAGTTCTACACCCCGCAGGAGGTCTCTGAACTGCTGGCCCGCATCACGGTGGTGGGCAAGACGTCGGTCAACAAGGTCTACGACCCGGCCGCCGGGTCCGGATCGCTGCTGCTGAAGTTCGCCAAGGTGCTCGGCAAGGACAACGTCCACAACGGGTTCTTCGGCCAGGAGATCAACCTGACCACGTACAACCTGGCGCGGATCAACATGTTCCTCCACGACATCAACTACGAGAAGTTCGACCTCGCGCACGGCGACACGCTCACCGACCCCGCCCACTGGGACGACGAGCCGTTCGAGGCGATCGTGTCCAACCCGCCCTATTCCATCAAGTGGGACGGCGACGCCAACCCGCTGCTCATCAACGACCCCCGATTCTCCCCCGCTGGAGTCCTGGCCCCGAAGTCGAAGGCCGACCTCGCCTTCACCATGCACATCCTCAGCTGGCTGGCCGTCGACGGCACCGCCGCCATCGTCGAGTTCCCCGGCGTCCTCTACCGGGGTGGCGCGGAGCGCAAGATCCGCCAGTACCTCATCGACAACAACTACATCGACGCGGTCATCCAGCTCCCGCCGGACCTGTTCTTCGGCACCACCATCGCCACCTGCATCATCGTGCTGAAGAAGTCGAAGACCGACAACCAGGTGCTGTTCATCGACGCCTCCGCAGAGTTCACCCGTGCCGGGAACAAGAACAAGCTCACCGATCCCCACCAGCGCCGCATCCTCGACGCCTTCACCGCCCGCTCCGACGAGGCCCACTATGCCAAGCTCGTCTCGGCCGACGACATCGCCGCCAACGACTACAACATCGCCGTCTCGTCCTACGTCGAGCAGGAAGATAACCGCGAGGAGATCGACATCACCGCCCTCAACGCGGAGATCGCCCGCATCGTCGCCCGGCAGCAGGAACTTCGAGCGGCAATCGACGAGATCGTCGCGGACCTCGAGGAACCGGCATGAGTAGCATCGACGAACTGCTGTCAAGGCTGGCGCCTGACGGAGTGCAACATCGTGCCCTTCAGGAGGTTGGCTCATTCGTTCGAGGCGGCGGCCCACAAAAGAAGGACTTCTCCGACGAAGGCGTGGGCTGCATTCACTACGGCCAGATCTACACCCACTACGGTATCCACACCTCGACGACGCTCTCCCATGTCAGCCCTGAGGTGGCCGCTCGCTCCCGCAGGGCGCAACCTGGAGATGTGATCATTGCAGTGACAGGCGAGAACGACGCAGATCTTGCTCGGGCTGTCGCATGGCTGGGCAACGCGCCGGTTGCCGTGAGCAATCACACACTCATCTACACTTCGAGCCTCGACCCCAAGTACGTCTCCCTACTTCCTCCGATCTTCGGGATTCTCGGAGCAGAAACAGACTCGGATATTCGGGACGAAGGTGCGCTCAATCTCGGCTCAGCAGTTCGGGACCATCCGCATTCCTGTCCCGCCAGTTGAGGTGCAGCGCGAGATCGTCCGCATCCTGGATCACTTCACGGAGCTGGAGGCGGAGCTGGAGGCGGAGCTGGAGGCGCGGCGATTGCAGTACCACCACTACGCGGAGCAATTGCTGCAAAGCCAGGGGGACGTGCCAAGGATGCGGATGGGGGATGCCGCGAACATCGTCCGCGGCGCGTCCCCCCGTCCCATCCAAGCCTTCATGACTCAGGACCCCGAGGGAATTCCATGGATTAAGATCGGCGACGTTCCGAACGACGGGAAGTACATCACGAGAACTGCTCAGCGGGTCTCAGCTGCAGGGGCCTCGAAGTCTCGACGGGTGCACCCAGGCGACTTCGTGCTCTCCAACTCCATGAGCTTCGGACGTCCGTACATCTCGAAGATCGAGGGATGTATCCACGACGGATGGCTCGCCATCAGCGATTTCTCTCAACATTTCGTGCCCGACTACCTCTACTACCTGTTGCGCTCTTCATCGATCCAGGCCGAGTTCGCCAGACGAGCAGGGGCCGGGACCGTGAAGAACTTGAACGCGGACATCGTCAAGAGCGTGGTTGTGCCTGTCCCTCCACGCCAGCGACAGGTGCAGGTTGTCGAGCTCCTCGACCATTTCGACACCATCCTCAGCGACTTGAGCTTCGGACTGCCAGCCGAGCTGACGGCCCGTCGTAGGCAGTATGAGTACTACCGCGACAAGTTGCTCACCTTCGAGGAGAAGCGATGAACGGCAAGCACATTGAACTCTTCCTCGTCGAGGGAGTGCCCGGCGGGATCACGACCGCCGAAATCGCAGGCTGGACCGGGCATGTGCTCTCCGGACCGCGCGCCGATCTTGCCGACATCCTCAAGCGTGACGAGGCGCAACGAAACGGCGCCTATCTGTTGCTGGGTGACGACGACGACGCCGTCGGGGGCGTGAACTGCTACATCGGGCGCACAGAGAACTTCCGCAACCGGTTCAGGGATCACCAGGCCAAGAAGGAGTTCTGGGACCGGGTCGTCCTCATCACTGCGAAGGACGACGGCTTCAACGAGGGTCACTGGGGCTACCTCGAAGCCAGGCTGGTCGACCTGGCCAAGCAGGCGGCCCGCGTGACGCTCCGCAACGACAACACACCCCAAGGACGAAAGCTGTCCGAGGCGCAGGCCTCAGACATGGAGTCCTTCCTCAGCCACCTGCAGATCATCTTGCCGGTCCTGGGCGTGAGCGTGATTCGCACCCGTACCGCACCCCAGGTGGAGCCCACACCCTCCACGGACTCCCCAGTCTTCACTCTGACTCGGCCCCACTTGGGTGTTCAGGCGAGGGCGCAGTTGTTCGGTGATGAGTTCACGATTCTCGCCGGCTCCCTCGTGGTGGGTTCCTGGTCGGGCACCGGGAAGGCGCAGAGCACGCAGCGGGCCTACGCCTCGTACCGCGCGCAGCACCAGAAGCTGGTGGCAGACGGGTCCATCGTCGTCGAGGGCAAGGTAGGACGCCTGACCCGCGACGTGCCGTTCACCTCGCCGTCGACCGCTGGCGCCGTCGCTCTCGGACGCTCCTGCAACGGCCGGATCGAGTGGGTGTGGGCGGGCGGGAACTACGCCGACTGGGAAAACCGTGGCCTCACCCTCTGACCTACCGCACGCAGCCAGTCGGAACCTCTCGGTCCTTGAAGCGCGTCATGCTCATCTTCAAGATCATGCTGAAGCTCATTCCAGCCCCGGGGGCGAGCAGCATCGGCTCGCTTGAAGCCTTGTGAAACGGCAACCGCGCCAGTCCCGCAGCATCTCACAGGCTTGGCACGACCCTCGTCCGTCTTCATCCTAAGATCATGCTAACGAACTAGGATGATGGTGAGCATGATGGAGGAAAGCCCTGTGGAGACTGAGACCTTGATCCGAACCCTCCGCCTCACGTCCGCTGAGCCAACCGACGTGGAGGTCAAAGCAGCCTCCGGCGGGTGCCCTCGCTCGCTGCGCGAGACCCTCAGCGTCTTCTCCAACGCTGGCGGTGGCACAATTCTGCTTGGTCTGACTGACAGCGATTTCACAGCGCTGGACGTGGACGCCGACGCGCTCCGAACAGCACTGGCCGGCATGGCCGCCAACGACGTCACCCCTCCGGCACGCGGAAGCATCGAGATCGAACTGTTCGAGGGACGGCGGATTGTCCGAATGGACGTCATCGAGATGGACCCAGTCGAGAAGCCCTGCTACGTGACGGCGCAGGGTCGCTACTCCGGCTCCTACATCCGGACGGCCGATGGCGACCGTCGGTTGAGCCATTACGAGATCGACAGGCTATTGGAGAACCGCACTCAGCCAGAGTTCGATCGTGAGGTTGTAGCGGAGGCGAGCGTGGAGGACCTGGACCCAGGGCTGATCGCGGCCTACCTGGACAGAATCACCCAGGCGCGCCCGAGGGGCTTCGCTGGCCTGGATCAAGCGGCCGTTATGAATCGGCTCGGGCTGACAGCAACCCGGGGAGGGGCGCCTCACCCGACGCTCGCCGCGCTCTTGACCTTCGGCGCTTATCCCCAGCAGTTCTTTCCACAACTCAACATCACCGTGGTGGCCCTTCCCACCCCGCGCATGGGAGACCCCGCCCCGAACGGGGAGCGGTTTCTGGACAACATCACCTGTGACGGCCCGATAGGAACCATGCTCTCCGATGCCATCGCAGGGGTGACGCGCAACATGACGAGGGCAGCGGTGATAGAGGGCACAGGCCGCGTGGACCGCTACGAGTATCCACTCGAGGTCGTGCGGGAGTTGCTCGTCAACGCCGTCATGCACCGGGACTACTCGCCCGGGGCACGCGGATCTCAGATCCAGGTAGAGCTCTACCCGGACAGGCTCGTCGTCCGGAGCCCCGGCGGGTTCTACGGCCTCGTGGATCCAGCAGACTTCGGAGATCCCGCCGTGTCGTCCTCCCGGAACGCGTTGCTTGCCAGGATCCTCGCGGATACCCCTCTCGGCGGGCGGGGCGAGATGCTCGCCGAGAACCGCGGATCAGGCATCCCCACGGTCCTGCGCACGCTGCACCGGGCGGGCCGGGTGCCGCCGGAGTTCCACGCCGACCTCAGGCGAGTCGAGGTGACGGTCCCTCATCACGCTCTTCTCACACCCGAAGTCGTCGGCTGGATCGACTCTCTTGGCCAGGACCTGTCGCAAGCTCAGATACAAACGCTTGCCCTCCTCTACTCGGGCAAAGCGGTTCGGAACCAGACGCTGCAGGGCTGGGGGATTCACGCCGCCGACGCCACACGCGAGCTGACGGACCTGGTGCGTCGAGGGTTGGTGGTGAAGGTGGGCGATCGCCGGGGAGCGTCGTATCTCCTCGCCGACACGGCCGCCGAGACGCAGAGGCTCCTGGCTCTCACCGCGCGCCAGAGAGCCATCCTCAACTTCCTCACCCCCGGCATGGATGTGGCGGTGGGTGACCTCATTGAGCCGCTCGGGGTCGGGAGGGCAACCGTCACCAACGACCTCAATGCCCTTATTGAGGCCGGTCTCGTGGTCGCATCCGCTCCTCCGCGCAGCAAGAATCGAACCTACCGACGGACCAACTCCAAGCCCGGGAAGGCCACGCCGTGACCCGCACACCCTCGCACTTCGAGCCGATCGCTATCAGCGCCGAGAGCACAGTCGTCGCCGAGTACGTGGCGGAGCCGTCGTCGGCGGCGGGTTACCAGTCCGAGGCCGACCTCGAGCGCGAGTTTATCGCAACACTCGAGTGTCAGGCCTACGAGCGCCTCTACGTGGGCAGCGAGGCCGACCTCATCGCGAATCTGCGCCGACAGCTGGAGGCGCTCAACCAGATCACTTTCTCCGACGAGGAATGGCAGCATTTCTTCACCGAGCAGGTTTCCAGCGCCAACGCGGGGATCGTCGACAAGACCGTCAGCATCCAGGAGGACCACGTCAAGCTGCTGCGCCGCGACGACGGGTCAACGAAGAACGTGCGTCTGCTCGACAAGGAGCACATCCACAACAACAAGCTGCAGGTCCTCAACCAGTACGAGACCGGCGTGGGCGAGGGCGGTGGAAACCATGCCACCCGCTACGACGTCACCGTCCTGGTCAACGGGCTGCCCTTGGTGCATGTGGAGCTGAAGCGTCGCGGGGTGGACATCCGAGAAGCGTTCAACCAGATCAACCGCTACCAGCGCGTCTCGTTCTGGGCCGGGTCAGGGCTCTTCGAATACGTCCAGCTCTTCGTCATCTCCAACGGCACCCTGACCAAGTACTACTCCAACACCACCCGCCGCCAGCACCTGGCCGAGAGTTCCGGGTCGCGGCGCACCCGCAAGACGTCGAACTCGTTCGAGTTCACCTCCTGGTGGGCCGACGCCAACAACCGTCCCATCCAGGACCTGACGGCGTTCGCCAAGACGTTCTTCGCCCGCCACACCCTGCTCAACATCCTCACCCGGTACTGCGTCCTCACCTCGGACCGGTTGCTCCTGGTGATGCGGCCCTACCAGATCGTGGCCACCGAGAAGATCCTGGGCAAGATCCAGATCGCCACCAACTACAAGAAGCTCGGCACCCTCGACGCGGGCGGTTACGTGTGGCACACCACCGGCTCCGGCAAGACGCTGACCAGCTTCAAGGCCGCCCAACTCGCCACCCGGATGCCGGGTGTGGAGAAGGTGCTGTTCGTCGTCGACCGCAAGGATCTGGACTACCAGACCATGCGCGAGTATGACCGGTTCCAGAAGGGCGCGGCCAATTCCAACACCTCCACCGCCGTGCTGAAGAAGCAACTGGAGGACCCCTCGGCGCGCATCATCATCACCACCATCCAGAAGCTCGCCACCTTCATCGCAGGCAACAAGGGCCACGAGATCTACAGCGGCCACGTGGTGATCATCTTCGACGAGTGCCACCGCTCCCAGTTCGGCGACATGCACACCGCCATCACCCGGGCATTCAAGCGCTACCACCTGTTCGGGTTCACCGGCACCCCGATCTTCGCCGCCAACTCCGGCACGGGTGGCAATCCCCAGCTCCGAACCACCGAGCAGGCCTTCGGTGAGACGCTGCACACCTACACGGTCGTCGACGCGATCACCGACAAGAACGTGCTGCCGTTCCGCATCGATTACGTCAACACCGTCCAGGTGGGGCAGGTCGTCGACAAGCAGGTCTCCGCCATCGACACCGAACGTGCCCTGCTCGCGCACGAGCGGATCGCCAAGGTCGTGGCCTACACGCTGGAGCACTTCGACCAGAAGACGAAGCGGTCGCAGGCCTACACACTGGGTGCGAAACGCGTGCGAGGGTTCAACGCTCTCTTCGCCACGGCGTCGATCGACGCGGCCCGCCGCTACTACAACCAGTTCCACCTCCAGCAACAGGACCTCCCCTCGGATCAACAGCTGAAGATCGGCCTGATCTACTCCTACGCCGCAAACGAAGCCGTCGACGACAGCGTCCTCGACGAGGAGGGCTTCGACACCTACGGCCTCGACGCGTCCGCGCGGGACTTCCTGGAGGACGCCATCCAGGACTACAACGACCTGTTCGGCACCAGCTTCGACACCTCGGCCCAGCGGTTCGAGAACTACTACAAGGACCTGTCGATGCGGCTGAAGAACCGCGAGATCGACCTCGTGATCGTGGTCAACATGTTCCTCACCGGCTTCGACGCGACCACGCTCAACACGCTCTTCCTGGACAAGAACCTGCGCGCCCACGGCCTCATCCAGGCCTACTCCCGCACCAACCGAATCCTCAACTCGGTCAAGACCTACGGCAACATCGTGTCGTTCCGGGACCTGGAGCAGCAGACCAACGACGCCATCGCCCTATTCGGCAACCGCGACGCCCGCGGAGTGGTGCTCCTCAAACCGTACGCTGACTACTACGCCGAGTACGGCGAGAAGGTCACCGAACTGCTGGACCGCTTCCCCCTGCACCAGCAACTGATCGGCGAGGGCGAGGAGAAGGCATTCATCGGCCTGTTCGGCGCCATTCTCCGCCTGACCAACATCCTGACCGCATTCGACGATTTCGCCGGAGAGCAGTTGCTGACCGACCGGCAGAGCCAGGACTATCGCAGCCGCTACCTCGACCTCCACGCCCAGTACCGAGCAGTCACGGACTCCGAACGGGAGACCATCAACGACGACCTGGTGTTCGAGATCGAGCTGGTCAAGCAGGTGGAGATCAACGTCGACTTCATCCTCCTGCTGGTCGAGCAGTACCGGCAGCAACGCGGCGACGGCGACGACAAGGAACTGCGCGCCACCATCACCCGTGCCGTCGACGCGTCCCCATCCCTGCGCAGCAAGAAGGACCTCATCGAGGAGTTCGTCGACTCGGTGTCGACGCAGGGGGAACTAGACCGCGAATGGCAGACCTACATCGCCGCCCGCCGCGACGCGGAACTCCAGGCCATCATCGAGGAGGAGCAACTCAAGCCAGCAGAAACCCGGAGCTTCGTCGACCACGCCTTCGCCGACGGTTCCCTCCAGACCGCAGGGACCTCCGTCACCAGGATCCTCCCTCCGGCCTCCCGCTTCGCCGCAGCAGGCGGAGGCCACGCCGAGAAGAAGAATCGAGTGCTGGCCCGTCTTGGAGCCTTCCTGGAGCGCTTCCTGGGGCTCGGATAGGTAGGCGCCGAAGGGGGCTCTATCCAGCATCGGCCGTTTCATCGTTGCTGTCCACGAGCTGCGTGACGGAAGGATCGCCTAGCGGCATCAGGCGGCCTTCGACAAGGTCTAGGTACTGCTCGGGCTCCCCCAGGAGCTCGACCGGCATGCCCGGTGTCAGCCCGAGCTTCCTGGCGTCAGCTTGGAACCTCTTGTACTGAGCTGGGGTGAGCACGTCCTTCGCCATCCCGGCTGCAGCGAGATGCAGATCTCCGAGCATCTTCCGCTGCTGCAGTGCTTTCAGGGGCCTGAGAGCCGTCATTATTCCGGAGTCTCCCGGAAGTGGGGAACCCCACCTGACGGCGTCCCAGCGGGCCTCCAAGGCCTTCCAGGAGGCCTCGGCGGAGACATCCCTGAGCTTGGTCAGCCCGTGGGTCTTGAGCCTGTCACCCTGCAACTGCGCCTCGAACCTAAAGAGCCGGTCGTTGCCTTCTGCAAGGGAACAGTCGACATCTCGGCTGGCCAGTTCAGCCTGCTTGTCGTACAGCCGGTCTTGACCGCTCCGCCTGGTGGAGTTGACCAGGGTCCAGCCCGCAGTGCTGTTGGTGTACTCGGCCCTGCTGCGTCCGTACCTGCATTGGATGGCGGGAAGAACGCGCTTAATGAGTCCGGGCTCGCTGACGGTGAAGTTGCGCGCGATATCCAGCCGCTTGACCGTTACCAGCTCGGGCCAGCTTTCCTCCCAGTGCTGCAGCCCAGCCGGGCCCGTGCGGATGAAATCAGGACAGGCATAGCGGCTCACTTCCCTGATGACCCCCTCCGCGACGCTCTGTAGATGTGCGATAGGAAGGAGTGGGGCGGACTTGCCGTGGATCAGCCGCGCCGCGTTGAACTCCACGTGGCAGACCTGATTTTGTGCGAAGAGGGTGACGCGAGCGTCGCCCTTCGGGAAGTTCATGAAACCAACATGGGTCTCGTCTTCGACGTGGGTACCCGGGCGGATTTGGCTACTGGTCCTTGCCCAGAACGCGGCATGAGTGAGGGACTGGTTGGGGTCCACCCGGAAGGAGAGCTTGACGGTGTCCACTCCCCAATCGGTACGGAGGCCGCCTACAACCGCTCCCGCATCATGCTTCAGATCGTGTGGAGAGTGGAGTGCTGCATGGTGCTCCTCCATACCTCCAGCAATCGTCCTTTCCCTGTCATCCTTCGTGGCTCTGTCAGTAAGGGAAGGTGGACGGTTTTTGTCCACATGGACGCGGGTGGACGCACCTGGTGCCGCGGAGCCGATCGGCTCGACCACGGTGGAAGGCAGGTACAACGAGGATGCAAGTGTGTTCATTGTTCGCTCCAATCAGCGATTGGCGCGTGATCCATGTGCCACTGAAGTGGCGTGCTCCGAGTGCGCGGTGGGTTGGTTCAGTGGGTGGTGTGACGGAGGGCGTCGAGGAAGGTCTGCAGCGCGTCGGCGGGGATCCGGGTGGAGTTCCCGATCTTGACCTTCTCCAGGCTCCCCTGGTTCAGGAGTTCGTAGACTCGGGTTCGACCGATGCTGAGGAGGGAAGCGGCCTCTTTCACGGTGTAGAGGAGTGGTGCTGGCATAGGAGCGGTGCCTTTCGTATGGCGCATGTAGGTGTACATCCATGACACCGCAGCTGATCGTCGCTGTCCGCGTAAACCCATCTGGATTTCTTCGCTCCTCCTGCTGGGACTCCGGCCACTGCCCGCGGGGCGCTGGATTGCCCGTGTATGAAGCCTGGCAGGCTCTCCGGGTCCGTCCACTAAAGGGTGGGGGGTACCGGGCCTACGGAGTTTGGTCTAGCCGAGGAGTCGGAAGGTCGCTCAAGCGGTCAGTCGCGCGGCAACGTTGGTGATCCCAAGAGCGCCGTCAGCGGGGGTGAGGTGGCCGTAGATGTCTACGGTCGTGCGGATGTTCGTGTGCCCCATGACCTGCTGCACGATATGCATACCCACTTCCTGGAGCAGCAGGGTCGCTGCCGTGTGGCGGGCGGCGTGCACTCGCACAGGCGGCAGCCCGGCAACTTCCAGCAGCTTGTGCCAATGCTTGCGATCGTTGGCCGCGTCGATGGGGGTTCCCGCCGAGCTGACGAGCACGTAGCCGTCAGGGTTGTAGGTGCCCCCAGAGCGCAGCAAGATTTCCTTCTGCTCAAGCCGGAGCGCACGCAGGGCGTCCACCAGGGGTTGCGCAAGGTGGAGCGTCCGATGCGACCTGACCGTCTTGGGCGTGGAGCGGACCAGCCCCCTCCCGGTCTGCCGCTGAAGGCTGGCCCTGACCACGAGGTGCGGGTTCGGAGCGTCCAGCTCGACGTCCCGCCACTGCAGGGCGAGGAATTCTCCCTGACGCAAGCCCAGCGTCAACGCCAGGAGGAGGCGCACACGGGCCTGTACATCTTCGGGTGCGAGGGACCTCATCAGTTGTTGAGCCTGGCCCTCGGTCAGTGCTTGGATCCGCGCGCTGTCCTTCTTCAGGTGGTGGGCCAGCCGCACGGGATTGGCGAGGAGGTCGCCATGACGGATGGCCATGTCGAACGCCTGGCTCAAGATGGTCCGGGCCTGGTGAATCGTGGAGCGGCTTAGCCCCTGGACGGTGCCCAGCTCATGCTGCCAGCGCTCGACGTCGGCGACCCGGACCGCGGTCACCTTGCGCGTACCGAAGTAGGGGACCAGGTGACGGGAGATGGAGCCCTCGTAGCCAATGCGGGTCTTGTACTTCAGGTCCGGGCTCCTCAGGTCCATCCAGTGCTGCAGCAGTGCGGCGACGTTCTTCGGCTGCCCGAGCCGACGCGCACCCAGAGCTGCCTCGCTCTTTCGTTCCTGCCACTTCCTGACGGCCTCGCCCTTGGTCTTGGCCGAGACCTTTCGCCTGATCGGGCCCGAACCTTCTTCGATGTAGCCCTGGACGTACCACCGCCCATCGCTCTTGTAGATCGAGTCCTCGCCGTTGCCGCGCTTGCCAGCCATCTCTTGCCCCTCGTGTCCGGCGGCCCCGGATGGAGCCGCTCTCCTATGGACGATGCCGAACAAGAACTGCGGTGTCTGGGTCAACCGAGGTCAACTTCGTGCGCCTTCACGAGCTGGTTGCCCCCATCGTTGCCCCCATCAATGCGAAAAGAGGCCCCCGAGGGAGCCTCTCATGCCTCCCAAATGGTCCTCACTTGGGGTGATGCTTGGCGCGCTCGGAGGGATTCGAACCCCCAACCTTCTGATCCGTAGTCAGATGCTCTATCCGTTGAGCCACGAGCGCTTGGGCAAGAAGAGACTATACGCGACTCTCCGGCCAACCACAAAACGCGGGCCTCGTGCGTGGCTTGACGACGCTCGTGGGTGGTTGCGCCGCCGCGGACGCTTAGGGGTTTCGACACCTTATTCGCGAAGCGAAACGGGCTCAACCAGCGTGGCGAGGCGGGCTCAACCAGCGAAGCCGAGGGGCTCAACCAGCGACCGGGACAGGCCCAACCGGCGCGACGGTCGTGTCGTAATCCTGCTAGTCCACGCCGCCTGCGTGAGCCACACTGGAGGCATGCACACCGACGAGGCCGCCTGCCTCAGCGCCATCCGCGCCAAGGACGCGCGCTTCGACGGCGTCTTCTACACCGGGGTCACCTCCACCGGCATCTATTGCCGCCCCTCCTGCCCGGCCCGAACCCCACAAGCCTGCAACGTCCGCTTCTACCCCACCGCTGCAGCGGCACAGGCCGCCGGTTTCCGCGCCTGCAAGCGGTGCCTGCCCGGCGCAGCGCCCGGGTCGCCCGAGTGGGACATCCGCGGCGACACCGTCGCCCGCGCCATGCGTCTCATCGACGACGGAGTCGTGGACCGCGAAGGCGTGCCGGGGCTCGCCGCCAAGCTCGGGTACTCCCCCCGCCAGGTGCAGCGACTCCTCGCCTGCTCCGTCGGCGCCGGCCCGGTGGCCCTGGCCCGCACCCGACGGGCCCACACCGCCCGTACGCTGCTGGAGGCCACCGACCTGCGGCTCACGGACGTGGCCTTCGCCTCCGGCTTCGCCAGCCTCCGCTCGTTCAACGCCACCATCACCGAGGTCTACGCCGCCACCCCCAGCCAACTGCGCGCCCGCACCCGACGACGCCCCACCCCCGCAGGCGAAGGCCTCACCTTCGTCGACCTCATCCTCCCCGCCCGCGCCCCGTTCTGCCCGTGCAACGTGTTCGGCCACCTCATCGCCACGGCCATCCCCGGCGTCGAGTCCTTCCACGACGGCGCATACCACCGCACACTGCGCCTCCCCGTGGGCCACGGCGTCGTCTCCCTCCGCCCCTCGAACTCCGGGATCCAGGCCAGGCTCGGCCTCACCGACATCTCCCAACTGCCCACGGCAATCTCCCGCATCCGCAGGCTCCTCGACCTCGACGCCGACCCCTCCGCGGTCACCGAGCACCTCGGCCGCGACCCCCACCTCGGACCGCTCGTCCACGCACACCCCGGCCGCCGCATCCCCCGCAGCGTCGACGGCGACGAGCTGGCGCTGCGCATCGTCCTCGGCCAGCAGGTCTCCACGGCCGCTGCCCAGACGCACGGTGCCCGGCTGGTGGCCGCCGTCGGCACGCCGGTCGACACCGGCATCGACGGTCTCACCCACCTCTTCCCCACCCCGGATGCCGCCGCCGAGGCACCCGACTCCACCCTCGCCTTCCCCGATGCCCGCCGCCAGACCCTCCGTCGGCTCGCCCGCGCGCTGGCCGATGGCGAACTCGACCTGGGGGTCGGCGCCGACCGCCACGACGCGCGCCGCCAACTGGGCTCGATGAGGGGCATCGGCCTTTGGACCGTGGAGATGGTCGCCATGCGCGGCCTCGGCGACCCCGACGCCTTCCCCGGCACCGACCTCGGCGTGCTGCACGGCGCGGCGACGCTGGGCATCGACCTCGCCGGCCACGACGCCTGGCGACCCTGGCGCTCCTACGCCACCCAATACCTGTGGGCGCTCACGCCCCACGCCGTCAACACCATCCCGGGCCACCCCGGCTGCCGATCGGAGATCCAGTGACCACCCACAGCATCATGGACAGCCCCATCGGGCCGCTGACCATCATCGAGCGCGACGGCGCCCTCGCCGCCATCTACATGACCGAACACAAGCACGCCCCGGCCCCGGAGACCTTCGGTGAGCGCGTCGACGACGCCCTGCCCGAGGTCACCCGCCAGCTGCACCAGTACTTCGACGGCGAACGCACCGACTTCGACCTCCCGCTCAACCCGGTGGGCACCGAGTTCCAGAAGTCGGTGTGGGACGAGATGGCGGCCATCCCCTACGGCCAGACCTTGACCTACGGCGACATCGCCGCGGCGCTGGGCCGGCCCACGGCCTCCCGCGCCGTGGGCGCGGCAGTGGGCCGCAACCCGATCAGCATCGTGGTGCCCTGCCACCGCGTGGTTGGCCACTCCGGCAAGCTCATCGGCTACGCCGGCGGCGCCGACCGCAAGGAGTACCTCCTGGCCCATGAGCGCGGGGCGAACCCGGCAGAACTCCGCTCAAGGGGGTGACCCTTCGTCCGAGGCTCGTTCCTCGCGCTCGGCTCAGGGACCGAGCTGCGGGTGGCCCTTCGCCCGAGGCTCGTTCCTCGCGCTCGGCTCAGGGACGAGTTGGGGGTGGACCTTCGTCCGAGGCTCGTTCCTCGCGCTCGGCTCAGGGACCGGTCTAGCGGGCGGCGGAGAGCTCGGCCAACACGTCGAGCGCATCGTCGACGCGGTCGATCGGCACGAGCAGGTGGTCGTGATGCATCCCGGCCAGCATGTTGCAGCTGATGCCCGCCTGCGCCAACGCCGTCGACACGGCCGCCGTCAGGCCCACCGCCTGGAGCGACGAGTGCACCTCGAGCGTGATCCAGCCGAAGACGCCGTCGTAGTCCTTCTCGTAGTCGAGCGCGATCTCCTCCTCGAGGACGAGCGTGGTGCCCTCCTCCTCGATGACCACGGCCTGGGCCTCGATCTCGATGGCCTCCCAGTCGTAGTCGTCCAGGGTGTCGGGGCCGCGGAGCACGTAGACGAACCGCCCGCCGCGGACGAAGGGGGACAGTTCGCGCAGCATCGCGTCGAGATCGGTGAGACCAGCCATGGGTTCAGCGTAGGCCCCGTGAAACCGCAGAACCCCCGGCTGGCGGGGGTTCTGGTCACTGGCGGAGGTGGCGGGATTTGAACCCGCGAGAGGGCTGAAACCCTCAACCCGCTTAGCAGGCGGGCGCCATAGACCGTACTAGGCGACACCTCCAGTGCCGCACCAGACTAGCCGAGCGGAATGGTGAGCGCCAAACAACGCAGCGTTACACTGGCGCGCAGGACCAGCAGGGGAGCATGGATGAGCGACGACAAGCCGCGACGGGGCTACAGCCTCGGCGACGAGCCTGATTTCGACCTGCCCGAGGAAGGTCACGAGGACACCTCCGTCCTGCGCCGCTCGCTGCTCGACGACGAGAGCTGGTTCCGCGCCACCTCCGCCCCACCGCAGGTCCCCCAGCGCGCGATCATGGCCCGCGACGAGTGGGCCGACGTGCCCTTCGGCGAGGAACCCAAGCCCCGCCCCGCGACGCCCGCCTCCCCCAGGAGCGCACCCTCCCCCTTCGTGCCCGCCGAGGTCCCCATCCCGCTGGAAGACCCCGCCCCCGCCGTCGACGAGAAGCGCCGCAAGCTGCGCACCTCCCTGCTGCTGACCGCCGCCTCGGCCGTCCTCCCCGGCGCTGGCCTGCTGGGCGCGCCGCAGCGCTGGCTGAAGGTGGTCGGCGCCGTCACCGCCGTCGGCACCCTTGCGGTGCTGGGCTACCTGCTGAACTGGGCGCTGCGCGACACCGCCAGCTTCGCCACCATCGCCGTCGACCCCGTGTTCCTCGGCCGCGCCAGCCTGGCGCTGATCGTGCTCGGCCTGGTGTGGGTCACCCTCATCGCCACCACCCACATCGCCACCCGCCCCGGCGGCCTGGTGCACGGCCGCCGCGTGCTGGGCGCCGCCGTCGTGGCCGCGCTGGCGTTCGGCGTCAGCGCCCCGTCGGCGCTGGGCGCGCGCTACTCGCACGATCAGGTGCTGCTCGTCGAACGCGTCTTCGGCACGCTGAGCCCCGGTGAGGACGGCGTGCAGTCGACCTCACGCCCCACCCTCGCCACCGAGGCCGCAGAGGATCCGTGGAAGGGCATCCCGCGCGTCAACGTGTTGTTGCTCGGCGCCGACGGCAGCGAGGCCCGCGCCGACAACGTCAAACAGTTCAGCGTGCGCACCGACACGATCATGGTGGCTTCCATCGACACCGCCACCGGCGACACGCTCCTGGTGCAGATCCCCCGCAACGTGCAGTACACGCCGTTCCCCGACGGCTCCGAGATGGCCGAGCAGTTCCCCCGCGGCTTCCGCGGCGAGCCCGAGGCCGACTGGCTGGTCAACAGCATCTGGGCCAAGGTCGAGCTCGACTACCCAGACCTCCTCCAAGGCAACACCTACCGCGGCGCCGAGGCACTGAAGGAAGGCGTCCAGGGCATCACCGGCCTCGAGATCGACTACTTCATGATGCTCGACATCGACGGCCTCCAGCAGCTCATCAACGCCATGGGCGGCGTGGTCGTCAACATCAACGAGCCCCTGCCGAAGGGCACCGCCACCAACTGCCGCGACGAGGACCGCTGCCTCATGCCCGGCCCCAACCAGCGCCTCAACGGCTATGACGCCATGTGGTACGCCCGCAGCCGCAAGACCACCTCCGACTACTCGCGGATGGCGCGCCAGTCGTGCCTCATCGACGCCGTCATCAAGCAGGCCAACCCCGCGACGATGCTCACCAGCTACGAGGGCATCGCACAGGCCGCGTCGCACATGGTCACCACCGACATCCCCCAGCGCGACCTCAAGGCCTTCGTGCAACTCGCCTTCCGCGTCAAGGACGCCAAGGTGCAGCGGCTGGTCTACTCGCCTGGCAAGAACGGCTACTCCTACGCCGACCCCGACTTCGACGCCATGCGCCAAGCCGTCGAGGATGCGCTGAACCCGCCGAAGCCTTCCCCGACGGCGGTCGCGCCGACGTCGGCAGCCCCCACCACGGCGGCCCCCAGCAAGAAGCCGACGACGGCGTCGCCGTCGGCGTCCGCCACCCCGCAGGAACTGCAGGAAGGCGCACAGACCGTCACCGACGCGTGCGCTTGGACGGGCGAAGCGGAGTAAGGCCTAGGGCCCTTCGACCAGCCGCAGGCGGCTGGCTCAGGGAACAAGCAGACGGCTGGCTCAGGGGGCGGGTCAGACGCCCTTGACGGCGCGGAGGCGTCCGCGCAGGTCCGCGACCACCTCGTCGACCTGCTTCGGGTCGTTGCCGGGGAACATCAGGTAGGTGGCCCGCTCCGGGCCGTGGTGGATGGTCACGCGGTTGCCGCTCTGGGTCTGGGTGACCTTCGTCACGTCCACCCACTGGCCCTCGCCCTCGACCTCGCGGCCGCTGACCCGATACCCCTCCGCGTCGAACGTCACCTGCACGGCCAGCCGGTTCATCGACATGAACGCCGTCACCAGCAGGAGCAGGCCGGCCACCATCACCAGACCGCCGAGCAGCGCCCACGCCCAGTGCCAGCCGGTGCTCAGCGCCGCCACCAGGACCACGGCCCCGAGCAGGCTCGCCACGGCGGCGATAGCGAAGGCCCGCACCGGCGGGCGCGGCTGGATGAGGTAGACCGTCTCTGCCATGGGCAGAGCCTACCCGCCGCCACCCGCTACCATGGTGAGGCACTGGCGAGGTCGCATAGTGGACTAGTGCAGCCGCCTTGAAAGCGGCCGAGTGGCAACGCTCCGTGGGTTCGAATCCCACCCTCGCCGCCAATCGGAGGAGCACATGCCACCCAAGTCGCCGCTGCCGCCCCGCCACGGGCTGCAGGCCGCCTGGGTCCGCACCCCAGACCGTGACCCCGCCAACGCGCTGCCGTGGCCCACCATGCGCGACTGGCTCATCCACAAGCTCGCACCCTCCCCGGAGGACGTCGACGAGATGCTCGCCCGCGGCGCCTTCGTCGACGACCACGGCACGCCCTGGACCGGGCGCGAGATCTACCGCCCGCACACGTTCGTCTGGTTCCACCGCGAACTCCGCGACGAGGCGGAGGTCCCCGGCGAGCTGACCGTGCTGCACCGCGACGAGCGCATCGTGGTGCTCGACAAGCCGCACTTCCTCTCCACCATCCCCCGAGGCCGGCACGTCGTGCAGAGCGTCGTGGTGAAGGCCCGCCAGGCGCTGGGCCTGCCCGAGCTCTCCGCCGCGCACCGCCTCGACCGCGGCACCGCCGGCGTCCTGCTCATGACCACCGAGAAGCGCTGGCGCGCGGCCTACCACTCGGTGTTCACCAGCCGCTCCGCCGTCAAGGTCTACCGCGCCATCGCCCCCTTCGACGAGGGGCTGGGCTTCCCGCAGCGCGTGGAGTCGCACCTCATCAAGCGGGTAGGGACCATGCAGGCCGAGGCCCTCGACCGCGAACCCAACGCGTTCACCGACATCGACGTCATCGAGGTCCGCGGCGGGTACGCGCTCTACGAGGTGCGGCCGCTGACCGGCAAGACCCACCAGATCCGCGCCCACTTCGACCAGTTGGGCATCCCCCTGCTCGGCGACCCGCTGTACCCCGAGGTGCTGCCCACCGAGATCGACGACTTCTCCACCCCGTTGCGGCTGCTCGCCCACTCGCTCGAGTTCCCCGACCCCGTCGACGGCGAACCCCGCCGCTTCGTGTCGGGGCGCACCCTCGACTGGGCCTGACAAGCGGTTCCCCTCCTTGGCGGGCCCGCGAAGGGTGTTGCCTGGACAGGGTGCGCTGTTAGGGTGACCGGCAGGAGGTGGCCCGATGCTGCGACGACGCGCCCTACACACCGTCCTGCTGTGCCTGCTGCTGGCCCTCGGCTTCGCCGTCGTCCCGCCGGCGCCGATGGCCCAGGCCCTCGACGTCTACACCACCCCCGGCACCCACACGCTCAACGGACGCCAGTGGCGCACCACGTGTGAGGCCTACTCGTCGACGGTGGAGCGCTGCCGCACGGAGATCAGGGCCACCACCATCGCCTACACGGGCGGCCGGTACGTCGAGACGTACGACTGGACGTTCAACAACCTCACCTACAAGCCCTCACCCCGCGCTCAGTGGGTGGGCAACGTGCTGGCCACGCCGGGGGAGCACACCAGCGGCGGTCGCCGCTGGAAGACCGAGTGCGACACGGCGTGGACGGGGCGCGGGGCCTGCCGCTCGTCGATCTGGATGACCACCTACACCCGCGGCTCGGCGGGAGGGTACGTCGCCCGCAGCGAGTGGGTGTTCAACAACATCGTGCGGTTCACCGACACCGGCGTCAGCACCGAGTTCTGCGTCCCCGGCGCTCGCAGCTCGGCGGTGGGCGGCCTGCGCTTTGCCGCTCCGGAGGCCACCGCCTCAGCCGACACGGCATCGCCCAGCCCCGAGGCAGCACTGTCACCCAGCCCCGAGGCCAGCACTGAGGCAGCGTTGTCGCCCAGCCCCAGCCCGCTCGCCGAGGCGATGGTCGCCACCGTGACGCTTGGCGCGGTGCAGCACCCCGGCTATCCCACCGGGGTGCTCTATGACCGGCTCGGCAGCATCCGGGTGACCGGCACCGTCAGCGGCGGCACCGACGGCGACGAGGTCACCGTCGAGCTGCGCGACTCCGCCGGCACCGTCCGCTCGTCCGCCACCGTCACGCTCAGCGGCGGTGGGTTCGCCGCCAGCGTCGAGGGGGGCTTCGACGGCGCGGCCACCGTCGTCGCCACCGCCGCCGGCGGGCAGGCCAACCGGGCGGTGGAACTGCGCAGGGCAGACGTCACCCTCACCGCCCCCACCCGCATCGACCCGCTCGGCACGGCCACCATCACCGGCCGCACCACGCCCGCCATCGGCGACCTCCTCGTCGAGGCCTGGGCGGCCGTCCCCGGCGGCTGGGTCAGGGCCGGCGACGCGCGCACGGCTGCCGACGGCTCCTACCGCATCAGCCACCGGCACGGCCACGGCACGCTCGGCACCGCGCAGGTGAGGGTGTGCGCCACGCTGCCGTGGGGCTCGACCATCCCCAGCTCAGCCATGCTGGGCATCGAACGCGTGCGCATCGCCAACGCCGTCATCACGAACACCACCGCCGCGGAGGTGGCGCTGACCTACCGCAGCGGCTGCCCCGTCGGCCCCAGCGGGCTGAGCACCGTCCGGATCAACCAGCAGTCGATGGACGGGCGGGTCTACCGCGGCGAGATCATCGTGCGCCGCTCCCGCGCGGCCGAGGTGGCCGACGTCTTCCGCCGCACGTTCGAGGCCGGCTTCCCCGTGTACCAGATGACCAACCCCAACGTGTTCGGCGCCGACGACATCGCGATGATGGCGGCCAACAACACCTCCGGCTTCAACTGTCGCTCGGTGGTGGGCAACCCGTACGCGATGTCGCCGCACAGCTACGGCTACGCCGTCGACGTCAACCCCTGGCAGAACCCCTACCGCGACCCCACCGGGAAGTGGCACCCCAGCACCGCGCACGTGTTGCGCACCCCCGTCGTGCCCGGCATGCTGACCAACAGCAGCGCGCCGGTGAAGGCGTTCCAGTCGCACGGCTGGAGCTGGTTCTCGGGCTGGGACTGGCACCACTTCGAGAAGCGATGACCGCCGGACGGTCCCGGGTCCTGGGCGCCGCCGTCGTCCTGGCGCTCGGCGGCTGCGCGCCCGCTCCCGCGCCGGAGCCGACGGTGGCCCCGGCCTCACCCAGCACCTCGACGGCCGCCGGGCCCACCTCCACGCCCAGCGCTGAGCCCACCGTCGAGCCCTCCCCGCCGACCGCCACGCCGACGGTGGACCCCAGCCCCGCAGGAACCCCGGCCTCGAGCGCCTCCGCGGGAACCGCCGCTCCGCCCTCGGAGCCGCCCCCGGCGCCCACCGCACCGGCGCCCAGCACGGCCGGCGGGCTCGCCCCCGGTGACGTCGCTACGGCCGAGGGATGGCGGCCCACCGCCAGGCCCGGCAGCCCCGACGAGGGGTTCATGGGCAATGACACCTGGGTGCACGCCACCTCGCCGGAGCACTCGGCCTACGCCGCCGTCGCGTTGGGCTGCACGGAGATCCGCCCCTACCCGCAGCCCGTGGCGGCCCTCGAGGGCAACCTCAGCGACGACGCGGGCCACGCCGGCGTGGGCCTGACGCTCGAGTTCGCCACCGCCACCGACGCCTCGGCGTACTTCGCCGAGTGGCTGCGTCAGGCTGAGGCCTGTGTCGGCACCGTCACGGAGAAGGTCAGCGCCACCGACGACACCTGGGTGGGGCGCCGCAACCTGGGCACCGTGTGGTCGGAGACCGTCGGCGTCAGGGGCGACCAGGTGCGCCTCCTGATCGTCGACTCCCCCGACGCCGACCTGAACGGCGCGCTGGGCGCCCGCTGATGGCCGCGGTGTCGCCAGGCGCCGCTCGGGGCGCTGAGACGGATGCGCCGAAGCGTCGATGACTGATGCGGGAGATAGCCGGGTCGGTGGACTCTTCCTCCTCAGGGGCCTTCATGCTAACTTTCGCCGCAGTGAAGGGGCACTCAAATGGATATCACAAGCAGGTTTGTCGTTCTCGGTGTCGTGGCAGCACTGGCCATGACGGGAATTGGTGCAGGGCCTCAACCGGCCAACGCGAATGTCGACGTGTACATCACTCCCGGCACCCACCTCGTCAACGGCAGGCAATGGCGCACTCAATGCGAGCCGTACTCCGCGACCGAGCGCTGCCGCACTGAGATCTGGGCCACCGTGATCAGCTTCGAGAAGGGTAAGTTCGTCCAAGACAACGGGTGGGCGTTCAACAACCTCACTTACAAGACCTCACCCCGCGAACTGTGGAAGAACAACCCATTGGCGGCCTCCGGTGTCGTAGGTGGCACCTCCCAGTGGACGGCCAACGACGGCCGCAAGTGGCGCACCGAATGCGACAACGAGAACACCGGCAGAGGCGCCTGCCGCACGTACATCGAGGCCAGCGTCATCGCCAAGACGAACACGGGCTACGAATGGCGAGTCCAGTGGGTCTTCAACTCCATGGTCCGGCTCCCGGTCTCAGCCGCCCCGGCCCCCCCGACGGTTGGCCCGACTCCCACCGCCGCACCGGAGCCGTCCCCGACACCGGTCAAGACTGAGCCCAAAGCACCCGGCAACGTCACCGCCACCCGTACCGCGGCCACCTTGGCGGTCGCCTTCTCCACACCCGACGACGGCGGCTCGCCGATCACCGGCTACACCGCCACCTGTACCTCGACCGCCGGCTCCACGCGCAGCGCCACAGGCACCCGCTCCCCACTCACCGTCACCGGGCTCACCCCAGGTGCCTCTTACGCCTGCACGGTCAAGGCAATCAACGCCGTCGGAGCCAGCCCCGCTTCCCAAGCGTCGGCGCCCATCCGCATCCCGGCACCACCGACGGTCACCTCTATCTCCCCAGCCAGCGGACCCATCACCGGCGGCACCCGCGTCACCGTCAGCGGCACCGACCTGATCGACGTCAACGCCGTGACCATCGGCGGGAAGGCCGTCACGTGGACCTCGGCCTCGGCCACCGAGCTCACCTTCACTGCCCCAAGCAACGCCGAGGGAGCAGTGAACGTCACCGTCCGCACGGCCATCGGCACCTCTGCACCCTCGGTCTACACCTACTTTGCTGTGCTGCCCCCCCTGGAGGGTGTCGCTGCCTTGGCCGGCGACAACCTGGCCGCGCTGCGCTGGGCCCCGCCTGCCGAATCTGGGCTGACGGTTGTTGTCGAGCGCGCATCGACGGCCACCGGCCCCTGGGTCACCGTCGGTACTGCTCCCGCCTCAGCAGGGATACTGAGCCTCACCGCTCCCAACGGCACCGCCGTCTGGCTGCGCGCCCGTCTCACCCGTGACCCGGGAGTCGGACCCTGGACCAATCCCGTCTCCGCGACTCCCTCCGTCCCCACTCTGTGCGGCAGCCTCACCCGTAACGAGATATGGTCGGGCACCCTGGTGCTCGGCTGCGACGTCAACGTGCGCTCACACATCCTGCTCGTCACAGCAGGCAGCGATCTCACCGGCCGCAACGTCTCGGTCGGCTCCGGCGGCCAGATCGTCTTCGAGGGTACGGCGACCAGCCGCGTCTCGCTCACCAACTACTGTGACCCCAACCCGAACTGTCTGGTCGCGCTCACCGCAGACCCGGGCTCCCGGCTCAGTCTGCGCCAGACGGCGGTGACGGGCTACTCCGTGCACTCCAACGGTGAGATCAACCTGACCAACGACGCATTCGTGCGGAGCAGGGTGTTTGCTTCAAATGGCGCGCCAGTCGTCGCCGGTAACGTGTTCTCGGGTGCCGACAAACCCGTCAGCTTCCAGGGCACCACCGACATGTCCGGCGTGCGCGACAACACCGC